>WFWG01000296.1 GCA_015491235.1 Ardenticatenaceae bacterium
ACCCTGCGTAGCGGTGGGCTTTAGCCCGGCGCGTTCTGCCGGGGGGCATGGGGGGTGTCCCCCCACCCCTTTTCTTTCTACTTTTGCCGTTAGCAGAACATCCAATCGCGTAAGTCCTGTCACTGATCGCTGCTTACCGATCACCGATAACCGATAACCGACACAGCCTGTCCGTGCAAAAGGGCTTGGGTGGCCGCCCAGCCAATCTCGAAGGCCCGCAAGGCCTCCTCGCCCCCCACCTCGGGCTGACGCTGGGCGCGCACGCACTCGAAAAAGTGAGCCAACTGATTGACATAAGCATCCCCGAAGCGCTCGTTGAACGAGGAGAGCGTCTCGTAGGCCACGCCCTGCCGGGTGAGGAGCAGCAAGGGTTCGCGTTGCAGGTGACCGATGCGCACGCTGCCCTCGCTTCCGAGCACTTCGGTGAAGATGTCGTAGCCGTAGAAGGCCGTGCGGCTCACCTCCACGTTGCCGATGGCGCCGCTGGCGAAGCGCAGGTTGACCACCGCGTTGTCAATGTCGCCCACGGCGTCCAGTTCCTCGCAGACCATCAGCGTCCCCTCGGCGGAGACGCGCTCCACCTCGCTCCCCATGAGCCAGCGGGCCAGGTCGAAGTCGTGGATGCCCATGTCCAATATGAGCCCGCCACTCTTGCGGGGGTCGGCGAAGCGAGGGGGCGGGCAGGCGGGATCACGCCCGACCGCCTTGAAGAGCACGGGCTGGCCGATGTGCCCGTCGGCAATCAACTGGAAAGCGCGGCGGTAGGCAGCGTCGAAGCGCCGCATGAAGCCCACCTGGAGGGGGACACCTGCCCGTTGGACGGCCTCCAGGGCGTCCAAGTGCTCCTGGCGGGTGAGGGCCAGGGGTTTCTCGCAGAAGATGGGCAAGCCGGCGTCGGCGGCCGCCTTGATGAGGTTCAGGTGGGTGGACGTGGGCGACGTGATGAGCACGGCGTCCAGGCCGGGCAAGTGAACGGCCTCCAGGGGGTCGGCCAACACGTGGGGCACGTCGTAGGCTGCCAGTGCGTCGCCCCGCTCTTCAATGTTGGGATCGGCCACGGCGTGAACGCGCGCGTAGGGGGCCAGCGCCGAGTGGAGCAGGCGCAGGTAGAGCGTTCCCATGCGGCCCAAGCCGAGAATTGCCACGTTGAGGCGTGCCATGTGCCTTCTCCTTCGGTGGCCGCCCGCCTGGCCGTCAGGCAGGGGGAGCGGCCGTGCTCTCCCGAACCACCAGTTCTGGAGCCAGGGTGCGGTGCCTGGGCTCCACCTCCTCACCGTCCAGAAGCTGCAAGAGCATCTTCATGCCCAGTTGGCCCATGCGGCGCTTGGGCTGGTGCACCGTTGTGAGCGGTGGCACGACGTAGCGGGTGAGGGCAATGTCGTCGAACCCCACCACGCTGTAAGCCGTCGGCACCGGGATGTCCAGGTTGTGACAGGCCAGCAACGCTCCAATCGCCACCATGTCGTTGTAACAGAAGACCGCCGTGGTGCCCGCCTCCCACAGCTTCGGGAGGAGCTTACGACCAGCCTCCACGTCGCCGTCCGGCGTCACGCCGTGCAATTCGGCCACGTGTACCCACTGCTCCTGGGGCTGAACACCAGCTTGGCGCAGCGCCTCGCGGTAGCCCTGGAGGCGGCGGCGGTTGGAGCGGGGGCGGTTGGTGACGCCGATGTAGCCGATGCGGCGGTGGCCAAGGGCTAACAGGTGCTCCACGGCTAACCGTGCACCGGCTTGGTCGTCCACGGCCACGGAGTGCAGGAAATCCTGCTCGGTGTCGGCCTGGCTGCTGACCTGCACGATGGGCACGCCCATTTGGGCCAGCCGCTCGGCGTGTTCCACGCCTATGCGGGAGGAGGCCAGAATGATCCCGTCCACGCGGCGGCGGTGAAAGGTTTCGATGACGAGCAACTCCTGCTCTGGATCGTTGAGGGACGAGTTGAGGAAGACGCTGAAGCCGGCGGGACGGGCCACGCGCTCCACGCCGTCCACCACGTCCACGAAGAAGGGGTCGGCAATGGAGGTGACCACCACGCCGATGGTGAACGTGCGGCCCGCCTGGAGGCTCTGGGCGATGGCGTCGGGTGTGTAGCCCATCTCGCGGGCCAAGGCTTGAATGCGGGCGCGCGTTTCCTCGCTGACCAGCGGACTGTCCCGCAGGGCGCGAGAAACAGTGGAGTGGGAAACGCCAGCCGCCCTGGCAATGTCCTTGATGGAAACGCCCGTTTCGCCTGTTCGAGCCGATCGCTTGGCCATGCGCCCGAATTTCCTCGAGAGGGTTACGAGCCGACACACCCCTGGACCGCAAGACGGAGTGAAGCGGAACGGCGACCGCTTTGCACACGTGTGCAAGGTTGTCCCTATTGTATGCCATTTTTGAGTTCGTGTCAAGAGGGGAAATTCGCGAGTTGCCCAAATTTGGATGTCAGTTAGAATGGAAAGAGAGGGTAACCTGTTCGACACCAAAGGAGTCACTCATGGTCCGTCGCCTCTGGACGTTTGCCATCGTAGTGGCCGGAGCTTCTCTGGGATGGTGGCTGGTCTCCCGCTGGCTGGCCCACATGGCCCCCGAGCCGATCCCGGAACAGGGGTTGAAGCCTGCGCCCCGGCGGGAGGTCGTCCCCGTGGAGCCGGCCCAGCCGGCAGCCCCTGCTGGGGAGCCCCCAGCGGAAGCCTCCGCCGGTGAGGCCGGGGCTGGCGAGTACCCTTCCCCCGCCAAAGAGGTTCAGGGGGACGAGGCATCGGAAGTGCGCGTTTACTGCCTTGGCTGCCGCGCCAAACAGCCGGTGCGCAACGTGCGCTACGAGACCACCCCCAAGGGGCGCCGCCGCCTGGTGGGCGAGTGCGCGGTCTGTGGCCGGAAGGTCTCCCAGTTCGTCAAGGGATAAAAGGCCTCAAGCCCTGACAGGTTTTCCGTTTCCCAAACCTGTCAGGGCTTCTTATTGGACCCGCTGGAAATCCACCCGGTGCCAGCAAGCCTCTTGCCCCTCCACGAACCTGCCCGTGTTCAACACCTCCACGCGCGGGCTGAGCTGGTTGCCCGCCTCGTCCACGACCTCCACCACCCACGTGTTGCGCTGGCCGCTGATGAGCACGTCATACCAGCCCGGCGGGTCCACCTTCGAGACGGCCGGCGCGAAGTCGTTGCCGTAGTAGTCGAAGACGTGGACCAGCACGCCCGGGAGTGGGTTCCCGTTCCGGTCGTAAATGTAGCCGTAGATGTAGTGGCCGTTGCACCCCTTGCTGAAGTCGGGCCCTTGGCGGAGCACGATGAAGGGGAACGAGGGCGTAGGGCTGGGA
>WFWG01000297.1 GCA_015491235.1 Ardenticatenaceae bacterium
CGCTCGTCGTGGCTGCCGCCCAGGCCGGCCCCACGGTGGCGGCCCACGGCATCAATCTCGTCAATGAAGACGATGCAGGGGCTGTGGCGTTTGGCCTGGTCGAAGAGGTCGCGCACGCGGCTGGCGCCCACGCCCACGAACATCTCCACGAACTCGGAGCCAGAGATGCTGAAGAAGGGCACGCCGGCCTCGCCGGCCACGGCGCGGGCCAGCAGGGTCTTGCCGGTGCCCGGCGGCCCCACCATGAGCACGCCCTTGGGAATGCGGGCGCCCAGAGCCATGAACTTCTCCGGTTCACGCAGGAACTCCACCACTTCCTGAAGCTCTTCCTTGGCCTCTTCCACGCCGGCCACGTCGTTGAACGTCACGGTGGGCTTGTCGCCGGTGAACATGCGGGCGCGGCTCTTGCCGAAGGAGAGGGCCTGGTTGTTGGAGCCCTGGGCCTGGCGCAGCATGAGCAAGAGCAGGCCGCCGAAGAGCAACAGGGGGAGGAACGTGCCCATCGCCTGGATCAGACCGCCCCACTGGGACTGATTTTCGACCCGCCATTCGATGGCTCGCAGGCGCTCCTCGGGGACGCCCAAGTTGCGGAGCATTTCCACGGCTGTGACGTTGGGGTCCTTGCGGGTGACGATGGTGCTGCCCCGGAAGCGGTCAACTTCCAGGGTGTTGCCGCGCACGGTAATGGACTTCACGTTGCCAGCAGTAGCCTCTTCTGCCACCCGCTGAATGCCGACGGCCGGCGTTGTGTCCTGGCCGCCAAAGGCATTGTAGAAGAACGCCACCGCCGCCACAATGATCAGCAACCAGACAAACCCATTTCGGAACGTTCGCGGATTCATGGGATACTCCATCCTTTTGTGAAAGGTGAACTCCTGTTGAAGTATAGCACGAAGGGGACGAAGCTCAAAAGCGAAAAACGTGTGCCGCTCTTTTTTCAACCTTTCGACTATGGAATGGGCATGCCGGGCACGATGTATCGAATCTGGTCGGACGGCGGAACAGGCGTGAGCACGTACACGTCCACCCAGCGATACCAGAGCTTCAGGTTGTCCTCGTCGTATCCCAGGTCAATGCGCATCCCGCGAATGGCGCCGCCCGTGTCGCAGGCGCAAGCTATGCCGTAGTCGGGCACGTACACGCGAGACCACAGCCGCACCACGCGCGGGTCAACGGCGACCACGCCGTACCCGGCCGGCACCCCAGTGCGCGTGATGCCGTACAGGGGATGATCGCGGCTCTTGCCGCTGGTGGCCGCCGTGTAGCTGGTCGCCAACATGCGGAAGTGACGCCAGTACTCGACGGGGCCGTCCGGCGTTTGCAGCGTGCGCACGACGACCTTCGTGCCGTATGCTACCATCCGGTCAACCGGCTCCTTTTCGACCCACTCCCGCTGGACCGTGCGCTGTGTTTCCTTGCCGTCCTCGTAAACCACCAAGATTTCACGCTTTCGGATGCCGGGTTCGCCTGGCACGCGCACCTCGAACGTGTCCAGCTCCAGGTTGGGATCGGGAACCAGTTGGCGCTCGAAGGGAATTTCTTCGGTTTCCACCACGATCTCGTGGTCCACACGGACCACACGCACCTCCACGTTGTCGGTGACGGGAGCGTCGAGGGAGGGTTCCACGCGGTCGAGGGGCCGCACCTCCACGCCCAGTTCGGCCAGGGCCTCCCCAACGGTGCGAGCTCGGGTGCGCGTGCGCACCACCTGGCCGTCGAAGCGGAAGGTGGCCGGCTTGGAGCGGCGAATGGTCACCCGCAGGTGAGGGGCCACCCGCGTGGACAGTTCGGGGCGCACCTGGTCGCCCTCGAACAGACGAATTCCTTCGGCCAGCAAGGCCGTGCCCAACGTCTCCTCACGGGTGTAAACAGTCATCACCACGCCGTCGTCGTCCACCGTGATGGGCACGGCCCGCTGCACCTGGAGAACGCCGCGAGCACGCCGGTCGGCCTGTTCGAGGCGAGGCAGGGGGGTGTCCAGTTGCGCTGGCTGGCCGTTCAAGCGCAAAGCGTCCTCGGGGCCCAAGGTGATGCCCGCCTCGCGGAGAAGGTCCTCGACAGTTTTGGCATGGGTGTACACCACCCGGCGTTCGCCGTCCGCAACCAGAACGACCCGACGCGCCAGGCGCAGGGCGATGTCCATGTTGGGCTCCAGTGGGGTATCAGGTGGCGGGTAGAGCACATCCTGCGGGTGGAGAACAATGCCCTGTTCCGCCAGCCAGGCTCCCACCGTGCGCGCCCGCGTGTACGTTTCCACGGGGACTCCGTTCACGCGCACAGTCATCCATGTGGGCTGGGAAAGGTGCTGCCAGAGGCCCGTGGCTACCCCAATTACCACCAACACAACAAGGGTCCACAGAACCGGGCGCGCGTCAAGGGAACGCGGGAAGGGCCACAGGAGAGCAGTGCGTTGGCGCAACCAAGTTGTCTTCCAGGTCCGCTTGGGGGCTACATTTTCCGCACAGTCGCTCATGGGCAACCGCCAACAAAACTAGAGAAAGAAAGGCTTCTTTCCAGCCAAACAAACAAAGAATACGCTTCTCATTCGCGCGCTTCGCGTGCAAAAGATATACCC
>WFWG01000298.1 GCA_015491235.1 Ardenticatenaceae bacterium
CGTAGACGGCCTCGTACTGCTCGGCCAGCGCCACGGCCCGCCGTGACGTCTCCCGGTTGATGCCGATGGTGATCATCTTGGTGACACCCGCTGCCACGGCCTGCTCGACCACCGCGTCGCGGTCAGCGTTGAAAGCGTCGAAGTCCAGGTGGAGGTGAGTGTCAACCAGGTGAAACTCGGCCCTCATAGGCTTTCGTCAGCCTCCTCGGCATCGTAAACGCGGACACCTTTCTTAGCCAAAAAAATCCCGGTTATCCAGAAAAATCCCGTCCTCAGAGACGAGTATTTTGTCCGGCGTTGCCAGAGTCGTTGCCAGAAAGCGCCGGTCGTGCTTGTCCAGCTTGTGAGCCTGGCTCATCTGATTGAGCCACCGAGGATTCTTATGGGCGAACACGCGGACTTTTCCCGGAATTTCGGTCATTCGAACGAGTAACTCGAATCCGTAGAGATTTTCTGGTATTTGCTCTTCGTATTCCTCGATAATCAAGCCGTCTTCGTCGAGCGCCAGTCCGTATTCTTCACATTGATTTACTATTCTCTCCAAGAGCCCAATAGCTGCGAATCCTTTGTCGCGGTATGTTCTCTGTCGCAAATCGGCGTCTCCTGCCTTTTCAAAGCCGGTCAGCCGGAAAATGTTCGTGTCCACAACGAGCCACCGCTTGGGCATCTTCGTCAACCCGCTTCAAAAGGAAGTCTCCTTTGCCTGACGTTCGGCGAGTACTCGCATAAGCTGAAGGGCCTCTTTATACTTGTCGCCCCAAAAATCATCCGGCCATCCCTGTTCCAATTGTCCCAACTCGTTGAGCGGAATGCGTTTAAGGGTAGACCTCCCTCCTTTGTGTGACCTCTCCACGAAGTAAAGGGCCACTTGATCGGCCGAAAGCTTTCCGTCAGCGATTCGGCGCCGAATACGTAGCACCAAGTGTTCGCTGTGTGTCTCAACCAGCAGCCGCTTGCCTCCCTCGACGGCCTCGGCCAACAGGTCACCGACTTCCACAGCAAGGCGGGGGTGTAGGTGGAGTTCCGGTTGTTCGACAAGAACCAGCCCCCCCGGTGGGGCGCCATACAGTTCGGCCAACATTGGTATCAATTGTGTGTATCCAAATCCTGTATCCACCAGGTTCCAACGCCACCTGTGTTTCTTGCTTTCCACGAGATATACAGCCCACCGTCCGCTTCCCCGTGCTGTCTCCCGCACCTCTAATGCGTCAGCCAACTTTTGTTTGCGCAGCCAAGCAGAAATTCGTTCCGTTATCTCGGAATGGGCAAGAAGAAATGGAATCAGATATTGAGCATCTGGTCCGACGCTCTCCGGTGCTTCACCGGAAAACGGATACTCTCGGCTGGGTTGCCGTAGCGGTCCAACGTAGCGCAGCGCGTCAAAGAATTCCCGAATCGTGGCGTTGACGTTCAAAAATGCCTGTCTCTTCTCCGTCGGCCCGGTTACGTCAAAAGAGAAGTACCACGGTGTTGCGACGTCGTCGGACTCGATGTGATATTCTTGGCCGTCTACCTTCACTCGAAATTCGCCCCGGTTGACGACGAGTCCTACTTTCTGGCGGGATGTGACCTCAAAGGCGACGGCATGTCCGTTGTCCCACGCCAAATGGAAGAAGAGCGCATTGGAGGACTGGTGTTGCCATTGCACATTTTGAAGTCCTCCCAAATCAATCAGGGGCCCGCCAAAGGTAAGCGGCACGCGATAATCCCCACCCCTCAAGCTTTGCTTGAGCAGTACAAGCGCGTGAAGAATAGCGCTTTTGCCCGTGCCGTTGGCGCCCAGCAGCACTGTGAGGGGCGCTAGTTCCACGTTTGCTTCCTCAAAAGCCTTGAAGTTCTTCAGCCTTAGAATGTGGAGTCCAGGCACCCTGTCCTGTGTCATGTGTGTTTTCCTCTGCTGCTTGCCTGAACAGTTTTACTTTTCCACACCAGCCAGTTCCAATCCTGCCCGCAAAATCTCTTCAACCTTCTCCTCCCGCGTTGTCTCGGTGTAGACGCGGATGAGCGGCTCGGTGCCGCTGAAGCGGATGAGCAGCCAGCCGCCGCCGTTGCCCAGGTAGAACTTCCACCCGTCAGTGGTGTCAATGCGCTCCACGGGGAACCCGGCGATTTCGGAGGGGCGGGCGTTGGCCACGTTGGCACGAATTTCCTCGCGCCGTTCGGCCGGGTAGCGCACGTCCCACCGCTCGTAGTAGTGAGGCCCCACCAGGTCGAAGAGCGTGTCCAGCAACTCCGTGGGCCGTTTGCCCGTCTGGCGCATCAAGTCGAGGAACATCAGGCCGGCCAGAAGGCCGTCCCGCTCGGGCAAGTGGCCGCGAAAGGCGTAGCCACCGCTCTCCTCGCCGCCGATGATGGCGTCGGTTTCGAGCATTTTGGGGGCCACGTACTTGAAGCCCACACCCGTCTCGTAAACGGGCACGCCGTAAAGTTCGCCCAACTTGTCGAGCATACTGGACGAACTGAGGGTCTTCACGATGGGACCTCGCCAGCCGCGCACTTCCAGCAGGTAGTAGGCCAGTAGGGAGAAGACTTCAAGCTGGTTGACGAAACGGCCCGTTTCGGCCACGATGCCCACGCGGTCGGCGTCCCCGTCGGTGGCGATGCCCACGTCGGCGCCGAGGGTAGGAACCCGCTCGCGGAGCACGTCAATGTTGGGCGGAATGGGTTCCGGCCGGCTCATTTCGGGGAAGATGGGATTGCGCTCGGCGTGAATCTGCACGACTTCCACGTTGCCGCCGCCGATAAGGCGCGGGAACCAATTGGCGCCCACACCCCACATGGGGTCGGCCACCATTTTCACGTGGAAGGCGCGCAGCGCTTCCAGGTCCACCAGGCGGGCCACCCGCTCGGTGTAAGTTTCAGTGGGGTCAACGTACTCCACCAGTTTGCGCTCCAGGGCCTCGTCCAGCGGAACGCGAGGGACTTCCTCGGCGTCCGGCGGGATGTACTTCTCCACGTCGGGCAATTTTTCGCTGGCCACGGCGCCGCCGTAGTCGGCGCGAATCTTGAAGCCGTTGTCGGTGGGTGGGTTGTGGCTGGCGGTGATGTTGACGCCGCCCCCGGCCCCCATGTCGAGGATAGCGTGGGAGACGACTGGTGTGGGCATAGGGCCGGCCATCAGGTAGACGTAAATGTCGTGAGCCGCCATCACCTCGGCCACGGCCGCCGCGAAGTTCTCGCTGTGAAAGCGGTGATCGTAGCCCACAACGACGCCCCGGGAAGCGTCACCGCTCTCCTTGAGGAACATGGCAAAAGCGTGGGCGACACGACGCACGTTGTCGAACGTAAAGTCGTCAGCGATAACGCCGCGCCAGCCGTCCGTGCCAAACTTGATCGGTTTACTCATCGTCGTCACCTCCTTCCAGCTTGGCCGGCCATCGTGAGCTTGTCGTCTCGTACAGTTCGGGGTACCGAATGCCCTGCCGGAGGGCTTCCAGGTCGGCTTCCACCATAATGCGCACCAGTTCCTCGAACGAGACCTCCGGCTCCCAGCCCAGCTTCTCCCGTGCTTTCGAGGCGTCGCCCACCAGCAAGTCCACCTCGGCCGGGCGGAAGAAGGCCGGGTCCACCACCACGTAGTCCTCGTAGTTGAGGCCCAAGTAGTCGAAGGCCAGTTGGGCAAACTCGCGCACGCTGTGAGTTTCGCCCGTGGCAATCACGTAGTCCTCGGGCTCGTCCTGCTGGAGCATGAGCCACATGGCGCGCACGTAGTCCTTGGCGTAGCCCCAGTCGCGCCGAGCCTCGAGGTTGCCCAGGCGCAATTCGTCTGCGAGGCCCATTTTGATTTTCGCCGCGCCGTAGGTGATTTTGTGGGTGACGAATTCCAAGCCCCGGCGGGGACTGTTGTGGATGTGGCACTGGCCCACACCGGCGTGAAAGGTGCCACTCTCGGTGGCCAAGTCGAAGAGCCAGCCTTCATACTTCAGTGGAATTCGCTTTTTGACCTCGTTGGGAGCCTTCGCCAGATGTTGTCCCTTCTCGCCGACCGGGTTCGGAGAACGCAGGTTCAAACTGTAATAGAAGCGTCCATTTCGCTCTTCAACACTCAGGGTCAAAGGCTGGCCCAGCGCTTTTTGGGCCAGCCACCAGAGTCCGAGAGCCAGAGCAGGGGAGTTGGTTTTGAAGTTCTTAAACTCATAGTCACCGTAACCACCTTTGAGGCCGTCACAGAGATTGTAGCCCCGCAGGAACTCCCGCCATATTTCCACATCCGCGTTGAGGATACGAGCCGGAATTTTCTTGTGACGGTCACACGTGTAACAATGCCTGTAAAGCCAGGCGACGTATTCTGGAGCCCCGTTCAAGGAGAGGTAGGGCACATCTCGTTCTCCTGTGTACCCTGAAGTAGAGCGCCCTTCGGTGGTGTACCCCAGAGTTACTTTATGCCAGAGTTCGGCAAACATCTTCAGCAACTCAGGGTCTCTGTTGGTAAAGCGGGCTCTGAGGTGCCCTTCGCTCTCGTAGACGGAGCCGTCTGCCACAAACATTCCCAGGAGGAGCGCTTCTTCCGGAGTCACAGAAGCCAGGCCGGGCGGCTCGGGCAAGCCGACCAGGCTTACCCGGTCGCCTTCTTCGATCTCTTGCACAGGCTTCTCGCCTCCTTCCATGATGACCACATGGTCAGAAGTGGCCGCAAAGGCCCCTCGCCGGGCCACCACCATCGTCACCCCCTTGTCTTCTTTCTCCGGGTGGTGGCGGGTAGCCGTGATGGTGGTCACTTTCACGAACCGGTCGCCGTCCCAAACCTCCAAATTCATGTCGCTGACGTCGAAGGTCTGCTTGGAAGCGCCCTTTTCCCTGGGGCGCCGAATGTCCCCAATGGGCACCACGTCCACAACACCATTGTGCCGCACGATGACTGGCGTCTCGGCGGTCACGCACTCGTGATTGAACAGAATGCCCGAGACGGCAAAGAGGCCATAAGATTCACGGTAATTCACCGTAATCCAGTGGCCATAGACTTTCGCCACGCCGTAGGGGCTGCGCGGGTAGAAGGGGGTCTTTTCGTTCTGGGGGACTTCCCGCACCTTGCCGAACATCTCAGAATTGTGCAAAAGTATGGGAATGTTTCCGCCGAAAAAGCGCTGCCCCTCGGGAACGGACACATCGTAGACGTGAAATCGTCCGCGTTCACAGCGAATGTCGGTGATTTTCGCCACCGCGAGGTTGCTGTGAACCAGTCTGTCCAACGGCTCGGGAAGGGTTAGATTGTACTCTTGAATCAGGCGTTTTAGCTTTTGTTTTGAGACCAGCGGTTTGTACTTGATGTGATGGTAGCAAATTCCCTCCATTGCCTCCCGAAAGAGAAAGCTGGGTAAGCACTCCAGCGAACTCTGCTGCCAGTCCGTTTCGTGCTCGACATCATCCAACAAATGGCGCATATATCGTGAACTGAGCTTAACGTCATAGGCAGTTGCTTCTGGAATGACCGTTCCCTGCGGACTCAGACGAGGAGGGTTTACCCGGGAGTACAGGCGACAACCCAGGCCGGCATTGCGCATGAGGTAGACAAGTTCATGTGCCAGGCGCTCACTTCCGGTCGTGTAAGCAATTTCTCGTTCTGTGACCCGTGCATCGCCCAAGTACCCCTTCATGAATTCATGAATCAATGGGGGCGCCAATTCCCAAATCCAGGCGGGCAGATGTTTCTGTAACGCGGTCTTGCCAAATTGCGCACACAAACTGGCGAACATCTTGCCCGAAACGGTAATCATACGAATATTTCGCTCAGGCACAGCGGTTTCAGACACCGTAAGCTCGGGAAACAGCTTTTTCACGATGTTCACCGTGTCCTGAGCACGATCCACTTCGTTTACATGGAACGTGAACGTGACCATGTAGAGTCTCCGTGACGGTTCCAGGTCACAGTGCCCTTCCGCCAGGTAATATCCCAGGAGTCGCATGAGATCAGGCGTGACAGGGACTTTTTCACGATACCCATTCACCCGTGTGCGATACTCGGGCCGTACATCCAAGTTTGTCGGGACATCTGCCTGCATGAGTTGACCGACGTGGCTACCGTTGTACGTAATTAGATAATCACCGACCTGCAACTCATCCACTCGCTTCTCGACAAGCTCCCCACCCGGACCAAAAACGATTACCGAGTGGTCGCCGGTGATCCTGATTTCCCCGCCACCTTTGTACTTCACCGTGTAGATGCGATCCTTGAGATGTCGAACTACATGACTCACGGGCATAAATGTCACCCGATACTGATCGTCAACGGACAAGATTTCTACACCCTGAAGGGGTAAGCGGACATTATCCTCTTTGTGCTCGGGGGGAACCAGTTCTTCGATGGCAATTAACTTGACCTCACCATTGCAACGCACCAGCACGGGCGTTTTTCCATCCACACTGCTCGAAGCCTGATAGAAACGGGTATCCGGTTTCACGAGTCGAATCGCTTCTAACAGTCGGGTCACGCCGAGAGCCGTAAACTCACCGGTCAGCACTGGCTGCTTCCACGACGTGGGCACGAAGCTCTGGGCTGCCAGGTTGTAAACCTCGTCGGGGCGGTACTCTTTCAAAATGTCCACCAGCGACATCTGGTCGAGCAGGTCACCCTGGGCCAACTCAATCTTGTCCTGAATGTGCTTGATGCGGTCGAAGTTAATGGTGCTGGTCCGCCGCACCATGCCGACCACGCGGTATCCCTGTTCCAACAAAAACTCGGCCAGGTATGAGCCATCCTGACCGGTAATGCCCGTAATCAGGGCTGTTTTGCGCTTTTTGGGCATGGAATCCTCCTCCCGCTGAAGTTCCTGTCGGTTATCGAGCTTCGGGCTGGTAATCGGGGCGGCGCACCTGTTCTCGCCAGTAGTCAAGCACGTCGCGCACGCTCTGTTCAAAGGGAATGAGCGGGTGCCATCCCACAGCGGCCCGGATTTTGGAGATGTCGGCGTAGGAAACGGGCACGTCCGCGGGACGCAGCCGCGTCGTGTCCTGCTGCACGGTCAGGGAGACACGGCTGAAGCGGAGCAGTGTGTCGAGCAAGTCCTGAATGCTGTACGCCCGCCCACGCCCGACGTTGTACACCTCGCCCGGCGTGCCGTGCTCGAGCAGCAGGTGATACGCCCGTACCACGTCCCGCACGTCGCTAAAGTCGCGGCGGGCTTCCAGGTTGCCCACATAGAGCACCGGTGCTCGGAGACCAGCTTCCGCTTCGGCGATCTGGCGGGCAAAAGCGGCGGCCACGAAGTGAGGGCTTTGGCGAGGGCCGATGTGGTTGAAGGGGCGCACGCGCACCACGTGCAGGCCGTAACTCAGCCAGTATTGCAGCCCCAACATGTCTTGGGCGATTTTGCTCACCCCGTAGGGGCTTTGGGGACGGAAGGGCGTCTCCTCCCGTATGGGCAGATCATCGTCGGAGACCCGCCCGTACTCCTCGTTGGAGCCGACAACCAGCACGCGCGCCGACACGTCAGTGCGCAGCACAGCCTGCAAAACGTTCAACTGGCCGCGCACGTTGGCCTCCAGCGTGCTCCACGGGTCGTCCCAAGAGGCTGGCACGAAACTTTGGGCGGCCAGGTGATAGACGCGCTGGGGGCGCACCTGTTCGAAGACGGCACAAACGCGCTCCGCGTCCGTCACATCTGCCTGAACGAGCCTGATGCGCGATTGCAAGTGGGCCACATGGCCCGGCCCTCGTCGCACAATGCCCCACACGTCGTAGCCCTGCTCGAGCAGGTATTCAGCCAGGAAACTGCCAGCAAACCCGCTAATCCCGGTGATAAGCGCTCGCACACGCGACTCCGCTTGCTGCTTGGGCTATCTGCCAGTGCGCTGGTATGCGCTGGCCCATCGTCTGCCAGACCTCGTTAGGGGCCTGACCGTCACATGGCGTGATTATAACCGGTTTTGAGGGAGTCGGCAAAGGTGTTGGCTCCCCACTTATCCTCCTGGCCGTCCCCGCGCCCGCTGAATAAGCTCCTTCTTGAGGTTCCACAGGGCTGGCGTGAGGGAGACGTGATAGACGTGAGGGTTGACGAGGCGCAGCACACCGGGGTCCAGGCGCTCGACGTCTCGCTGGCAGGCGGCCCGAATCTCGTCCAACGCAGGAAAATCGTACACCAGCCGCCCTTCGTCCAGCACCAACTGCTGGAGCGGCTCGATTTCCACGTCCTCTCGGCGCACGAGGCGCCACTTGGTCGGCTCTGAAGGGTGGCGCAAGATGATCTGGTCCACCTGTGTGAGGTCCTCGTGCTCCAAGCCCATCACGTCGGCCGTGGCCTTGCCGCGGCTGTCGTAGAGGCGCCAGACCTTCTTTTTGCCGGGGTTGGGCGTCTTGATGGGCGACTCGGAGACCTTGATGGCCGGAACCCACTCCTCACCCTCCTTTATAGCCACCAGTTTGTAGACGCCGCCCAGGGCCGGGTACCCCCACGAGGTGATGAGGCGCGTGCCCACGCCAAAGGTCAGCCGCTTGATCAGGCGGTCGGGGTCCACGCCGTAGCGAGGCGCCTCCTGGCGAATCTGGGTAATAATCTGCCAGATGACCAGTTCGTCCAGTTCGCTGGAGAGCACGATGATGGTATCCTCGAAGCCGGCCGCGTCCAACATGCGGGCTGCCTGAATGCTGAGGTAGGCCAGGTCGCCGGAGTCGAGCCGAATGCCCACCGGCTTGTGCCCTTTCGCCCGCAGCTTCTCGAAGACCTTGATGGCGTTGGGAATGCCGCTCTCCAGCGTGTCAACAGTGTCCACGAGCAGGATGGTGTCGTCGGGATAGATTTCGGCGTAGGCCTCGAAGGCGCCCAACTCGCCCAATCCCAGCGCCATAGCCACCTGGACGAGGCTGTGGGCGTGGGTGCCCTTGGGCGGCAAACCGAGCGCAAAGGAGGCCGCCACGTTGGAAGTGAAGTTGGCGCCCCCAATGAGCGCGGCTCGCGCGCCAGCGTGACCGCCCCGGTCCTGGGCCCGGCGCAGGCCAAACTCGAGCACCAGCGACGAGTTGGCGCTGTAGCGAACGCGGGCCGCCTTGGTGGCGATCAGCGTGGCGTAGTTGAGTTGGTTGAGCAGGGGGGTCTCCAGAATCTGGGCCATCGCCAGTGGCCCCTCCACCGTCGTCAGGGGAACCTGGGGATGCACCACGCGCCCCTCGGGAATCGCCCGCAGGGTGAGCGACTCGAAGGAGCCGTGGCGCTCAAGCCACTTCAGGAAATCCTCCTGGAAGAGTGGCCGGCCGGTGCGTCCCTTCATGTGGCGCAGGAGTTCGATGTGCTCGGGCTCGAAGCGCACGGAGCGCATCCACTCCACGAAGGGCTCCAGGCCAGCGTTGACGCAGTAGCCGGCCTGATGGCCGTCGTACTCGGGGTATTGCCGGAAGAAGTGGTCGAAGAGGGCCGGGCGCTCGTGAATGCCCAAGCGGTAGTAAACTTGTGCCATCGTAATTTGGTAAAAGTCGGTTGACAGAATGCTCTCCGTGAGCGGTTGAGGCATGGTGGCTTCCCTCCCTGGTTCAAGTCCGCACGCCTTCCTCCAGGCGAAGGGTACCCCGAAAAGCAAGGCTGTCAAACGCTGTCAAGGCGTGGCCTTGCCTTCCCTTCTTGCCGTGGTATACTTGCCCCCCGAAGGGCCGGTCTTTGTTGGGAAGGGAACCTTGGGAAGTGGAGGGCATGAAAACGCGACCGTTTTCTCCCATAAACCAGGTGCGCATTTTCCTGGAGATGATCAAATTCGAGCACACCATTTTCGCCCTGCCCTTCGCCTACTTGGGCATGGTGCTGGCAGCCGGTGGGTGGCCGCCGTGGAGGACGTTCTTCTGGATCACCGTGGCGATGGTGAGCGCTCGCACGCTCGCCATGAGCGTCAACCGCGTGGCCGACGCCGACATTGACGCCCGCAACCCGCGCACGGCCAACCGCCCCATTCCACGCGGCCTCATCGCGCCGCGCACGGTGTGGGCCATCGCTGGCCTCTCACTGGTCGTCTTCTTCCTGGCCGCGGCCATGCTCAACACGTTCGTGCTCAAGCTGGCCCCCCTGGCCGTGCTCTTCCTGGTGGGCTACTCCTACACCAAGCGCTTCACCTGGCTCAGTCACTGGATTTTGGGCGTCACCGACGGGGCGGCCGCGGCCGGTGCTTGGGCAGCCGTGCGGGCCAGCCTCGACCTGCCGGCCTGGCTGCTCTGGCTGGCCGTCACCACCTGGATCGCCGGGTTCGACCTCATCTACGCTTGCCAGGACTACGAGTTCGACCGCCAAGAGCGCCTGTATTCGGTGCCAGTCCGCTTTGGGATCGCCGCTGCCCTGCGCCTGGCCGCCCTCAACCACGTGGTCACGGCCATCTGTTTGGCCTTGGTGGGAATAATCATGGGGTTGGGCTGGCCCTACTGGGTAGGATGGCTGGCAGCGGTGGGGTTGCTGGCTTACGAGAACTCCCTCGTCAAGCCTCACGACCTGAGCAAGGTGGACGTGGCCTTTTTCACCGTCAACGGGTACATCAGCGTCATCGTGTTCGCGTCGGCCCTGCTGGGCATTTACGTGCGCTGAACCGGGAGGTGCGCGGTTGCCTTGGGCAGAAGGTTTTGCCAGGGGCCTGGTACGTCCTGTACTGTATGTAAATGAGGAGGGAGAGCGATGAGACGATCCTGGCTCCCCGTGCTGGCGACGTTGTTTCTGCTGATCCTGATGTGGGCAGGCGTTCCGCTTTTGAACCGTTGGCTCTCTCCGGTCACGGCCGCGCCGCTGCGCCAGGCCACGCCCACCTTTCGGCCCACGCGCACGCCAATGCCCACGCCAACCGGGGAGCTTTCACCCACACCCACATTGACGTTGACGGCAACGCCCCCAGCGGTCATTACGGCCACTGTGACCGTTTCGCCAACCGGCACGGTGGTGCCCCCTGTTACCGCTCCTGTCTCGCCCTCGCCCACGACCACGCCGGCGCGGCCAGGTGAACGCATCACACCCCTTCCAGTCCTGCCGCCGACAGATGAGCGTCGCTTGACCACCATTGGTTCGGCGACGCTGAGCGTGGCCCCCGACTTTTTCGAGGTTGAGATCGCCGTTGAGACCGCCGCTCCGACGCCCGTAGACGCCTTCGAGGAGAACCTGGCCACGGCCGAGGACGTGCTGAGGGCGCTGGCTCGCGCTGGAGTGGAACCCACGGAAGTCCGGCGCGTAGGCTTTGAAGTCTTCACCCGACCGGCCGAGGGCCGTCAGGGGATCCGCCAGCCGCCACCGCAGGGGCGGACGGTGACGATCGTCGTGCAACGGCTGCGGTTCCCCGTGGAGAACGAGGAGCGCCTGAGTGAAGCGCTGGCCGCCGCGACCGGGGCCGGGGCGGAACGGATTCTGGCCGTGGAGTTGCACGCCTCCAGGGCACGGCGTGAGCGGGCTGAGCGCCAGGTCCGCCGCCTGGCGCTCGAGCGGGCGTATGCGAAGGCGCGAGAAATCGCCGAGCTGGCGGGCCTGGAGATCGCCGGGGTCGTTGCCGTTCGAGAACTCGATGTCTCCCGTTCGGAGGCGGCCTCCCGCAACCCAAATGAGGTTTCAGCCGCCTTCGAGGTGACGTTCGCCGTGCGGTCGGCTGGGGAGCGATAGCGAACGAGCTACACGGGCTCATCGCCAAAGGAGATACCCAAGTCCCGCCCCGTTTTCACCAGCGGGTGGTCGGGAGCCACAAGTTTCTGGCGGCCCACTACGTCTGCCATGGGCACCGTCTGGATGCGATCCCCGCGCAACCCCACGATGACGCCAAATGTCCCTTCGGCCACGCAGCCCACGGCCGCCACGCCGTACTGCGTGGCGAGAATGCGGTCGAAGGCGCTGGGCGAGCCGCCCCGCTGCAAGTGGCCGAGCACGAGAGCGCGGGCTTCGTAGCCACACTCCGCGTGGATGCGACGAGCCAGCCATTCTCCCACGCCGCCCAAGCGCCTCGTGCCTCCAATCTCGTGGTAGATGGGCTCTCCTCCTACCGGATGAGCGGCCTCGGCTACCACCACCAGGGCGTACTGGGAGCCCCGCTTCCAGCGGTGGTGCAGCGCCTGGCAGACAGCCTCCAACCGGAAGGGGATTTCAGGGATGAGGATCACGTGGGCTCCACCAGCAATGCCAGCGTGCAGGGCAATCCACCCCGCGTTTCGCCCCATGACTTCGAGGATCATTACCCGCTTAAGGCTTTTTGCGGTGGTGCGCAGGCGATCCAGCGCGTCGGTAGCCACGTCAATGGCCGAGTCGAAGCCAAATGTCTGGTCGGTGCCTAGGAGATCGTTGTCAATGGTCTTCGGCACGCCCACGATGGGCACGCCGGCCTCAAAGAGCTGGTAGCTAATGTTCATCGTCCCATCGCCACCAATGGCCACGATGCCGCGAATGCTGTTTTGTTCCACCCACTCCAGCAGGCGCTTCTTGGCCCACTCCTGGACGATCACACGTCCACCTTCGCGCACGTAGAGCCGTGGGTCCATCTTGTTGACGGTACCCAGGATGGTACCACCGTATGGAAGGATGTCGGTCACGCGCTCCAAGGTGAGTTGCTCGACACCGTTGGGACGATCCAACAGCACACCGTCCAAGCCGTCGCGAATGCCGTACACCTCCCAACCGTGCTTGAGAATGGCCGTGCGCGTGACCGCCCGAATGACCGCATTGAGCCCAGGCGCATCACCGCCGGCTGTGAAGACGGCAATTCTGGTGCTCATCGCGCCCCCCTCACCGCTTGATGGTTTTTCGAGCTTCTTCCCTATCTATACCAATTGCGTCTGGTAACGTCGCCTGCTCACAGGAGGGGTGCGGCGCCGCCATCCCGTCCCTCCACCCAAAAGATGTAGGGGCGCAGCAGCACGCTGCGCCCTGCTGGGGGGACACCCCCCACGCCCTCCGGCAGGGGGTTCCCCCCTGCACCCCCGGAATGAGGTGGTGCGGCGCCGCACACGTTCATGCGCTCGCCTCCGAGGCTCCGACCATTTCCACGCCCAATTGGTATAAGAACGCGCCGGGCTAAAGCCCACCGCTACGCAGGGTCAA
>WFWG01000299.1 GCA_015491235.1 Ardenticatenaceae bacterium
CACCCGCACTTTTGCCCTGGAAGGCCGCAAGCACAACATTAACGTGAACGCTGTGGCGCCTGGCTTGGTGGACACCAAGAGCAACGTGGAGGCCATCAAGCCCAAGCCCGAGGACTTGGCAAAGTGGGTCAAGCGCGAGGAAATCGCCAACACTGTGGTCTTCCTGGCCTCCGACGAGTCCAGCGGCATTACCGGCCAGACCATTGACGTGCCGGGCAAGCTGCTTTAGCCAGTGACCAGTGGTCAGTATTCAGTGAGCAGTGATCAGTAGTCAGTAAACAGTGACCAGTAACACTGATCACTGTTTACTGATCACTGAAAAGCGTGCCTCGGTGGAGTGCGGTGGCAACCAGTGCGCCTGCCGCGCCGGCCTGGGCCAGCGCGTCCAAGTCGGCGCAGTGGCGCACCCCGCCTCCCACGTAGAAGGCCAAGTCCGGAAAGAGGGGCCGCAGTGAGGTGAGCAGGTCCAGGGGAGGACCGGCGGCGGCACCCACGTGTGCCAGGTCCAGCAGGATGACTCGCCGAATGCCAAGCTCAGCGGCCAGGGCCATCACGTGTTGGGGCGTCTTGATGTCCGGCGGGGCCAGCAGTGCGCCCCCCTTGCGGTCCACACTGAGCACCAAGCGATCGGGGGGGAAGTCAGCCGCCAATTGCCGGAGGTGGTCCGCGGACGGGAGCGTTTCCGTCCCGACGATGACCATTTCTACCCCCAGGCGGGCCAATGCTTGTGCCTGTTCGGGGCGGGAGACACCGGCGTCCACCCAGAGGGTGAGCCCCAGCCCGACCAGGGCGCGCAAGAGGTCTGTGTTTCCCTGGCGACCGGCAATGGCGTCCAAATCGGCCACGTAGCACGTCTGGAGACCCAGCCGGTCGCGGAACGCACGGGCCAAGGCCACCGGGTCGTGGCCGCTGCCCAGGACGCCCTCAACCGGAGCATACCGTTCGCGTTCGCCGCGCACGGCGTGAACGGCCTTGCCACCCTTCAAGTCGAGCACGGGGATGACTTGCATGGCTCCTCCTCACGACTATTCTACGCCACAATTTAACACGCGCAACCCCGAAACTCCCGTTGCGGGCTGGGACATCGGCGGTGCCAACGTCAAGGCCGCCTGGCTGGGGCCCGAGGGCCTGCAGGTGCAACAACGCCCGTTCCCCATCTGGCAGCAGCGGGACGAACTGCCCAAGGTGCTGGCCGAGATGGCCGCCCAACTTGGCCCGGCCTGCTGCGCGGGCGTCACCATGACGGCCGAGCTTTCCGATGCTTTTCGCACCAAGCGGGAAGGGGTGGCCTTTGTCCTCGACGCGGTGCAGGCTGCCCTTCCCGACACACACGTGCTGGTGTTCGGCGTTGACGGGCGGTTTCATCCGCCTGAAGTGGCCCGCCGGGAGCCGTTGTTGGTGGCTGCCGCCAATTGGCTGGCTACAGCCCTTGTCGTTGCCCGCCACGTGCCCACCTGTTTGCTGGTGGACATCGGCAGCACGACGACCGACATCATTCCCATCGCAGAGGGCCACGTCGTGGCCCAGGGCTGCAACGACCCCGAACGCCTGGTGCGTGGTGAACTGCTCTACACCGGCGCGCTACGAACCCCCGTCTTTGCCATTGTGGACCGCGTCCCGCTGTGGGGCCGCTGGTGTCCCGTGGCCGCCGAGTTGTTCGCCACCGCTCAGGACGTGCACTTGCTGTTGGGCCACCTGACGCCCGAATTGTGCACCAGCCCCACGGCTGACGGTCGTCCAGCCACACACGAGTTCGCCGCAGAGCGGTTGTCACGGGTGGTCTGTGCCGACGTGGAAATGTTGGAGAAAGCGGACATTCTGCTCATCGCCCGGCACGTGGCCGAGGTTCAGGTTCACCGGATAGCCGAAGCCGTGGCGCAGGTCGTGGCCGGGAGCGGCGTTCAGGGGCCGGTGGTAACGGCCGGCGTGGGCGCTTTCCTCGCCAAGGCCGCTGTCGAGCGGTTGGGCCTGGAGTGCCGTTCCCTGGCCCAACTCCTGGGAGAATCCGCCAGCGTGGCTGCCCCGGCCGCCGCGCTGGCCTTCCTTCTCGCCGAGCAGCACCATGTTTGACGCCATCGTAAAAGTCGGTGGCAGTCTGTGCAACGAGGCTATCCTGCGCTCTTGTGCGCCCCGGTGGGCAGCCCTGGCGCAAGAATACCGGCTCCTTCTCTTCCCGGGCGGCGGCCCTTTTGCCGACCAGGTGCGGGCTGTAGACGTCCGCTTTGGCCTCAGTGACAGTGCCGCCCACTGGATGGCCATTCTCGCTATGGACCAGTACGCCTACGTGCTGGCCGACGTGATACCCAACGCCCGCCTGGTGCGCGACATGGAAAATGCCGCCACAGCCAGCGCTTGTAGACAAGTCGCCGTCCTGGCGCCTTCGGCCCTGCTGTTGCGGGAAGACCCGCTGCCCCATAGCTGGGCGGTAACGTCGGACGCGCTGGCTGCCTGGCTGGCAAGCTACACGGGGGTTCGGCTGCTGGTGCTTCTCAAGGCAGTCGCGGGGGTGTACCGCCATGTTGGGGACAACTCCTGCCTTTTGGCGGGAGAAGTTTCCCGGCACGAGTTGGAGAGGAGCCAGATCGTGGACCCCTACTTTGTTCACGCGCTCCCCGCGCACGTGGACTGCTGGATCGTGGACGGTCGCCGCCCGGAACGACTGGCTCAACTGCTGCGCTCCGGCCGCACGGTGGGCACGCGCGTTCTGCCTTCAGCGCCCGACACCGTGTGACGTTGAAAGTTTTCAGTTGCCTTTCAGGCCAGCGCGCAACGCCGCCACTAGGTCGGCGTCCACACGCCCTCCAACCCGGTCGCCGCGGCAGGCGGCTCCCCGAAAGCCCACCACGTCGGGGCGCAGCCGGCGCAAGACTGGCAGGTCGGAGGGGCCCAATGAGCCGGCCAGCGCACAGAGCAGGCCAGCCCCACGACACGTTTCCAGCCACCGCGCCAGGGCCGCCTCGTCACAATAATCGAACAGCGTGCGCCCGTCTTTCACGGCGGTATCAATCAAACAGCCGCCGACGCGGGCCGCGCGAGCCACTTCGGGAAGCTGGGACCAGGGCAGGGCTTCCACCCGCTCAGCGTCGGCGTAGCCCACGGCTACCACCACACACGCCGGGTTGGCCAGGTGGGCACCGGTGCGAACAGCCCGCAACAGGGCTACCGCCTCTTCGGGGTTGGTTGTGCGCAGGCCCACTTTAACAAACGCAACCCCCAGCGCGGCTGCCCCGTAAGCCGCCAGGGCCAATGCCCCGGCTGACGATGTGGACTCACCCAAGGCCGCGCTGCTGGGGCGATCAGGCGGCAGGAGGGCGCACACCTCGCGCAACACGGCGACAGAAGCGGCTCCCAAGGCTCCTTCCGCCGGGTCCTTCACGTCAATAATGTCAGCGCCGCCCTGGAGCGCGGCCTGTGCTTCTTCGACGCTTGTCACACTTATCAAAAGTCGTATGGACATTGTTCATTCGCGGTACATCAAGCTAGTTTCCGCTTCCTTACTCAGCCAGTTGTTGCACCAGGCGCTCGAATTCCTCCACGCTCTCCACGTCCCGCAGGGCGCGGTGCAACACTTCGAGAACGCCCACGTCTTCGATGCCGCGCACCCTTGTGAAGGCCCGCAGCCCTTCGGCGCCAAACTTCAACTCCAATCCCAGCAGGATACCTTCCAGCAGGCCCTCACGCAGGCCTTCGGCACGCCCTTTCTCCAAGCCCTCACGCAGGCCCTCGGCACGTCCTTCAGCGCGCCCCTCTTCCTTGATGAGTTCGTAGGCTGCCGATTCGATCATGATGTCCCTCCTGCGCATCAACAGCTTTTGGGGAAGCTCCTCCGAGACCAATCCGCCAAGGATGGCCATCACCGTCAGCATGTCTGCCCGCGTCGCCCGGTCCAACTCGCTCTCGTAGATGCGCCGGTCCGCCTCGTCGGCCAGTTCGGCCCCGCCCCGCATCAGCGGCACCAGCGGCAGCAGACAGACTGGGCCGCGCTCCACCACCTCCCGCGCGTCGGCCTCGTAGACCCGCACCACCCGATACTGGTAGCGCACCTCCCGGTCCTGGTAGACCTCCTGGACTTGCCCGCCTGGCCGCAACAGGAGCACCACCGTGAGGGCGTCGAGGCCCTCCCGCAGCATGTGGCGGGCGCGGTACTCCAGCAGCCGCAGGGGCAACTTGCGCTCCCAGCGGGCCTGCAGCTCCACCAGCACCAGCAACTCCTCCCCGTCGGCGGTGACCACCCGCAGGGGGAAGTCGCTGCGCCGCACGCTGGTGGTCTCCTGGGGGACCTGGAGCAGTTCGCTCTCCTGCACCGGCAGGCCCACCAGGTGTTCCAGGATGGCGCGGCTGC
The DNA here is from genome assembly GCA_015491235.1 of Ardenticatenaceae bacterium. Lineage (GTDB taxonomy): Bacteria > Chloroflexota > Anaerolineae > Ardenticatenales > Ardenticatenaceae > WFWG01. Next base: position 4,343 of record WFWG01000299.1, read on the forward strand.
AGTGGCGCAGCAGTTCCTTCAGGGCGATGTCGTAGTGCATGAACGTCCTCGGGGCACTGTCCGTTTGAGGGCATTATAATTCAGGAGAGGCGACACGGCAAAAGGAAAAAGAGGCGCAAAAGAACCAGGAGCAGGACGGTCTCCAGTCCTGCTTCCCTCATTTAAATTGTATGTAGATTGACGCCGACAAGCACCCCTATTATAATTTCAACACAAAAGATCGTCAAACGAGAAAACACACTTTCGCCCAAAAAATTAAGTGATAAACAAAATTCTTTCGCAGAGATATAAGTACTACCAAGAATTACAAAGGTTCAATCACTATTGCTAACATTTTGCATATCTTTCATTGTATTATGCATCTGCTGACCCAAGAGAGCCAAAAACACACAAGGAGGTGAGGACGGCATGGCCAGGCAGAAGCTGAAGGTATACACAGAGGAAGAAATTCAGGAAAAGCTGGCGCGCGAACTGCCGGAGTGGTACTACGAGGACGGATGGATTCGGCGCTTTTACCGCACCGACGGCTGGCAGACCACGATGATGCTCGTCAACACGATTGGCTTCCTCGCTGAGGCGGCCTATCACCATCCCGACCTGGCTGTTTCCTGGGCCAAGGTGTGGGTCAAGCTGCAGACGCACTCGGCCGGTGGCGTCACCGACAAGGACTTCGAGCTCGCCAAGAAAATCGAGGAAGTGGTCCTCTGGCGGCCAGCCAAGGACTCCGTGTTCGAGGGCGGTACCCCCAACAAGTTCGTGCAAAGTGGTCCCAAGCCGCAGAAATGAGGGGCCGGAATGCCAGAGAAGGTTGCCTTCTTGACCGGGCGCCTGGCCGAGCGGCCGCTGCGGCGCCTCCTGGAGACGACGTCGCTCCCTTGCGTCCCTGAAGTCATCGTGATGCCCATTCAGGTGGCTGCACTGATGACGACTTCTTGGATTGCACGTCACTTTACCCTGCCGCCTGACCATCCGCGACGGGTTGAGCTTCCGCCCGATTGTGACTGGATTATGATTCCGGGATACTGCGAGGGCGACCTAGCGGAGATCGAGCGGGCGTGTGGGGTGCCCGCCAAGCGAGGCCCGAAGGACTTGCAGGACATCCCCCTCTACTTCGGGCAGGAGCGCCGCCGTGAGGGCTACGGCGCCTACAGCGTGAAGCTGGTGGCCGAAATCCAGGATGCTCAGCGGCTGGACGATGGGGCACTTCTGCAACGGGCAGCTTACTACCGGGAGAGCGGCGCTGACATCATTGACCTGGGCATCACGCCAGGCACAGCCCCTGGCAACGTGGCCCGCGCTGTGCGGCTTCTCAAGGAGGCGGGGTACACGGTGAGCGTGGACACGCTCGACCCCACCCTCATTCGGGAGGCCGACGAGGCTGGCGCAGACTACGTGCTCAGCCTCAACGGGAGCAACCTTGAGCTGGGCCGGCAGTTGCGGGCCACCCCGGTGGTCATCCCCGACGCGGACGGCGACGTGACCACGCTCTGGCACAATGCCGAACAACTCTGGTCCTGGGGGGTAGACTGTATCCTCGACCCCATCATGCAGCCCATCAGTTTCGGCTTCAGCCGCTCGCTCTACGATTTGCACCGCACCAGGGAGCGGTACCCGGACGCGAAGCTCATGATGGGCACACACCACCTCAGCGAGCTGACCGACGCCGACACCACAGGCATCAACGCCCTGCTGATGGGGATTGCCCAGGAACTCAACGTGAACTTCGTGCTGACAACCGAGGTGGCGCCCTGGGCGCGGGGCAGTGTGCGCGAACTGGACATCGCCCGGCGCCTGATGCACTATGCGGTGACTCACGGCGTGCCGCCCAAGCGGCTGGACGACCGGCTCATCACCGTGAAGGACAGCCGCCTCCACTACGCCAGCGAAGAGGAATTGCGCGAAATGCAGGCCATGATTACCGACCCCAACGTGCGCATCTTTATTGACGGCCAGCGCATCTACGCCTTCAACGCCGACCACTTCGTGCTCGGCACCGACATCAACGCCATCTTTGCCGAGTTGGAAATTGACGAGGCCAGCCACGCCTTCTACCTGGGACACGAGCTCACCAAAGCCCAGTTGGCGCTGCAACTCGGCAAGAACTACACCCAGGACGAGCCGTTGCGCTGGGGCTACCTGACCGTCGAAACGCCCTCGGCTCACAAAAAGCAGAAGCGTGTACGCTTGACTGCCCGCCGCAGGGGAAAGCCATGATCATCGAAAGCCTGGTGACGACCCTCGACGCTGAGGGGCAGGTCAACTGCGCTCCTATGGGCGTGGAGTGGGGCGAGGAAATCATCGTCATCAAGCCCTATAAGGAGACCACCACATACCGCAACCTGGTTGCCACGGGTGCAGCCGTCGTCAACCTGACGGACAACGTGCTCTTCTTCGCCCAGAGCGCCATTTCCAATCCCCGCTTTCCCACCAGGCCAGCGGTGGCTGTGCGGGGCGTCGTGCTGGAGGACGTCTGTTCGTGGCGCGAAGTGGTGGTGGAAGCGATTGACGACCGAGAGGCGAGAGCCCGTATCACCACCCGTGTGGTCCACCGTGGCTTTGCCCGCGAGTTTCTGGGCTTCAACCGCGCCCGCCACGCCGTGTTGGAAGCGGCCATCCTGGCCACGCGCACGCGCTTCCTCCCCCCGGAACACATTTTGTCCGAGTTCGAGCGCCTGCAAGTTCTCGTGGACAAAACCGGCGGCGAGCGCGAACACGAGGCCATGAACCTGCTGAGGGCATACGTGCGGAAGGAGCTGGGCCTGACATGAGGGTACGGGTTGAGGCGCCGGCGCGACTGCACCTCGGCATGTTCGACATAGGCGCCACGTTGGGCCGCCGCTTCGGTGGCCTGGGGGTGGCCGTTTCCCGTCCGGCTGTGGTGGTAGAAGTGCACCGACAACCGGAACTCACAGCCGAAGGCCCCTATGCGGAGCGAGCCTTGACTTTCGCCCGGCGCTATTTGCGCGCGGCCGGCATCGAGGGAGGAGCTCACGTGCGCGTTGAGCAGGCCATTCCGCCCCACGTAGGGCTGGGCTCGGGCACAAAGCTTGGGCTGGCCGTAGCCAGAGCGTTAGCATCCCTTTACGAACAGCCGGCTGATCCGTTCACGCTGGCTTGCCTCGTGGGGCGTGGGAAACGTTCGGCTGTGGGGCTGTGGACTTTTGCACTGGGCGGCTTTGTGGTAGAAGGCGGGCGACGCCTCGACAGCGACGCCCCCGCTCCGATGCTGGCCCGCTACGAGATGCCATCCGAGTGGCGATGTGTGCTCGCCGTGCCCCACGGCTACTCCGGGCTGAGCGGGAGGGCAGAGGAGGTGGCTTTCGAACACCTCTCCCCGCCGGCCGAACTGGCAGCCCGCATTGCCCACCTGGTGCTGATGGCCCTTCTACCGGCCCTTGTGGAAAGACGATTGGAAGAGTTCGGGGCAGCGCTGACACGGCTCCAGCACCTGGTGGGCGAGAGCTTTCTTCCCGTGCAGGGTGGACACTTTGGCAATCCTCGCTCGGCCGCGCTCATTGAGGCTTTTTTGGAGTGGGGAGCGGCTGGCGCCGGACAAAGTTCGTGGGGGCCGGCTGTGTATGCCCTGGCCGCTGGTGATGAAGACGCTCGCCGGTTGGCGGCGCTGGCCGAGGAGTTCTTGGCCGGCAAGGGATGGGTAGACGTGGTGACCTTTGACAACCGGGGGGCGCGAGTAACCGAAACGTGATTTACCCACCCCGCTTCCAGCGCTGCCCGCCGTCCACAGGCAAAATCACGCCAGTCACGAAGTCGGCTTGCACCAAGTAGAGCACGGCGTCCACAATGGCGTTTTCGCCGCCGATGCGCTGTAAGAGCGTGTCACGCGCAAATCGTTCTCGCTCCTCTGGCGTGTGGCCATCCGGCAACAACACTGGCCCCGGCGCTACCGCATTCACCCGGATTTCAGGCGCCAGCTCCTTGGCGAGCCCGTAGGTCATCTCGGCAATCGCGGCCTTGGTCATGAGATAGGGCAAATAGCCGCGCCAGTGAATGTAGATGCCGGTGTCGGCAAAGTTGACGATGGCACCTCCACCTGATTTGCGCATCTCAGGGGCAGCCCGCTGAGCGCAGAAGAAGGGCCCTTTGAGGTTCGTGTCGAAGAGCAGGTTCCACTGCTCCTCGGTCACCGTGCCGAAGGGGGTCTCGAAGAAGACAGAAGCGTTGTTGATGAGCACGTCAAGTCGCCCCCAGGCGGAGGCGGTCTCGGCTACCACGCGCTCGGCCTCGGCCACGTTGGCTAAGTTGCCCTGAATGAGAACAACCTCCACGCCTCGGCGCCGAATCTCCTCAGCCGTGGCCACAGCCTCGCACTCGGAGGTGTAATAGTGGAGGGCGATGTTGGCTCCGGCCTCGGCCAGCTTGAGCGCCACCGCACGGCCAAGCCGCCGTGCCCCACCTGTCACCAGTGCGACTTTCCCTTGCAGGTCCATTTTCTCACCCCCAACGCCTCTCCCGTTGCGCCGACAGAAACGAGCGCACTTCCGCGTCGGTGGGCAGATGTCCCCGTGGGCCGTACGCCTGGAGGGAGAGTGCCGCTGCCGCCTGAGCGTAATCGAGCGCCTCGGAAAGGAGCCAACCGCGCAGGTGTGCGACCAGGAAAGCAGCCGCAAAGCAGTCCCCGGCTCCCGTTGTGTCCACCACAGGCACCGAAAACGCCGGGCGGTAAACCAACTCCTCAGCAGTACAGGCCAAGCTTCCGCGTGCGCCCATCGTCACGGCAACGACGTGGGGCCCTTGTGTACACAGTTCCCGTGCACTTTGGGCAGGGTCGTCCGTGTGCAGGGCTTCGACGTTGAGGAAAACGATGTCCACCAAGCGCAACGCGCGGGCCAAGGTCTCACCGTCGCCAACGGTCACTGGCTCCAGGTCGGTTGCTACGAGCCCACCAGCAGCACGAACAACGCGGGCCACCTGCGCCAGTTGGTCGAGGTCATACGCGGCGCAATAAACAATGCGAGCACTGCTGAGATACGCCGCCATCGGGGCGTCAAGGTGCAGAACGTCGAAGGTGGTGGGCACAATCACGAGTGCCTTTTCACCTGACGGGGCCACCAGCACGACAGTAAAGTTGGTACTCGCCCCAGGGTTCACCCTCACGTGCGTGGTGTCCACGCCGAAGCGCTGCAAGTCTTCTCGCACCCGCTGGCCGTCCTCATCGTCACCTATCCAACTCACCAGCCCTGTGCGCACCCCCAACTGGCTGGCCGCACAGACCACGTTGCCGCCCATGCCGCCGGGATAGCGTCCTACGAGCTCAGCCTGTACCTTCTGGTCGTAGCCTGGCAACGTTGGCAGGCGCAGGACGATATCCACCCACGACTTGTCAACGGCAATCAGGTCGAAACGTGCGCTCACCGATCGAAGCGGCTGGTCTCTTCGCAGTGGCTCACACGGCGCACCGGAACCGTGGAAATCTGGCGAATCATGCCACGCCCGACCCAGATGGGCTCATGCTCGCAGACGAAGACGCGAGCAATGCGTCGCACCTCGTCCCCTTCCACGACCCACTTGTCCGTGGAACCGCACAGGTGGCACGGAATAGGCTCACCGGTCTCCCGGTCGTAAATGCGGAAGGTGACCGGTGGCGGTCCTGGCTCCCACATCCCTTCCCCCATCCAACGGTCGTACATCCGTTCCAGCGGTGTCTTGTGTCGCTCCCAAACGTCGTGTGCCAGCTTTTCAATTTCGTCCCACATAACTTCCCCCAGTATCTGCGTAGATTAAGCATTCGCTGTTGTAAAAGCCTACCATAAGTTAACCGTCTATGTCAAATATCCGCAATCCTCTCCATCCTCTCACCAATCACCGGTCACACTGTTGTTGACAAAGTGAATTCAAAACGGTTATAATGTCTCCGGCTTTCGGTCAGGTATGGCCTGCTGGATATGGAAAAGGAGCGAGGCCCGTGACCTCAAAAATCAACGTCCAATTCTTCGAGGGATTACCGCCAATCGTGCCCGACCCCAACCGACGGGGGCCCAAGCCACCGTGGTTGAAGGTGCGCGCCCCTGGAGGCCCCAACTACCGCGCTCTGGTGCGCCTCATGCGAGCCAACGGCCTGCACACCGTCTGTGAAGAGGCCCACTGTCCCAACATTGGGGAGTGTTGGGAGCACCGCACGGCCACTTTCATGCTCTTGGGAGCCATCTGCACGCGCGGCTGTCGCTTCTGTGCCGTGACCAAGGGCAAACCCCAGACGCTCGACTGGGACGAGCCGGAACGGTGTGCCCGCGCCGTCCAGACGTTGGGCCTCAAGCACGCTGTTATCACCAGCGTCAACCGGGACGACCTGCCAGACGGGGGCGCCGTGATCTTTGCGCTCACCATACGTAAGATTCGGGAGTATGCCCCCGACTGTGGTGTAGAAGTGCTCATCCCGGACTTCGAGGGCAACCCTTACGCCTTGCGCACTGTTATCGAGGCCGGACCGGACATTCTCAACCACAACATCGAGACCGTGCCGCGCCTCTACGGGCGCGTGCGGCCCAAGGCCCGCTACCAGCAGAGCTTGGAGTTGCTGCGACGGGCGAAGGCTTGGGGGCCGCCTCACATGCTGACCAAGAGTGGCCTGATGGTGGGTCTGGGCGAAACCGTCGAGGAAGTCATGCAGGTTATGCAGGATCTGCGCGCGGTGGAGTGCGACATTCTCACAATTGGTCAGTATCTCCGCCCCAGCGCGTGGCACCTGCCCGTCGTGCGCTACGTGCGCCCGGAAGAGTTCGCTGAACTCAAGCGCATCGGCCTTGAGATGGGGTTCAAACACGTGGAAAGCGGTCCGCTCGTGCGCAGCAGCTACCATGCCCACGAGCAGAGCGCGGCCGCTGTGGCGGGCCGCACAGTGGCCTGAAAACAGGAACCGGTGAGGAGGGCATATGAGCCAGATACAGGCAGAAGAAGGTGTTCTGAACTCACTCGACCAGGAGACGTTGTTGCAGTGGTACCGCCAGATGGTCTTGATTCGCCGGGTCGAGGAAGAAGCCGCCAACGCGTACCAGCGAGGGTACATTGGCGGCTTTTTACATCTCTACATTGGTGAGGAAGCCGTCGCCGTGGGCGCCCTGAACGCCCTGCGTCCCGATGACAACGTGGTGGTTCATTACCGTGACCACGGTCATGCCTTGGCGCGCGGCATTCCCGCCCGTGCCGTCATGGCCGAACTTTTCGGTAAAGTGACGGGGTGCAGCCGGGGCAAGGGCGGTTCCATGCACTTGGCCGACGGCCAGCGGCGCTTTTGGGGGGGATACGCCATCGTCGGCGGTCAGATGGCCTTGGCCACCGGCATTGCCCTCGCCGACCAATACCAGGGAAACGACCGCCTCACCATCTGCTTCTTCGGCGACGGCGCCACCAACAACGGCTACTTTCTAGAGTCCATGAACTTGGCGGCCGTCTGGAAGCTGCCGGTCATCTGGGTGTGTGAGAACAACCAATACGGCATGGGCACGGCCGTCGAGCGGGCCTCGGCTGTGACCGAAATCTACCGCAAAGCGTGCGCATACGACACGCCGGCCGAACAGGTGAACGGCCAAGACGTGCTGGGGGTGTACGCCGCCGTCCGCCGTGCCGCTGAACACGTGCGTGCCGGAAACGGCCCCTATTTCGTGGAGGTCGTGACGTACCGCTACCGGGGGCACTCCATGGGCGATCCCGAACGTTACCGCTCGAAAGCAGAAGTGGAGGAGTGGTTGCACCAGGATCCCATTGAGCGCCTCAAACGCGTTCTTTTCGACTACGGGGTAACGCCAGAACAACTGGAGGCCATCCACGCTGAAGTGGAAGAAGAAGTCCGGGACGCTGTCCGCTTCGCCACGGAGAGCCCAGCACCGCCGCCGGAAGCGCTCTTCGAGGACATCTACGCAGCTCCGCCCGCTGGTGACCCGTTCGTCTTGCCAGTGTAACCCGAAAAACACACCACACTTCAAAGAGGGCAAGGAGATGGCTGAGATCACATACCGCGAAGCCGTGCGCCGCGCGCTCATCGAAGAAATGCGCCGCGACGAGCGCGTCTTCATCATGGGCGAGGAGGTCGGCGTGTGGGGCGGCACCTATGCCGTCACGCGCGGCCTCCTGGAGGAATTCGGCGAGAAGCGCGTGCGTGACACGCCCATCAGCGAGATGGTGATCGCCGGGGCGGCTGTCGGCGCCGCCATGAACGGCCTGCGCCCGGTGGCCGAAATCATGACTGTCAACTTTGCGCTGCTGAGCTTGGACGCCATCGTCAACCACGCGGCCAAGGTGCGCTACATGTTCGGCGGGCAGTTCGAGTGCCCCCTGGTGTTGCGCACCACCGCCGGGTGGGGTCAGCTCTCGGCCACTCACTCCCAAACGCTCGAAAACTACTTCGCCCACGTGCCAGGGCTGAAGGTCATCATGCCTGGCACGCCCAGGGATGCCTATGGCCTCCTCAAAAGTGCCATTCGCGACCCCGATCCAGTTATTTTCATCGAGCACACCCACCTCTACCGGGTGCGGGGCGAGGTGCCCGACGAGGAGTTCACACTCCCCATCGGCAGGAGCGAGGTGAAACGGCCAGGCCGAGACGTTACGGTGATCGCTTACTCCCGCATGCTCCAGGAGGCCTTGAAAGCCGCCGACGAGTTGGCCCGCGAGGGCATCGAGTGTGAGGTTATTGACATCGCCACCCTGCGCCCGCTCGACCTGAAGCCCATCATCGCCAGTTTCAAGAAGACCTACCGGGCCGTTCTGGCGACGGAGCAGTGGCTGGGGTACGGCATTGACGCCGAAGTGGCCGCTCAAATCTACGAGCACGCCTTCGACTACTTGGACGCGCCCATCAGGCGCGTTACGTCGAAACCGGTGCCACTCCCTTACAACCGGGACCTGGAACAGCTTGCCCTGCCCGACAAGGAGGACATCAAACAGGCTGTTCTCGAAGTTTTGCGGTAAGCGGGCCTTCTCCGAGGGGCGGCGGTTGGTGGTTAATGCCCGGCTCATTCGAGGAGCACTTGGCTGACATTGGCCGTGGTGCACAATTGGATTTGGACCGAAACTCGATCAATGTAAAGGGGGTGATGACATGGCGTATGTGATTTGCGAGCCCTGCATCGGTGTGAAGGACGCCTCGTGCGTCGAAGTGTGTCCCGTGGACTGCATCTACGAAGGCGAGGACCAGTACTACATCCACCCGGAAGAGTGCATTGACTGTGGGGCGTGCGAGCCGGTCTGCCCTGTGGAGGCCATCTTCTACGAAGAAGATGTGCCCGACCAGTGGAAAGATTTCATTCAGAAGAACCGGGAGTTCTTTGGTCTGTAACGGGCGGATTTTTTAGCCGCCTCCTGCAACAGGCGCCCCGTTTCGTGGTCAGAAACACGCTGCGGAACGGGGCGTTTCCGCGCGTTGACGCATCGTTAACCTTATTAATAGATGGCTCGGCGC
>WFWG01000300.1 GCA_015491235.1 Ardenticatenaceae bacterium
ATTGGGTGGGCAGGTGGGGCGGCGGCGCCGAGCCATTTCGGTGAACACATGGCAGTTGTGCTCTTTCGCGTTTCCTTCACGATGGCGAGACGCTCACGTAAATGTAGGCGATGGCGGCGAGTCCGACCACGTACACGATGAACCCGACGATAACCGTCAAGATGGCCTTCACGGTGGTAAAGTCGAGCGCCTGGCGAATGGCGACCGTGGTCGCCACCAGTGACCAGAGGGCGCCGATCACCCACAAAAGGTTGCCGATGCAGGGGATGAACCTGACCACGGCCAGGATGTTGGGAGTGTACGCGTACCCCAACGTGCGCACCAGTTCCCCGTAGTCGGCGGTGCCGTCGAAGAAGCGCGTGCCGACGAAGTACGTCAGCCACGCCCAGATGAAGAAGGCCACCAGCGACCAGAGGCCGTTCGATAACGCCACATACACGGCGGTGCCAACAGGGCGCGCGTCCAGCAGCATGCCGACCATGTTCCCAATCGCGTTGAGCAGTGCGATGATGACGACCACGGTAATTGCTTGCCGCGTCAACGAGGGGTTGGCTTCTACCTCTTCGTAAAGGTTCACGTCCAAACGAGCAGCACGGATCATGCGGGTAACCATTGTCATCCTCCTCTCGTCCTTCGGTCATGTTACGGTTGCACGCCGAAGATGAGGACCTCCTTTGGCGAGGGCTTCTCCCCGCCGGCGACGGCCAGCGAGGTGCCGTCGTCAGCGAAGGCCACCGGCGCCGTGCCGGCCACGCGGTGGACGACCTGGCCCGTCCCCCGCTCGACAAAGAGCACCTCGTCCCCCGTGGCGATCACCAGCAGGGAGCCGTCGGCGCTGAGGGCCATCTGGTAAGCCGTCCCGTCCACTTGCAGGCGGCTCACTTCGGTGCCGTCGGTGCGCCGCTCGATGACGGCCGTGTTGCCGCCCACGTAGAAGCGGTCGTTGGCGGCGAAGAGGAACGAGGCGCTCGACGAGTAGAGGGACTCCCGTCCGTGGGCCACGTCGCTGCCGTCGGCCACCCGCCACACGTGGAAGATGTCCCCGTAGGCCACCGCGCCCAGCATGGTGCTGTCCGGGCTGAAGTCCACCCCCAGGATGAGGGGGGCGTGGGCGCCCTGGTAGGGCACCTTGAGGGTGGCCTTCACCTCGCCCGTCTGGGTGTCCAGGAGGTGCACGGAGGCGTTGCCCTCGGCCACGGCCAGCCAGCGCCCGTCAGGGCTCACGTCGAAGTCGAAGACGCCGGCCAGGCCGGAGAGTTTCGTGCTCCAGGTGGGCGCGTCGAGGCGGTCGAGGGGGCGCGCCACGACGGTGTACGTGCCCAGCGGGTCCGCCTCGTCCTGGAAGACGGTGTAGACCACCTGGTCGTCGGGCGAGAAGGCCACCAGGACCGTGGGAATCTCCTGCGGCGGCCCGATCAGCTCCAGGCGGTCGTTGTAGAAGGAGAGGCGATCCGCCGCCACCACGGCCAGCATGGTGTCCCCGGAGACCCACTCGAGGTCGTTGACGCCCTCATCCAGGCTCAGCCGGCCGAGTTGCCGGAGGGAGGCGGCGTTTTCGGCGGTGATGGCCGGCCGGGAGGTGCTGGCCGACGGCGTGGGGGAGGCCACGGCTGTCGGCGCGGCGCTGGAGGGGGCCGTCCCCTGGCCGGCAAAGCGGGCCGCGGCCCCGGCCGGGTCCCACCGGATGTCGAAGAAGAGCGGCGCCACCACATCGCCGGCATAGTCCCCCGCGAAGACCTCGGCGGGAGCCAGCCAGAAGAAGAGGGCCCGCACGCCCTGCTGCGGCTCCCAGATGGCCTCCACGCCCCGGATGGTCCCGTCGGCCGAGTCGAAGGGGGCGGTGAAGGTGACCAGGAAGTCCTGGGCGTCGTAGGTGGTCTCGGCCTCGGCGGTCACGGGCCGGCCGAAGAGCTCCACCTCCAGTTGGCTCATGGTGTCGAAGAAGAGGTCGTCCAGCTCGTCGGTGCTGGCGTCGAAGAGGAGGAAGAGGAGGCGCTCGCCGGTCTGCTCGCTCCTGGCCATCAGGCCGTACATGGGATAGTCGTCCAGCGTCTCCACCCGCTCCATGTGAGTCGGGATGGGGAGGGAGAAGAGGCCGGCCGGGTCACGGTAGGTCTGGATGTCGCCGAAGAAGCGGCGGACGGTGTAGGGGCTCCACACGAAGGAGCCGACCACCTTGCCGGCCACATCCTGGCGCTGATTCTGCCACGTTTCCAGGGGCATCGCCCAGATAAGGGCGCCCACCACGCCGCTCTTTTCCTGGGCGAAGAAGAGGCCGTAGGTGTCATCGGAGGCCACCTCCATGTAAACCGAGCGGTCCTCTTCGATGAACTGTTGCTCGACGGCGTCCTCGCCCGTCAGGCCGGCGAAGACGAGGGCGCTCGGCAACACCGCCTGTTTCCACTCCTCATCGTTCAGGGGCGTTTCCTTTTCGACGGAGATGACCACAAGTAACTGCTCCTGTTCGTCAGGCGAGGTGAGCGTATACCCGACGAGCTTGCTTTCCTCCTCAACGGAGGACTCGACCTGAGTGAGCGAGCCCGGGTATTGCAAGGAGAGGAGGCCGTTGCTGTCCTCGAGCTCCACCAGCCGGCCGGCGAGGGCGGCCTGCAAG
>WFWG01000301.1 GCA_015491235.1 Ardenticatenaceae bacterium
GCGTGGGGGGTGTCCCCCTGGGGCGCAGCGTTGGCTGCGCCCCTACACCCTTTTGGGTGGGTGGCGGGATGGCGGCGCCGCACGACTTCTGTGAGGGGGACCAGGGGCCTTCTGGCAGAGTGAAGCCCTCGGCATTCAGCCAGCAAAGGCGTGCCATCTCAACAGGAAGGGAGCACGGTTGTGGTACGATGCTATTGGGAGGCGCGTTACTCGGCTACGTGTCCACGTTTACGCTCCGCTTTTCGGAGAGTGGATAGCTCTCAAAAATGCCGTGAAACGGTTCCCCTTCGTCCAGCAGGCGCATGAGCAGAACCATGATAGTGATCGCGTAGATGAACTCTCCTGGTATCCACATTATGGCTCCACCCAAGGACTGGTCGGCTATGGGCGAAAGGCCCCACGGGGGTACAACACGGTCGTAGAAAGCGTAGATGGGCTGTCGGAGTATGGTAAGCCCCACGCCCAACACCTCATTGTGCACATAGGCGGCCACGACGTAGAGAATGGGCAACTGAAAGCCTGCCCGCGGGTGCAGGCGAGGCGCCGCTCCGGTCACCAGCCACCAGAAGGCCATCGCCGTGGCGAAGAGAGAAAGGTGTTCCAGGCTGTGGAGCCAAGGGCGCTCCAGTGCGGCGTCGTAAGCTGGGGGGAGGTGCCAGAGAGTCACCGTCGCCAGATAAAGAGGAACGAGCACCTTGGGAGCGGTGAACCTGTGCCACCGCTTCCGCTGGCGCGGCGCAAAAAGGTTGTGACTCACGGTGCGCCGCCAGCGTGCCGGAAGCCCCCAGAGCCAGAAGGAGATCGGTTGAGCCAACCACAGGAACGTGGGCGCCACCTCGATCAGCATTTCGTGCTGAATCATGTGGACGAAGAAGGAGCGCTGCTCGTAAGTGGCCACCGGAGGAAGCAGGGCTACCAGCAGCGCGGCTGTGCCTGCCAGGGCACAGCCCAGGCGCCAGATAGTAGCCAGCCGGTGCCCCCGCCGGCGATTGCGCAGGAACCACCATCCTCGCGTGTAGGCCGCAGCCGCCAACAACACCAGAATCACCAGTCCCCACGTGCTCCGCTCCACGCCCTGCCACATCGTTCGATCTCGCCTCCGTTTCCGGTGTGGTTGTCCGGTGTAAAAGGAAAAGGAGTATATTCTCCCGCCCCGTTTGCAAAGGGCCGCACAGCCTTGTACGAGAATCTGTGTGGCCGAGTACGAGTTGGACTACATGATGTCACAGAGGAAAGCAACCGCCAAAACCTCCGCCGCAGACGATGCCCGGGCCGCTTGGGATCCCGCTTTGGGACAAGCTGCTCGCGGAAAGAAAAAGGCGCCCGCGGAGCACAGAATGCGGGCGCCGCCACGGAGGAACGAGGACTACGGACCAACCAGCCTCCGACCGAAGAGGCCAAGCAGTTCGCTTCTCCTTCGCGTTATTGTTCCACGATCAGGATACCGCGCATGCCGCTGTCAAAGTGAAGGCCCTCCTCTTGGAAGCAGCCAATTATCCACGTGCCCACCTTGTCGGCCGGCACCGTGAACTCGATAACTGCCACGGCAGCCGGGTCCATCATGACCATGCTGCCGTGAAGCTCTTCATCCATGACCATTCCCTCTCCATGCGGGCCGGGGCCGGGCAAAACGACAGCCATTCCTTCCATGCCCCCCATCTCTTCGCCCATGCCACCTTCTTCCATGCCGCCCATCTCTTCACCTTCACCCATGCCCATGCCGCCTTCTTCCATGCCGCCCATCTCGTCCATACCGAATCCCATAGGCATGGCCATGCCGGACAAGACTTCAACCTTCACGTCGGTAATGCCCTCGAAAAAGTCAGGTGTGGGTGGCTCAGTAACACCCATCTCGAGGGAGACACGGCGCCCGACCATGAACTCATGGGTGTGCATTCCCTGGTTGCGCAATACCAGGCGCACGCGCTGGCCTGCCTTGACCCGAATGACCGAGGGGGTGAAGGAAAAGTCGTCCAGCACGATCTCAACTGTGCCGTCAGGACCGGGGCGGGCACCAAAGGGCCGCTGCACAGCGGCCGCCACATCGTCGGCGTAGATGATGGCGGCAAGCAGCACGACGAAGCCCACCAGCAACGCTGTGAGGATAAGTCCCGGGCGCTTCTGTTGTTGCTCCATGTGCGCACCCTCCTCATTTATCTGTCAGCTCTCAGAGCAAGTAGAGCGACGTGAACACACTCAGCCACACCACGTCAACAAAGTGCCAGTAGAGCACGCCACCTTGCACACCCCAGTGGGACTCGGCCGTGAAGATGCCCCGCTTGGCCGCCTTGTAGACCAACGCCAGAACGCCGATGCCACTGAGCAGGTGCAGGGCGTGCATGCCAGTCGTCAGGTAGAAGATGGAACCGAAGGGCGTAGAGGGCGGAAACTCGCCAAAAGCCACGCCCCACTCGTAGGCCACCAGCAACAGGAAGAGCACCCCCAACCCCATCGTGGCCATCAACCCGCGCTGGAGGCCAGCCGTGTCGCCACGGGCAATGGCCTTTTCGGCCTGGTGAGCGGTCACGCTACTGGCCAGCAGGATCACGGTGAGCACACCGCCCAAGAACACGTTGACGGCCTCCGGCTTTTCGGTTCCCAGGGCCAGGAAACGGTAGGAGTGCAAGGCCAGGAACATGAAGGCTTCGGAGATGATGAAGAACCACAGGCCCATGCGGTTGATCTGCAGTCGAGTGTATCCGCCCTCGTACACGGCTGCTTCGCTGCTCATAGCGCTCTCTCCTCGCTCACGTTTCCCTTTATAGTCTCGCCACCACTGCTTCGGTGAACCCCTTACACCCGAGCGTGGACGGCACCGGGCACACCGTAGTCATACGGCCCACCCAACACCTCGGGAACGTGGGGGAAATTGTGCTCCGGTGGCGGGGAGGAAGTAGCCCACTCCAGCGTGCGCACGCCCCAAGGGTTGGCCTCGGCCACATGACCCCGCACCCAAGAGACCACCATGTTGTAGACGAAGATCAGGAAGCTCGCGCCCAGCACAAAGGCCATCATGCTCACGAAGGCGTTGACACCTCCCAACTGGGGCGGATAGTCACCAATGCGCCGGTTCATGCCGTTGAGGCCCAACCACGCCATCGGCAGGAACGTCAGGTTGAAGAAGACGAACATCAGCCAGAAGTGGATTCGCCCCAGCCGCTCGTCATACATGCGGCCCGTCATCTTGGGGAACCAGTAATAGATGCCGGCAAAGAGGCCGAAGATGCCGCCGCCCAGAATGGTGTAGTGGAAGTGGCTCACCACCCAGAAGGTGTCATGCAGTTGCATGTCCACCGGCAGGTCCGAGTTGAAGATGCCCGTCAGGCCGCCGATGAGGAAGTTGAAGAGCATCCCCAAGGCGAAGAGCATGGGCGTCTTGAAGCGCAGCTTCCCCTGCCAGATGGTGCCCAGCGCGGAGAGGAAGATCAACCCCGTGGGCACCGAGATGGCTTCCGTCGTCGCCATAAAGGGCACGTGGAGCACCTCGGGCATACCGCTGGTGAACATGTGGTGGGCCCAGACGGTGAAACTCAGCGCCGTAATGCCGGCAAAGCCGGCCACTGCCCACCGGTAGGCGAAGAGCGGTTTCCGCGAGAAGTGGGCCAGCACCTCCAGCATAATGCCCAAGGAAGGCAAGATCATCACGTAGACGGCCGGGTGGGAGTAGAACCAGAAAATGTGCTGGTAGACGAGCGGCACACCTCCTTGCACCGGGTCGAAGAAGGCCGTGCTCGCAATGCGATCCAGCAGGTTCATCACCATGGCCACGCCCACGAACTGAGTAGCCGTCAGCGACATCACGGAGGTGAAGAAGATGGACCAGACGAAGATGGGCACCCGGCCCCACGTCATGCCCGGGGCGCGCATGGTGATGATGGTCGTCAAGAAGTTCACCGAACCCACGATGGACGAGAGGCCGCCCGTGAAGAAGGCCAGGTTATAGAGCAACTGGCCGTCCGCGTTCGTAATGGCCAAGGGCGGGTAACCCGTCCAGCCCGTGTCCCAGCCGCCGAAGAAGGGGCTCAGCAGGAGCAGGAAGGCGGCCGGCGGCCAGATCCAGTAGCTGAGCGCGTTCATGCGCGGGAAGGCCATGTCCTCCGCGCCGATCATGAGGGGCACGAAGTAGTTGCCAAACATGCCGGGAACTGCCGTCACGGCCACCAGAATCATCATGAAACCGTGCAGGCTCATGATACGGTTGTACTCGGCGAAGTCCATAATGTCCCGGCCAGGGCGCATCAACTCAAAGCGCATGAGCATGGCCAGCAAGCCGGCCGCCAGGAACATAAACACAAAAGTGACGCCGTACTGGATACCGATCACCTTGTGGTCAGTGTTGAAGCCGAAGTAGCGGCGCCACCCTTCGGCCTTGAAGGGGCGCGGCTCCATGCCCAAGTATTCGCGGAGCCACGTGTCCCACACGCCCACGCCCAAGAGCCAGCCGGTAAATCCGAAGAAGTACCCCACAGTGAACACCGGCCCAAAGGCCCACGGCGCCAGTCCCATTGCGGCTCGCACAATGGCCGTCAGCACCGCACCGATGAGAAACGCCACAATAGCCCAAATAGTGCCGCGAATGACGGGGAGCATAACTAACCTCCTTCTCTACTTTTGTCCGACTCGCTTGAGGCTGCGTTGGCTGACGCCCAACAAAACAGCGCCCCCACTCTCGTTCTAGTGGTCACCCTCTTCTTCCATGCCGCCGCCCATTTCCATCATCTTCTTCTGTTCCTCAACCCACTTCTCGAACTCCTCCGGCTCCATCACCGTTACGCGCATGTTCATGCGGGGATGGCCGGTACCACACAACTCGGCACACTGAACACGAAAGGCCGCATCTTCCTCGTAGGAGCCGGGCTCGGTCACAGTCGCGTACATGGTGGTGACCAGGCCAGGCACGGCATCCACCTTCATGCGCAGGGCCGGAATCCAGAAGGAATGGATCACGTCTACCGAGGTGATCTCGAACTTGACCCGCTTGCCTGCAGGCAAGGCCAGTTCGGCGTTCTCCTCCATGCGCTCGAACCCAATGGGCTTGGACGTGACCGTCAGGTCATATTGGGGATAGGTAACGTGCCAATGCCATTGGGCAGCGACGACCTGAACAACCAGGTCACCTGTGGGATCGCGCTGAAGAAATTTCCACCCCACGTAGCCGGGGTTGTAGAAGAGCAGAGCCGCCAAGGCCGACGTGACCACGAGCCAGCCAACGGCGAAGGGCTGATGGATGTACACTGCCGGACCTTCTTCCGACTCGTCCCGCGCACGGAAGCGCCAAATGCTGTAGAGCATGACGACAACGACGAAGGTGAACACCGGCGTGGCCAGCATGAAGAGGGTACGCGCGGCTTGGTCAATGTGCTCGGCTTCTACAGCGGCAACAGGGGGATAGATGTCTATGGCCATAACAATGGCTTCACCGACTACCGTCAAAAGCACCCACAGGATGAACACAATAAGCGCATCGCGTCGCATAATCTCCTCCCCACTGTGACCTGTCGAGGGCCAGCTTTTGATTTTTCTCTGCGACACGGCAGGCGGACCATCAGCCCTGCAAGCTCTTTTATCATCTTAGCCTCGAATCGGCCTCACTGTCTATTCCCCAAACTATTGATTCTATTCCCGCGTGGTCTACATCGAACGATGTAGTCCCTTCGATTGAAAAGTCGCTCCCCACACGTGGTAAAAGTGCCGGCCACGTCTGGGGCTGCTTTGGCTTTCCGTTAGCACAACATGGGCATCTCCGGCTTCTATCTCGCCCTATTTGTCAAAGGAAGCAGAGACTAGTAAGATGTTAGTGTAAGTTCCCGTTTCCCTCGTGGCCAAGCGTTCATTTTTGCCAACTTTTCGTCCTCCCGAGATGTGTGCTGTGGGAACAACGGTGGCTGAATGGCGGCACGTACATTCGGGCGCGCGCGTATGAACCGACTTCCTCGGCGCATCTACTTGTTACAGCGAATCTTGCCCGTTGCGGCCTTCGTTGCGGTACTGGTTCACCAGATTTTTGAGCACACGCTCCTCCGGTCGCTGCCGTGGGGCTGGCACTTTCTGAGCCAAATGGCCTTCTACGGGCTCGTGGGCCCCACTATCATCTTGCTGATGCTCAGGTGGATTGCTCGCAGTGTGGAGACCCAAAACCGCGTTGCGCACCAGCTTGCTACTCTGTACACCTTTAGCCGTCGCCTGGCTACCGCTCCCGATGAGCGTCTGGCCGAGATTGTGGTGGAGTTCCCAGCCCAACTGCTGAACGGCGTGGTGGGGTGTGTGTTCACGCTTATCAACGAGCGCAGCAACACCGTGACGGTGGAAGCGACGTGGGGATTCTCCCCACCCACTGTGGACATGCTCCGGCGTCGGGTAACCGGAGAGGAGCGGTATCGCCACTGCACCACGTGTCAGACATTGCGGGCAACTTTCTCCTCTTCCTTCCGGTGCCCAGCTTTCTCGGCGGCTGCTGCCGAGGTGGAAGGGGTGCGCTCTGTGCTTTGTCTGCCTTTGGGACGCGGGGACAAACGAATCGGCTACTTGAACGTGTACCTGGACACTGATGTCCCCCCACCAGCGGACACACTGCAACTTCTGAACACGATGGCGGCAGAAGCGGCGCCAGCCATTGAGGCGGCCCGCCTGCGCAACCGCGAGTTGACAGCCCTCTACCACGTGAACCACACGCTGCGGCGCAAGTTGGATTTGGACGGGATGCTCCGCCAGATCCTGCAGGACGCCGTAGACGCCTGTGAGGCCAGCAGTGGAGCCATCCTGTTACGAGAAGCCCCCAACGGCCCGTTCCGCGTGTGCGTGACGGTGCCGGAGCATTTCACCCTGGAAGCAGCCCAGGCTTTGGGCGAGTTGGCGGCCGAACGGTGCGCGCCTGTTCACATTGCCGAACTGGACGGCCCACGTGGCAAGCCGTCGGCCGTGGCCGTGCCCATGACAGTGGGGGACAGCGTAGTAGGCGTTCTGTGCATCACCCAGGCCTCCTCCCGTGCCCTGAGTGAGCGGCAGGTGCGCTTGCTTTCCGCTATTGCCAGCCAAACAGCCCTGATTGTCCAGAACGTGCGCTTCTACGAGCGCTTGGAAAGCTACGCGATCCTGGAGGAGCGGGCCCGACTGGCCCGCGAACTTCACGACGGGCTGGCCCAGGGACTGGGATATCTGCACCTGAAAGTTCAACAAACGCTGCGGCGACTGCGCCAGGGCTGGCCGGTGGACACCGCCGCCGAATTGGCCGAGATGCGAGCCATCATTCAGGACTTGTACGCCCAGGCTCGAGCAGCCATCAGCGGGCTTCGTGCTCCTTTCGACCCCAATCGGCCCTTTGCGGACAACTTGCGGGCCTACATCGAGCACGTGGCCGAGCGCTTCCCCCTGGCGTTGCACCTTGACCTCTCCGACCCTCATCTGGACCTGCCGCCCACTGTTGCCGCCCATGTCTTTCGCATTGTGCAGGAAGGGCTGAACAACGTTGTGAAACATGCCAACGCCGAACGAGCTACCGTGAGGGTGCGCAATGGCCCTGGTGGGCTGACCGTTGCCATCGAGGACGACGGGCAAGGGTTCAACCCTGATGAGGTCGCGGCGGACCACACGCACTTTGGCCTGAACATCATGCGGGAACGTGCTGAGGCACTGGGTGGAACGTTACAAGTGCGTTCGGAGCTCAACCGTGGCACTGTGATCACCCTCCACGTGCCCCAAGAACACTTGTTACTCACCTATCAACCAGAGCCATGATTCGCGTCTTCCTGGCCGACGACCATCGCCTCTTCCGACAGGGCCTTATAAGCCTGCTTCAGGACGAGCCGGACATCGAGGTGGTTGGCGAGGCCACTGACGGGCCAACTGCTGTCCACCTGGTATGCACGCTGAAGCCGGACGTGGTGTTGATGGACGTGCACATGCCGGGCCTGAGCGGCACGGAAGCAACGCGGGCTATTCTCCAGCAGTGCCCCGAGACGGCTATCCTGATGTTGACCGTTTCGGAAGACGACGAGGACCTGTTCGACGCCGTGCGCGCTGGAGCACGTGGCTACTTGCTCAAAAACGTGGACGCGGAAGACCTGGTGGAAGCCATTCGCTGTGTCGCGCGGGGCGAGGCGGTGCTTTCGCCGCCCATGACGGCTCGTCTGATGGCTGGCTTCCGGGCAACCGAGCGGCAGGCGTTTCCCCCACGTACCGCTGGGCTCACTCCTCGCGAGCATGAAATCCTTCGCCTGCTGGCCCAAGGGGCCACCAACCGTGAGATCGCTCGTGCGTTGCACATCTCCGAGCACACGGTCAAAACACACGTGCACCACATTTTGGAAAAACTGGGGGTGGAGAACAGAGCCCAGGCCGCCGCCCTTGCCGTCCGGTGGGGCCTGGTGGACTCCCCGCCGGGCGAGTCAGACAAGTAGCACGCCGTACATTGTAGACATCCTCGCACATTTGCAGGGGCCCCGTTCTTCTCCCCTCCTCGACTCCCCGGGAAGCCCGTTTGTGCACGACAGAATTAGGCATCATGCACAAAAATCGGGCGGCACATTCTGGCACCTTTCACCGTAGCACGCGGAACTTCCCTCTGGTATGCTTTAGGGTGTATTCTCGATTTGTAGAATATGCCCAACACGCTTGTGAGAACATACCAGGAGGAGAAAATGAAGCGCGGTATTCTCAAAATCCTTTTTCTCACAGCTTTTGCTTTCCTTGTCCTCTCTTCGCCAGCGCTGGCCCAAGGGCCTGATCCCTCGGGCGCGGCCACACTGGAGGCCGACCCCACGGCGCCGGTTAATTTCGTGTGGGTGCTGGTCTCCGCTTTCCTGGTCTTCTTCATGCAGGCCGGCTTTGCCCTGGTTGAGGCAGGGTTCACGCGAGCAAAGAATGCCGTCAACATCCTCTCCAAGAACGTGCTGGACTTCTGTATGGCCGCTTTGGCGTTCTGGGCCTTCGGGTTTGCCATCATGTTTGGCGGCTCGGCCCTTGCCTCCGGGCTGGACAAGGGCAACGCCTTCATCGGCTACTCCGGTTTCTTCCTCAGCGGCGAGGCCTATGACGTAACCACGATTCTCTACTGGCTCTTCCAGATGGTCTTTGCGGCTACGGCTGCCACCATCGTCTCTGGCGCCATGGCCGAGCGCACGAAAATCACGACCTACCTGGCCTACTCCTTCCTGGTAAGCGCTGTCATCTACCCCATCTACGGCCATTGGGTGTGGGGCGGCGGTTGGCTGGGTGAACTGGGCGCCGTAGACTTCGCCGGATCGGGCGTGGTTCACGCCGTGGGCGGCGTGCTGGCGCTCATCGGGGCTTGGAAGCTGGGGCCCCGCATTGGCAAGTACGACGAGCAGGGCCGTCCCCGGGCGATTCCGGGCCACAACATGACGCTGGCGATTCTCGGCGTCTTCATCCTCTTCTTCGGGTGGTTCGGGTTCAACGCGGGCAGCACGCTGGCCGCCACGGAGTTGCGCATCTCGGTCATTGCTACGAACACAACGCTGGCGGCCGTCGCCGGCGGGGTGGCGGCCATGTACGTGACGCTGATTCGCACCGGCCGGGTTGACCTGGGTGTGACGGGCAACGGCATTCTGGCCGGGTTGGTGGCGGTGACAGCCGGGTGTGCGTTCGTGGCCCCTTGGGCGGCGGTGGTAATTGGGGCTATTGGCGGCCTCATCATGCTGTGGGCCACCCACTTCATTGAGTACAAGCTGAAGGTGGACGATCCGGTGGGTGCCGTAGCTGTTCACGGTGCGGCTGGTATCTTCGGGGTCATCGCCGTGGGCATCTTCGCCGACGGCACCTACGGCGTGAGCGGCTTGATCGTGGGCGACGTGCGGCAGCTTGTGGTCCAGCTCATCAGCGTGGTGGCACTGCTCGTGTGGGCAGGCGTGACCGGCTGGTTGCTCTTCACCCTGCTGGACAAGACCATGGGCCTGCGCGTCAGCCGCGAGGACGAGTTGGCTGGGCTGGACATAACTGAGCACGGCGTCTCTGCTTACGGCGAGGAGTCCGCTTCAACGGCGGGGCCGGAGTTGGGTCTGGCTGGCAGTCGGGCGTAGGAAGTCGGAACCTCTACTCGCACGAAAACCCACGAAAATAACGCAAGGAAGGAGGATGACATGGAGATCGTGTTGGGAGTCGTCTCGTTCGCCGTGATGTTCGGCATGTGGGTGGTGGCCCCCCAACTGTTTCACAAGAAAAGCGAAGAGTGAGCACGGCGCTCACCTTGTTCTCTAATCTGGCCCTCCAGATGCGATGCCCTGAAACACCCCGGTGGCGAAACGGCTGCCGGGGCGTTTCATTGTTCTGCCAAGGCATTAAAAAGCAGCTCGTACTCTCCCCTGGCGTTCCAGAAGGTCCACCCGATGGCTCCGGCTTCTCTGGCAGCACGAATTTGGGCGTGGAATTCGTCAGCATCGTAGAGTACGCCGTCCCAGGAGTACGCCTGCAACCAGGGGCGCACGGGGGCCACGCTCCGTTGGACGGCCGCCCTGTTGGCCAAGTAGACTGTCTCATAGGGCTGGCGAAGGGGGTCTTCGAGCCCCATATTGCCAGGGATGTAGGTGGCCGGATAGGTCATGGGGCACAGGATGTCCATGTAGGGCGCCATCGTTTCGATAAACTGGCCGATATTCATGTCCGAGTGATACACCACTGGCGTCAGCCCAAACACGTCGCCGCTGAGCAGGGCTGGCGTAGGGCGTATGGCCGCGTAGGCCGCCTGCAGGAAGCGGCTGAGGGTTTCCTTGCGCTTCTCGGCGGTCAATTCCTCGCCCCAGTCAATGGTCTTGACATTTCCGTCCGAGGGAAAGCGGATGTAGTCCAGGTTGATTTCGTCGAACCCCATGAAGGCCAGCTCGCGGATGAGAGCAATGTTGTAATCCCAATTCTCCGGCAGGCGTGGGTCGGCCCACCCTACTCCTTGAATATTCCGCCAGATAGAGCCATCAGCACGGCGAAGGGCCCGCTCAGGCTGCGCCTCGGCCAGTGGGTTGTCCTTGAACACGACCACCCGCGCGATGGTGTAAAACCCGCGCTCGCGGGCCATTTGCAGGAATACATCCAGCGGGATTGCCGCGCGCCCGTTGACGCCGTTAATGCGCGCGTCGGGATGTTGGCTCTCCCAAGCCAGGTCCCCAAGGTCGCTTTTGGCGTCAACGACCACAGCGTTGAGGCCCACTTGAGCGGCGCGGTCCAGATAGGCTTCCAGGACGCTTGGGGGTTCGTTGAGAAAGCGAAAAGCCAGGTAGAACCCACGCACCTCGATGGGGTTCAGGCGTACCAGCGCGACTTCCGAAAACGTCTCCAGCACGCTCCGGCGGTAGGCAGCTTTCTTGACCAGAACCGGAGGACGCGGAGAAGCGGGTAGGAAAGCGATTCCCCGCTCGTCGGTCAGGCTCCACGTTTCTCCCACGACCACGGTCGCGCCGACTACCGGCAGCCCGGTTTCGGCGTCCACCACATGAACACGTGGGCGGGCGGACGAAAGGCGCACAACCTGGAGCATGGGTGAGACCTGACGTACAACCGGCTGATATCCCGGTGAAGAAACACGAAGCGGCATCCCGTACCCCTG
Source organism: Ardenticatenaceae bacterium (assembly GCA_015491235.1). Lineage (GTDB taxonomy): Bacteria > Chloroflexota > Anaerolineae > Ardenticatenales > Ardenticatenaceae > WFWG01. The sequence goes on from WFWG01000301.1 coordinate 11,552, forward strand.
CAGTAGCGACACCCGCCCCAGCGCGTCAGCCTGTCGTCGCTCGTAAGGCGTCTCCACGAGGGCGCCGGGAAGCGGGCCACCCGTTTCGGCGTCCACGACCTGGAGCCGCAAAGGGGCATCCCACACCATTCGGTAAGGCCAGCCGCTCTCCTCAAAGGGGTCGGCCTGTGCCGGTTGTCCGCTCGCGGCGAAAACGAGGGCGACCGCCGTAAGCGCAATGACGCGGATCAACCAGCGCCACCGTTTCGCAAGCTTGGCACCCGGGGGACCTAGATATACATGTTCTTTCATGAACCTTAAAATTCTCGCCACTTTTTCTCAGTATGTCAACCTCAAAATCGCCTTTTCGGGAGCCACAACATCTAGTAGGAAACTGAAACCCATACCCCTACATATTGTAGTGACTACTATCGGGAGGCCAAGAGCGAAAGGGCGAACAGCTTGCCTCACAGGCTAGCCTTTGCTAAAATGGTGCCCACACCAAGGCGGTTTGTCTCTCCACATTGGCACCCAATATAGCATGTGTTGACTCCTCTGCCCAGTTTTACCTCTTCGGCCAGAGGTACAACGAGCGACAAGAAGGCAGCGTAACATAAACTAATATCCGCTACTGCCCCTCACTCACAATCGCCGACATCGCGCGGGGATGCTCTCGACGGCGGCCACCAGCGGTTCCGTCGCTAGGGGAGTTTTTGTTGCTGCCTTTTCGTTTAAGTTCTTGTCGAGGTGGCGTAGAGGCAGCAGTCGTCAAGGAGGTGGGGCGTGAAAGCAGTCGCATCGAACCTCAAACGCCTGTGGGACGCCGTTCTGGGCGAAATCCAACTCCAGATGACCCGGGCCACGTTCGAGACGTGGATGAAGGGAACGGAGTTGGTCGAAGCCCACGAGAACACGTTCGTCATCGGGACCCCAAGCCCTTACGCCGTGGAATGGTTGGAGAACCGCCTGTCGCCCCTTATCCGCGAGACCTTGGAACGTCACGTGGGGCATCCGGTAGAAGTGACGTTCGTGGTGCGCAAGACAGGCAACGGTTCTGGCCCTTCTCCCCTCCCCTTCGGTCGTGTCCCCTCCGACACGTTGCCAAGCACCGTCGAGCCGCCTGTAGGAAATCCGCTTCAGGCGCGGTACACGTTCGAGACCTTCATCGTCGGACCAAGCAACCGCTTGGCCCACGCGGCCGCGCTGGCCGTGGCCGAACGCCCTGCTCAGGCGTACAACCCCCTCTTCATCTACGGCGGGGTCGGGCTTGGGAAGACCCACCTGCTCCACGCCATTGCCCACAAGGTGCTGGAGAAAAACATACAGGCTGTCTACGTTCCATCCGAGCGGTTCACAAACGAACTCATTGCGGCCATCCGCTCTCAGGAGACAGAAGCCTTTCGGGCCCGCTACCGCCGTGCCGACGTGCTGCTGATTGACGACATTCAGTTTCTGGCCGGCAAGGAGAGCACTCAAGAGGAGTTCTTCCACACCTTCAACGCCCTGCACGCCGCCAGCAAGCAAATTGTGATCAGCAGCGACCGTCCCCCGCGAGCCATTCCCCTGCTGGAAGAACGGCTGCGCTCCCGCTTCGAGGGGGGGCTGGTGTGTGACATCGCCCCGCCGGACCTGGAGACGCGCATTGCCATCCTGCACGCCAAGGCCGAAGGCCAGCCGGTCCACGTGCCTGAGGCGGTCATCCGTCTCATCGCCCAGCGGGTGCAAAGCAACATTCGGGAACTGGAGGGGGCCCTGACGCGCGTGGTAGCCTACGCTCAGTTCGGCCATCAACCGCTGACTGTGGAACTGGCCGAGCGGGTCCTCCACGACATTCTGGAGCGCCCACCTGCTCTGGAACTCGACCGCGTAATCCAGGAAGTGGCCAGCTTCTACGGCCTTTCGGTGGAAGATTTGCAGAGCTCCAGCCGCCGCAAGCGCGTGGCCTACGCCCGCCAGGTGGCCATGTACCTGGCACGGGAGGAGACGGACGCCTCGCTGGTGCGGATTGGCGAGGCGTTGGGAGGACGGGACCACTCCACGGTGCTGTACGGGTACGAGAAGATCGCCGAAGCGGTGGAGGCCAACGACCAGGTTCGACGGGAAGTCTTGGCCATCCGCGAGCGGCTTTATGAGAAATAAAAAGCGCGGTTCGGGGACTCTTGAGCTCCGAACCGCGCCGCGCTCCGATCCTCAATACAATATTGTGGAGCACTGGGGCGGCAAAGCCACCCCAGTGCTCCACAATTTCTTCCTCTTACGGCGGCGCCGAGCCGTATCTCTGCTCAAGCCGCTGGAGTCGTTCCACGCTTTCGGGGGAACACCAGGATTGAAACATGGCCTTCGAGAAGGCAATTGGTATTATTACGCTGGTGGTAACAAGCTCAGGTACTTCGTCCCGCTGTCGGGGAGCATAGCAACCACCACCCCCTCCTCAAGTGATCTCGCCACTTCGAGGGCCACGTGCATGGCCGCCCCGGCACTGAATCCCACAAACCACCCTTCCTCGCGGGCCAACCGCTGGGCCATGCGGTACGCCTGTTCGGGGGAAACGTGCACGGTACGGTCTATGATTTCGGGGTCGTAGATTCCAGGCACGATGGCCGTCTCCATGTGTTTGAGGCCCTCAATAATGGCCAGTTCGTCTTCCGGTTCGACGGCAATCACCGCAATGTCCGGATTCATCTGGCGCAGAAAGCGCGCCGTCCCCATCAGGGTGCCGCTGGTGCCCACACCGGCCACCAGGTGAGTGATGCGTCCCTGCGTCTGAGCCCAGATTTCCGGCCCCGTGGTGTGGAAGTGGGCCCGCCAGTTCTCCGGGTTGTTGTACTGGTCGGCGTAGAAATACCGGTCGGGGTTCTCCGCCACAATCTGGCGCACGAGTCGCAGGGCACCGTCCGAGCCCTCCAGCGGGTCGCTGAAGATCAACTCCGCTCCGAAGGCCCGCAGGATTTTCTTGCGCTCCTCGCTCACGTTCTCCGGCATGACCAGCGTCACTCGATACCCCTTGAGGGCTCCGATCCAGGCGTAGGCAATGCCGGTGTTGCCAGACGTGCTGTCAATAATGATTTTGTCCGGCGTGAGTTGCCCCCTTTGCTCCGCCACTTCGATAATGCGCAGGGCCGGGCGGTCCTTGACCGAACCGCCCGGGTTGAACCACTCGGCTTTGCCGTACACCTCCACGCCGGCCGGCAAGTCGGCACTCAGGCGGTGGAGCCGCAGCAGGGGCGTGTTGCCCACCCGGTCGAGCAGGCTCACGGGGCCGTGGATGAGGGCCTCGTGCCGGACGACCCGCTCGCGCACGATGTGAACGCGGTGATCAATCGTGGGCGCGTCTACAAGCGTCTTCATTTCTAAGCCACCTCGAGGGCGTGTGCCGCCTGGGCTGGCTCCTCCTCCCGTCGTGGCAGCGGCACGCCGCAGAATTCCTCGTAGTCAATGAGCTCGGTAATCGTCGGGGTTTCGCCACAGACCGGGCAATTTCGGTTCTTGCGGAGGCGCACCTCGTGGAACTCGCCATTGAGAGCGTCGTAGAGCAGCAGGCGTCCAACCAGGGGACGGCCCACGCCCAGAATGAGCTTGATGGTTTCCACGGCCTGCAAGCAGCCGATCACACCAGGCAGCACGCCCAGCACACCACCTTCTGCGCAGGAAGGCACTTCACCCGGAGGTGGTGGCGTCGGGAAGAGGCAGCGGTAGCAGGGCCCTTCGTCGGCCTTGTAGACCGTCACCTGCCCCTCGAACTGGAAGATGGAACCGTCCACCAGCGGCTTGCCCGCCATGACACAGGCATCGTTGATCAGGTAACGCGTGGGGAAGTTGTCCGAGCCGTTCACGACGATGTCGTAGTCCTTGATGATGTCCATCACGTTTTCGCTGTTGAGGGGCGTGTTGTAAGCCACCACCTTCACGTCCGGGTTGATGGAGGCCAAGGTCTCCCGCGCCGATTCCACCTTGGGCCGCCCGATGTCCTCCACGCCGTGCAAAATCTGGCGTTGGAGGTTGCTCAAGTCCACCACGTCGTAGTCCACGATGCCAAGCGTCCCCACGCCGGCCGCCGCCAAGTACATAGCCGCTGGTGAGCCCAGTCCGCCAGCGCCGATGAGCAGCACTTTGGCGTCCAGCAGCTTCCACTGCCCCTCCTCGCCCACCTCGGGAATGAGCATGTGGCGGGAGTAGCGAATGCGCTGCTCGTCGGTCATCTTGCGGGGCAATTCAAAGGGCAAGCCGGCGTGCTTCCAGGCCGAGAACCCGCCGGCCAGGGAGTAAACGTTGCGGTAGCCCATCTCCTGAAGGGCTTTTGCTGCCAGCGCAGAGCGCACGCCACCAGCGCAGTAGAGCACGATGGGGGCATCCCGGTCCGGCTCGTAGTCTTCAATTTGGAACTCCAAGTGCCCGCGCGGAATGAACTTGGAGCCGGGAATGTAGCCCTGCTCGAACTCATCCCGCTCGCGGATGTCCACGATCCGCACCGGACGGCCGCTTTCGACCCATTCCTTCAAGGTCTTAATGTCAATCTCTTTGATTTGGGACTTCACATACGCCAGAAGCTCGTCTCTGGTCATGCGTCGGGCCATCACACTCACCTCGCTTTACTGTTCTCGTTCCCCCACCACAGCGGAGAGCCAACTATCGGCCGCCTGCCATGGCAGGAATAATGCTGACTTCGGCGTTCTCGTCCAAGGGTGTGTCAACGCCTTGGAGCGAGCGAATCTCCTCGCCGTTGACGAAGACGTTGATGAACCGCTTGATTTCGCCGCTGTCGGCTTCCAGCAGACGGGCTTTGACGCCAGGAAATTGGGCGTCAAGTTTCTCAATGAGTTCGCCAACTGTGTTGGCTTCCACCTCTACACGGGCCTGTCCGCCTGTCAAGCGGCGCAACGGAGTTGGTACGTAAACGATAGCCATTGCTTCTTCACCTCTTGCTCGTTTTATTTTTAAGGTGCGACGCACTTGGCAAGTGCGTCGCACCTTCCCTGTGCCGTCCAACTTCTTGTTACGGCTTCTCGATGGGTGCCCGCACCAAGTTGCCCCACTCGGTCCACGAGCCATCGTAGTTGCGCACGTTCTTGAATCCGAGCAGGTACTTGAGCACGAACCAGGTGTGGCTGCTGCGCTCACCGATGCGGCAGTAGGCGATGGTTTCCTGTTCCGGATCGAGCCCTTGTTCCTCCACGTAGATGGCGCGCAACTCTTCCGCCGTCTTGAACGTGCCGTCCGGGTTAACGGCTCGTCCCCAAGGAATGTTCTTAGCCCCAGGGATGTGGCCGCCGCGCAGGGCGCCCTCTTGTGGGTAGTCTTCCATGTGAATCTTCTCGCCGGTGTATTCGGCCGGCGAACGCACGTCTACCAATTGTGCGCCGGACTGCTGGATGAACTGCATCACGTAGTCGCGGAAAGCCCGAATCTCGGCCTCATTGCGCGCCCGCACTTTGTAGTTAGTGGGCGGATAGCTGGGCACCTCGCGCGTCAGCGGACGTCCCTCGTCAATCCACTTCTGCCGACCGCCGTCCATGACCTTGGCGTTGGTGTGTCCGAAGAGCTGAAAGGCCCAAAAAGCGTAGCAGGCCCACCAGTTGTTCTTGTCGCCGTAGAAGACCACTGTTGTGTCGTTGCTGATGCCCAACCGACTCATCAACTGTTCGAAGGCGCGCTCGTCAATGTAGTCACGGATGATGGGGTGTTGCAAGTCGGTAAACCAGTCCACCTTGACGGCGCCTGGAATGTGGCCCAAATCGTAGAGCAGGACGTCCTCGTCACTCTCGACGATGCGCACGTTGGGGTCGTCCAGATGTTCGGCAACCCAGTCAGTGCTCACCAGTACCTCTGGGTGGACGTATCCTCGCTCTTCAATTGGCTTCACGTCGGACATTTGCACCCTCCTTTGTCTGAGATTTGACCAACCGCCACTCCCACACCTGATAAACTGAACATACAAAAAGGCCGACGGCGGCTTTGAGGCTTCTCATCAGCCTGCCCCTTCACGATGTGAAGGGGCCGCTCCAACACAGCTTCACTCCCGCGCTTGGGCGGGTGTGGTGTGCGGGAGCGTTAGCCGCTGTCGGCCCTCAGGTCCGACAGGTCCCATTCGAGATCAGGCGGTGGCTAACGCCCCCGCCTGATACAGATGCATCGGTTTCGCGTCAGGAGAAGCAAACCTCGCATGTCGGTCTTTCTCCGGCTTCGGTCATATAAGGCGAACAGGTGCTCACATTATGGCGCAAAGTGGCCGGATTGTCAAAAGCAGGCGCCTTTTGTGACCGCTCTTCTCAGCGGTACGGTTCGGGCGAACGACGGGTGTTGGCCCCTGGCTTGGCGGTGTTCATCTTCCGCCACCCCCACCCGACGGGATGATGAGTCTCTGTCCCACGTAGATGATGTTGCTCCTCAGCCCGTTGGCGCGCTTAATGGCCTCCACTGTGGTTCCATACCTGACCGCGATGCTGTAGAGTGTTTCTCCAGCCTTGACGACGTGTACGCGACCGGCCGGCGGTGGGGCTCCTCCATCTTCGGGAATAATGAGCCGTTGTCCTGGAACGATAATATAATTAGGAGGCCGGAGGTTGTTCGCCCGAATGATGGCCTCGGGTGAAACACCATAACGGCGGGCAATGGAGTACACCCACTCACCGCGTTGAACGATGTGGTAGCGCGGCTCCCGCGGCAGGCTCGCACCGCCATCGCCCCCCTCAGCTCCCGGTGTTGCCGTCGGTGTGGCGACAACCGCGGGGGGAACGACTGGTGCTGGTGTCTGTGTCGGTGCAACGCTGACTGTGGTAGTTGCAGGTGGGGGCGTCTGTGGCTTCGGCGTTGGGAGGAGCTGACTGACCTCTTCCGTGGGGGTAACTGTTGGCGTCACTTCTGGTAACGTTCCAACGGCAATACCCCTGTCCGGTTCAGTGGTTATCTCTGACGTGGGAGTCGCCTTCACAACGTCGGCTTTGCTGCGTTCACAGGCCGCTAGCCCCACCATTGCGGCCATAGCAGCAAACAGTAGAATCAACCGTCCTGGTCGGACCAGACAACTCATAACATTCCTCCTGACGCGGATCCGGGTTGTTTAACTTCAGCTTGCTATGGAAACGCCCTTTATCCCGCCCGTGTTCCCGTGATCACGAGTGGTATTCTAATCATAGCACAGATGAGGGGAGCACGTCAAGTTGTTTTGACCGAAAAATTGCACAAAAAAAAGACAAAGAAACGAAAAAAACACGGGACAGCAGTGAAGCTTATCCCATACCGATGAAGCGTACCAGGGGAGCGATGACTTGCGGCGCCAGGCCGATCAGCGAGGCCACGATGACCAAAAGCAGCAACAACACAGTGACTGAAATCGGTTCTGCCTCGATGGTTACAAGCCGTTCGGGTGGGGCTGTTTGAAGTCCAGCGTTCAGCGCCCGCACGTACCCCAGTGTGCCCAGCAGGGTAGCCAGCAACAGTGCTCCGCCCAGCCGAGCCTCAACTGGAAACAATTGGCGCAGCACAATCCAGTGGCCCGGGAAGCCTGGCGAGAGGGGGATGCCCAGAAAGGAGAGGCCGCCTGAAAGAAGCCCCAGAAAGGAAAGCGGAACACGCGAAGCGCTGCCAGGCAACTCGTCCAGGTGAAGGCTCATAGCCCGGTGGCGAATGGTCGCCAGGGCCGCACCGCTGAGGATCAGGGCCACAAATCGCGCTATGATGGCTAGCCAAGCGGCTTCCATCCCGATGAAGGGTCCGAATCGAATAGCCAGCAAAATGTATCCCGTGTCCACCAGAACGCTGTACGCCCACATTCGCCCCAGGTGCGTTTCCACGAAAGCAAGCACGCCACCGCCCACAATGAGCAACACACCCGCGGCGCGAAGCATGTCCAGCCCGCGCCCCTCTATAAGCAACCAGGGCATAGCCCGCACCAACTCAACCAAGAGCATCAGGTACGCGGTTCCAAAGGCCGCCACGAACCAGGCAGCCACGAGTGGGGGACCGTCTTCGGCAACCTGGGGCAGCCAGGCGTGGAATGGGACGACAGCCAGAAGGAGGCTGAACCCCACGCCGAACCCAACGCCTGCCAGGGGGGCCAGCTCCAGCAAGCTGGAATCGGCCTGAATGCGCGTTGCCAGCAGATCCGCGGCCAGGAGTGGTGGTAAGGCTATCACGGCCACAATAAGGAGCCGAGTAGCCGCGCGCGTGGAGGCCGTGGTACCACTCTGAACCAGCAGAATGGCCCCCAGCCAGGCGATTTTGAGAATCACCACCCGCATAACGAACTCTTGAAACATAAAGGCCGCGTTGAAGAGGCTGAAGAGCAGGAGCCAGAAAGGGAACAGGCTCCACCCTTGGGAAATGCGCGCCGCGTAAAGAGCGCCTATGGCCATCCAAAATCCCAACGCGATGAGCAAAACACGGGGGGCACGTTCCAGCACGAGGACGCGGCCCAAAAAGGTCGCCGGTGGTGGAGGATGTGTCCAGAACAACACACTGCTGAACAACAGTACAGCCGCCGTGAGGAGAGCGGCCACAATCTCGAATCGCCTCAGCAAGTAGACCAGCGGCGCCATGGCCAGCGGAAGCCAGACTGGTGTCCACAGCGAAAGAAACTCCAACGGCGTCAACGTGTTTCCTCCTCCTGTCGAGCTGGTTCCGCTGGCTCCAAGGAAAGCACGTCCCAACTCTGGACGTTTTGCAGCGGTTCCAGATAAGGCAAGTTGCGCACGACGGTCAGATAAGCCCCTACCAGGGCCGTCAGGATGTTCGCCGTGCCCAGGAAACCCAGCAACAGCAGCCCTGGCTCGAGGGCCGTAAAAAGCACTTCAAAACCGTTCTGGAAGGTCAGCAAGGCGGCCGTCGTCTTCAAGGGATTGCGCGTCAACATGATGGCCAACACCCCAAAGCCGCCCAGCCAATAGGCTGCGCTGAGCAAACGATGATCGAGAAAATTGAACTGGACACGGGCGTTGAACGCCACGATGCCCAACGTCCACATGCCAAGTGCGAGCACCCGAAACCAGGCCGAAATGGGCAACGCCTCGTGCTCCCGGTCCACCCAACTTCCCGGCAGCGTGAGCGCGTCCACAGCCTCTTGCACCCGACGACCAGTGCGGTATAGCACCAGGAGACAGAATCCACCCACAAGCACTTTTGTCACAGCAATCTGCACCAGCACGTAGTCGTTCAGGAGTACCGATGTCAGGAAATACTGGACGGCGAGAGCCAGCAAGACTAGCCGCCAGTCAACGGCTACCGCCACGACGGCTGCCGTAATGGCAAGGCCCACGACAACCTGTTCGGATGTGAGCGCCACCAAAAACCGCAAAGCGGTCTCGAGCATCACACTTCTCCGTTCATCCCGCAAGCAAGACAAGGACGACCAGCAAAAAGAGGAGCAACCAGCCGTAGTTCTCACCTTCCATCACGCGGGCTGCTCCGCGCAAGGAGGCCGCAACCCCCGCACATCCGCGAGAGAATACCGCCCAGCCCCATTCCAGGTCCAGAGCCGTGGCCACGGCTC
>WFWG01000302.1 GCA_015491235.1 Ardenticatenaceae bacterium
CCCGGGGGCGTTGGGCGATCCGCGGGCCATAGAGCCCCTCCGGCGGGCGTTGGGGGACCGGGACAGCGATGTGCGCCGGGCAGCGGCGAGGGCACTGGGCCGCTTGGCAGACCGCATCCCTACCCCTCACCTGGCCCGCCGTGTGGCCCGCGCTCTCTGGTGGCGGCTCACCGACACAGAAAGGGTTGCTCAAGCTGCTTGCAATGCATTACAGCAGGTCGTTACCCGCCTCACCGAACTGACGGTCGCCGCGCTGCCGTTCGAGGACCCGGTGACTGCCCCGCCTACCTCCCACCGGCCCTGGCGCCGCTACGCCGTAGCCGTAGGAGGGCTGGTTGTCCTCTGGCTGGCCGACCTGCTCACCAACCTCATCACCACCCTGCTGGCCGATCAGTTGGGCTGGTCATTGCCCCGAGGCGGGCTGGGCTGGCTGGCCCTCCTGGCCGCCGTCGCCCTGGGGTTGAGCCTGCTGGGAGCGGAACTGAGGGGAAACGGTGTCAGGGGGCCTCGGTCCACGGCTCCTTAAAGACAAGAGGCAGAAGGCAAGACGCCGGACACTCAGTTCAGCGGGCCGACGATGGCCTCAACGGCCGCGCGCAGTTTTCCCGTGACGATGAGTTCCCGCGCCGCGCGGATGTCCGGCGCCACGATGCGGTCGCGCTCCAGCGGCGGGATGACTTCCCGCAAGGCCCGCAAGGCGGCCTTCACGCCCGGGCCGGGTTCCAGGGGCTTGTGAAAGTCGAGCGCCTGGGCCGCGTTGACCAACTCGATGGCCAACACCCAGCGGGCGTTTTCCAGCACCTGGCGGGCTTGCCGGGCGGCCGCCATGCCCATGGAGACGTGGTCTTCCTGGTTGGCGCTGGTGGGAATGGAGTCCACCGAGGCCGGGTGGGCCAGCACTTTGTTCTCGGACACCAGGCTGGCAGCCGTGTACTGGGAAATCATCAGGCCGGAGTGGAGCCCACCCTGCCGCGCCAGGAAAGCCGGCAGCCCCGAAAGGGCCGGGTCGAGCATGTACTCGACACGGCGCTCGCTGATGTTGGCCAGCTCGGCGATGGCGACCTTGGCGTAGTCCATCGCCAGGGCCACGGGCTGGCCGTGGAAGTTCCCCGCCGAAATCACTTCGTCGTCCTCGGCAAAGACCAGGGGGTTGTCCGTCACGCTGTTGATCTCCCGCTCCACCACCTCGCGCACGTGGGCCAGGGCGTCGCGCGTGGCCCCGTGAACTTGTGGGATGCAGCGCAACGAATAGGCGTCCTGCACTTTGTCGCAGAACTCGTGGGACTTGTGGATGGGGCTGTTGGCGCCCAGCTTGCGCACGTTTTCGGCCACCAGGGCGGCCCCGGGATGGGGACGCAGGGCGGCCACGCGCGGGTCAAAGGGGCGCAGGCTCCCCTTCAGCGCCTCCAGGCTCATGGCGCCGGCGATGTCGGCCACGGTGCAGAGTTCCAGGGCGTCGTGCAGAGTCAGGACGGCGATGGCCGTCATGGCCTGGGTGCCGTTGACCAGCGCCAGCCCCTCTTTGGCCTCCAGCACCACCGGCTCCAGCCCGGCCGCCCGCATGGCCTCGGCGCCGGCGAGCACGCGCCCACCGTACTCGGCCTCCCCCTCGCCGATGAGGGGCAGGCTCATGTGGGCCAGGGGCGCCAGGTCGCCGCTCGCCCCCACCGAGCCCTGCGAGGGCACCACCGGGTGGACGCCCCGGTTCAACATGGCCAGCAGCAACTCCAGCACCTCCTCGCGGATGCCGCTGTAGCCCAGGGCCAGGCTCTGGGCCCGCAACACCATCATGGCCCGCACCACCTCGGTGGGGAGCGGATCGCCCACGCCCATAGCGTGGGAGAGGAGCAGATTGCGCTGCAAGAGGCGCGTGTCCTTCGGGCTAATGCGCACCTGGGCAAACTTGCCAAAGCCAGTGGTGACGCCGTACACCACGCGGTCCTCGGCCAGCAGGCGCTCCACGTAGCGGCGACTGGCGCGCACCTTCTGACGGGCAGCTTCGTCCAGGGCCACGGGGGCCCCTTCGCGGGCCACGCGCACCACGTCCTCAACGGTGAGGGGGCGTCCAACGTGGACGACTTGTGGTGTGGTCATGGAGTTCTGCTCCTTCTTCCGGTTACAGGACTTACGCCGTTGGACGTTGTGCGAACGAAACAAGGAAAAAAGAGGAGCGGGGGGACACCCCCCACGCCCCCCGGCAGGGGGTTCCCCCTGCACCTCCCTCGCTCCCTGAAAGGGGTTGGGGATATGGCCTTGTCCACGTAACAGCGCAACTCCTGCCGGTTACCGGTGGGCCTCCAGGCACGTCACCCCTTCGGGCCCCACTGTGGCCGCGTGCCGCACGCCAGCGGGCAAGTCCAGGCGGTCGCCCGGCCGGAGGAGAACGTCCTCCCCCAGGTCGGGCAGGTGGAAGGTGATGCTCCCCCGCACCACGTAAATGACCTTGTGGTAGGGGTGCGTGTGAACGCCGTACACGTCTCCCGGCGCGTTGCCCCACCGGTACGGGCGCAGCCCCTCGCGCTCGAAGAGGGCCAGCAACTCCTGCTCGGTGGGCGCGGCCGCCCCCTTCCACGGTGTCACCTGCACAGCTACCTTGCTCACGGTTCTCCCTCCTGTGGGTGAACTTGTTTGCCGGCCACGAAAACGCGGGCGATTAAGTCGTCAGCGCCAAGGGTATAGGCCAGGTCGCGCCAGTCGTGGCTGTCGAGCACCAGCAGGTCCGCCCGGCAGCCCGGCTCCACCCGTCCCCGGTCGGCGAGGTCCAGGGCGGCCGCGGCGTTGGCCGTAGCTGCCACCAGGGCCTCGGCCGGGGAGAGGCCGTTGAGCCGCACGGCCAGCGCCAGGGCCAGTTGGGCCGAGAAGAGGGGGCTCGACCCCGGATTGAGGTCCGTGCCCACGGCGACGGCTGCCCCGGCGTCCACCAGGACACGGCCGGGGGCTGGTGGGATGCCCAGGTGCAGGCTCACCCCCGGCAGGAGCACGCCCACCGTGCGGCTCTTCGCCAGCGCCGCGATCTGAGGCGGCCCCGAGGCCTCCAGGTGGTCAACCGAGAGGGCTCCCAGCCGCACGCCCAGCTCCACGCCCCCCAGCGCGTGAAACTGGTCGGCGTGAAGCTTGACCGCCAGCCCGTGCTCCTGGGCGGCCCGCAGCACCCGCTCCGCCTCGGCCACAGTGAAGGCTTCCCGTTCCACGAAAATGTCCACCGCCACGGCCAGCCCCTCCCGGGCCACAGCGGGAAGAAGGGAGCGAACCACCTCTTCCACATAGGCGGCTCGCCCCTCTGGCGGGGGCACGTGAACGAGCAGCGTGGGCACGATGTCGGCCTCTGCCTCCTGGCACAAGCGCCGAATGGCCCGCAAGAGCTTGAGTTCCGCCGCCGGCGCGAGCCCGTAGCCCGACTTGACCTCCACCGTGGTAGCACCGGAGCGCAACAGCCGCCGCATGCGGGGCAAGGCCAGCGCCACCAGCGCCCCCACGTCGGCCTGGGTCGTCTGGCGCACGGTGTGGTAGATGCCGCCACCGGCGGCCAGAATCTCCTCGTAGGAGATGCCCCTGGCGCGGGCCTCAAAGTCGTCCAGGCGGTCGCCGGCCCAGACGGCATGGGTGTGCGGGTCCACCAGCCCCGGCAGAACCACCCGGCCGGCCGCGTCCACCTCACGGGCCACTTCGCCCTGCCACTCGGCCCGTGGCCCCACCCACACGATGCGCCCTTCGCGGACGGCCACCGCCGCGTCCGGCAGGCGCCACAGCCGGGCCTGGGCTGAGCCCTTGTGGGGCCCCGCGCCCACAGGGGTCACCAGTTCCCCAATGTTGGTGACGAGCAAGGTGGGCGCGTCGAACGCTCGAACCATGATCCCCTCTACGAACCAAACACGGCTAACAATATCTCCACCAGCAGCCGCGCCACCAGTAGGGCACTGTTGCCGCTGGGGTCGAGGTGGGGCGTCAGTTCCACCACGTCCACGCCCACCACCTGGTTGTCCTGGGCCACCAGGCGCACGATTTCCGCCGCCTCAGCAAAGGTGAGGCCATCGGGTTCAGGGCTGCTGGTGGCCGGAAGGATGCTGGGGTCGAGCGCGTCCACGTCGAAGGAAAGGTAAACGCGCTTCTCGCGCGGCAGCGCCTCCGTCCAATCGGGTGAGGCCAGGTCCTCGCGGAAGATCAGGTGGTGACCGCGAGCCCGGGCGGCTTCCACGGCTTCCCGGTCGAAGCGGACGCCGCGCAGGCCCACGGTGGTGATGTGCTTCAGGCTAGGCAGCGCCTCGACGGCGCGGCGGAAAGGGCTGGAGTTGGAGAAGCGCGTGCCGTTCCGCTCGTCCGTGAAGTCCAGGTGGGCGTCAACCTGCACGACGTGCAGGTCGGACACGTCGTCAAAGGCCATCAGCAGGGGGTACGTAATGCTGTGGTCGCCCCCCACGAAGATGGGCAGATACACCCGCCAGCGCAGCGCACGGGCCGCGCGGGTGATGCGGTGGAAAGCCAACTCGTGGTTGAGGGTGGGAATGTCCACGTCGCCGACGTCCACAACGTGCAGCCTGTCCAAGCGGGTGCCCCAGCGGGGGTGGTAGTACCCCTCGGGAGGCAGCGCGTAGCGCAGGCTGGCCTCGCGAACGGCACGGGAGGCAAAGCGCGCGCCGGGCCGAAATCCTCCAGTTATGTCAAACGGAATTCCCAGGAACCCCACATCGGCCTTCCAGGCGCCGTCCCACGGCTGGTGGGGCGCGCGCAGGAAGGTGGCCACACCGGCAAAGGGCAACATGTGCTCCTCCTCACGTTCCCTTCAGCATGGGCATCTTGATACCGTGCTTGCGCGCCGTGGCCACGGCCAGCTCGTATCCGGCGTCGGCGTGGCGCACCACGCCCAGGCCGGGGTCGGCGCGCAGCACGTGGGCCAACCGCCACTCGGCCTGGTCGGTGCCGTCGGCCACCACCACCTGCCCCGCGTGCTGGCTGTAGCCCATGCCCACGCCGCCTCCGTGGTGGAAGGCCACCCAGGTGGCGCCAGAAACGGCGTTCAGCAGCGCGTTGAGGATGGGCCAGTCGCTGATGGCGTCGGAACCGTCCTTCATGCCCTCGGTCTCCCGGTTGGGGCTGGCCACCGAGCCGGCGTCCAGGTGGTCGCGACCGATGACGATGGGCGCGCTGACCTCGCCCCGGCGCACCAACTCGTTGAAGAGGAGACCGGCCTTGTCCCGCTCGCCGTAGCCCAGCCAACAGATGCGGGCCGGCAACCCCTGAAAGCGCACCCGTTCCTGCGCCTTCGTGATCCAACGGCGCAGATGCTCATCCTCAGGAAAGAGTTCCAGGATGGCCTGGTCGGTGCGGTAGAGGTCTTTGGGGTCACCGGAAAGGGCCACCCAGCGGAACGGCCCCTTCCCCTCGCAGAAGAGAGGGCGGATGTAGGCCGGGACGAAGCCCGGATAGGCAAAGGCATCCTCGACGCCCGCGTCGTAGGCCTGCTGGCGCAGGTTGTTGCCGTAGTCGAAGACCACGGCGCCGTTGTGCAGGAAGGTCAGCATGGCCTCCACGTGTACGGCCATGCTCTCCTTGGCCCGGCGGACGTACTCGTCCGGGTCCTCGCGGCGGATTTCTTCCGCCTCGAAGACGCTCATCCCGCGCGGGACGTACATG
>WFWG01000303.1 GCA_015491235.1 Ardenticatenaceae bacterium
GGTGGGACGGCGGCGCCGAGCTATTTCGGTGAATATATGGCATTTGCAGACCCAACTGGTATTACAGCTTTGCCTTCGCTTGATAAGACACAAGGCCGCTTGGTTGTTGTGCCCTAAATATACACCAAAGTCCCCAATTCGGCCAAACGTTCGCTTTCTGAGAGTGTTCGCTCACAGCAGTTGCTCCGCGGGCAACGCCGCCGGTTGTCGGAAACGGGGCACAACGGGACCGCCTTCCCCCTTTTCGGTTCATTCCAGGGCTCGTGCCAACCGGGCTGCCTGAGGCGTGGTGGTGCGCAGCCAGTGGCGCAGCACAGCCTGTTGCTCATCGCGCGAGAGGTAGTAGGCATCCCCCACCTCATGCCTGGCCCGCCGCGTGACGTGGAACATGGTGATGGCCGCCGCCACGGAAACGTTCAGGCTCTGCACGAAGCCCACCATAGGGATGACGAAAGAACCGTCCGCCAGGGCCAAGGCCTGCTCCGAGACGCCGTCGTGCTCGTTGCCGAAGAGGAAGGCGGCCGGCGTCGAGAGGTCCACATCCGGGAGGGGAACAGCGTTCTCGTCCAGTCGGCTGGCCCAGACGCGGTAGCCCCGCGCGCGCATGGCTTCGATAGCAGCCTCGATGTTCTCGAAGCGCTGGACGGTGAGCCACTTGTCAGCGCCCTGCGTCACTTCCGGGTTGGGCCGGAAGGGCGCCCGTCCCTGCACCACGCCCACGTACTGCACGCCGAAGGCATCCGCCGAGCGGAGGACGGCAGCCTGGTTGTGTCCGTCGTCAACGGCTTCGAGAATCAGGGCGATGTGGCGCGTGCGCTGCCGCAACACGTCCACCATGCGCTGCGCCCGACGGGGGGTCAGGAGGTCCCAAAAGGGGCGATCCTCCGGTGCAAGAACACCTTCTTCCACTAAAATCTCGAACAAGCTGCTCATCACAGAAGATGTGTACCGGTGCCTTGGTCTTTTACGGGAGAAGAACTGGTGGGAGTCGGGCGACAATCTGTCCCAACTCCCACCAGTTGCGAGCGGGTGTGAGTGGGGACGGGGGGACTCGAACCCCCACGCCTTGCGGCACATGATCCTAAGTCATGCGCGTCTACCAGTTCCGCCACGTCCCCGAGCAAAACCGCCGCCTGCCGGCGGCTGCGCGCTCACTCGCGCCCCATGCGCTCGGCCTCGTAGGTCAGGATGATGGCTTCGGCGATTTCGCGCATGGGACGGCGCGTGTTCATGCTCATCTTCTGTATTTTGCGAAAAGCCTCCGCTTCTGTCAAGCCGTCGCGGTCCATCAAGATGCCCTTGGCGCGATCCACCAGCTTGCGCGTCTCCAGGGCCTCCTTCAAGTCTTTCACTTGTTCTTCGAGCTCCCGGAACTCCTTGAAGCGCTCAATGGCCACCTCGATAGCCGGTGTCAGGTCACTCTCGCGGAAGGGCTTGACCAAGTAGCCCACCACACCAGCTTCCTTGGCCTGTTCGATCAAATCCCGCTGGCCGAAGGCCGTCAGGAACAAGACAGGCGCGATGCGCTCCTCGGTCAGAATGCGAGCGGCTTCGATGCCGTCCATGTCGGGCATCTTGATGTCCATGATGACCAAGTCTGGCCGAAGTTCACGGGCGAGTTGGACAGCCACACGCCCGTTGCTGGCCTCTCCGACCACCAGGTAGCCCAGCGACGTCAACATCTCCTTCAGGTCCATTCGAATAATGGACTCGTCGTCTGCGATTACGATGCGCTTGCGTGTCATGGGCTCCTCCAAACACCGTTACGTTAGAATTAGTCAAGGACTTCTGCAAATTCGTCGTCCCAATCACTGGCCATCGCCTTTGGAAAGGTTACTATTGCCGACACACCCTGCCCGTTGTGCAACTCGAAGCGTCCTCGCAGGTCCTGCTGGACAACGGTTCGGACGATTTGAAGGCCCAAACTGCTGCTACTCTCCAGGTCGAAGTCAGCGGGCAATCCTGTTCCGTTGTCCCGCACCAGAATTTTCACCTGGTCGCCCTCGTCAATCAGGTGAACGGTGATCTCCCCGCTTTCGAGCCCGTCAAAGCCGTGCTCCAGCGCGTTGAGAAGCAGTTCGTTGATGACCAGCGCACACATCGTCGTCTGCTGGGGAGGCAGAAAGATGGACTCCCCCTCGACCCGAAAGGCGATTTCCTTGGAAGGATCGAGGACACTCTCGCGCACTTGCGCCACGATGCGGGCGGCCACATCCCGCAAGTTGATGGACAACCCCTCATGTTGGGAGAGGAACTCGTGAACCACAGCCACGCTCAGGATGCGGTGAATGCTCTCGGAGAGCACCCGCCGCGTCTCCTCGTGCTGGGCTCGCCGGGCCTGAATGCGCAGCAGGGAAGCAATGGTTTGGAGGTTGTTTTTCACCCGGTGGTGAATCTCCTGGACCATCGCCCGCTGCACAGCCTGGGCCTGGGCCTTACGGCGCGCAGCCGTGGCATCGTGAATGGTGATCAACACGGAAACCCGCCGCCTGGGTCCTATTCCATAGGGCATAGCCGCATCCACGGGCGTGGGCAAGCGCCACCGAGGGCCAACCAGTGGAATCACCTTGCGGACCCAAATGCGGTCGCCCTCGGTTGTTTCGATCTCAAACGCCCGGCGCTGGTCGAGTGCCCGTGCGACGAGCTCCGCATCGGCCGTTTTCAAATGGCTAACGCTCGTGCCAATCAGCTCGCCGTGGTAGCCGAGACGCCGGTAGTGGTGGCTTCCCAGGCCGCTCAAGTATCGGATGACTCCACCGGCATCCACCAGCATGATGCCGTCGTGTTCGCGGAAGGGGGAGAGATTCTCCCACCCGTACACTTCGCCGCGCAAAAGCATGTCGCGCATGTCCAGCAGTGCCTGCCGAAAGGCTCGCCGGCGGGTCCGGTGACGTTCGTGCTCCACCAGGCTCTTCTCCACGCTCAGAATGCCCACAATGGTTCCGTGGTGACGAATTGGGAAGGCTTCCTGGACGATATGTGCCCGGAAGCCTTTCTGCTGGCGAGGGCCCTGCACCGGACGCCCCGTCGCTAGCGCCCGGGCCAGCACCGGCTGTTCATCCGGCGAAATGCGCGTTCCTACCACTTGCATCCGGTACACAGGCGGCACAGAATGAGGCGCCGCTTGCTCCATCACCAGCAACGTTCCATCTGGCTGCCGGGCGTAGAGGAGCACGTCGGCGCGGTTCAAGTCAGCAAATATGGGCAACCCTGACGCGATTGCTTCCAGCAAGGACACCATTGACCTTTTATACCAATTGCGTTTGGTAACGTCACCTGCTCACAGAAGGGGGGCGGCGCCGCACATGTTCATGCGCTCGCCTCCGAGTCTCCAAAGGAGTACGTGACCTCATGCCATTTCCACGCCCAATTGGTATTATTTTGAAATGCGAGAGTAGACACGGACTTTTCTGGTGAGATTATAGCGGAAAGGAGAAGGCTCGGCAACCGTCTGGAGAAGGCCAGTGGTCGGCTTCACGGGCGTTGGCCACTGCTGGGAAGGCGCTCCGCGTGCGTTTGCACCAGTGTGCTCGCCAAGTCAGGAGCCTGGTGGCGAATGCGGGCCACATCGTTGCGCCGAAGCGTGAAGACCAGCGTGCGGGTAACGGCCTGAGCCGTGTAGGTGTACGTGACCTGTTCCTCCAGCAGGGCCGCTTCTCCGAAGTAGTCCCCCGGCCCCAGCCGCTTGAAGGAAATCGTCTCCTCCCCCTCGCGGAGCAACTCCACCTCGCCGGTTCGCACGACGAAAAAGCGGTCGGCCGGATCTCCTTGCTGAACGATGATTTCACCGGGCAAAAAGGCCTGGTAGTGGAGATGGTGGGCCAACAACACCCGATGTTCCACGGAAAGAACGCGGAAGAGGGGGATCCGGCTGAGTTGCTCGAACGTCTCCGACTCCAGAGCCGTGCGCAGCAGGTCGAGCTGGAAGCGGGCCGCCTGGTAATTGGGGTTGAGGTGAAGCGCTCGCGTGAAGGCCTGGACGGCCTCTTCCAGCCGCCCTAACATCTTGTAGGCCTGGCCCAAGTTGTAGAAGTGGTGGGGATTGCCCGGCTCCAACTCCGTAGCCGCCTCGAAGACAAAACAGGCGCGCTGGTAGTCCCCGACCTCGAAGTAGGTTATGCCGAGTTGGTTGTACGAGTCCACGAAGTCAGGTTGCAGGCGAATGGCCTCTCGCAGGGCCACCACCGCGTGTTCATACTGGCCGAGTTGGCGGTACACGATGCCCATCTCATAGGGCACCACGGCCAGCGCACTGTCCAGCAGGACGGCCTCGCGAAAGTAGGCCAGCGCCCTCTCGTATGCTCCCCGGTGCTCCAGCGCCAACCCGCAGCAGAACTTGAAAAGGGCCATCCGGTGCGCGTCGTCGGCCAGTTCCTGGCCCATTTTTTGCCAGATTTCGCCCTCCAGGGCCACACTGCCGAGCGCCTCAGCCCCGATCCACAAGCGGTGATAGTCGTCCCCCTCTCCCACAATGTCCAGGAACACCCGCGTGTGCTCTTGGCTGATGCCGAAGAAGAGCACGGCCGTTCCGGCCCAGTGAGCGGCGTCGGGAGGCGTTTCCAGGTACGGAGCAACGCGTTCGCCCAGGAGGCGCAACTGGAAAGCCGCAAAGTACTCCCGGACCGCCTGGTGCAGAAACTCGACCCGGCGGCGATTGCCGGTGAGGCGCAGCAGCCCGCTGAAGAGCAAGCCCTCGAAAATATCCTTGGCCGACGCCTGCAAGGGGGTCGTGAAGGCCGCCTCGCGGATGAGCCAGTAGCACTGCTCGCGGCTGATGGTCTCCAGGCGCTGGTGTTGCATGGCCAGCGCCAGATACCCCAGGGCCTCCCGGGAGACGGCCACTTGCACCTTGGCCTTGCTGCGGCCAAAGATGCGCCACCACTCGGTCTCGGTGCGGCGCAACAGGCGCTCTGTAAACGCCTCGTAGAGGAGCCCCCGGTTCCTGGGCAACACGACCTCGGATTGGGCGTCGGCGATCTGCGTGAACATGAAGAGCAGCAGGGGCGAGTGCGCAAGTTGGCGCAAGTCGGGGTCGGCCAGAATTTCCTGGGCCAACTGGTGTCCCCGCCGGGGGTCTAGGTAACGAGTCACGTAGAGTTCGATGTCCTCTTCGGAAAGCGGTTCCAGCAAAACAGGCAGAAACCCCTCGAGGGGAACGAAGTGCTCGGTCCGACAAGTGACCACTACCTGGTGGACGGACGCAATTTCGCGCAGGAAGCTGAAGAAGTTCTCCTGAAACGGCGGTGGGATTTCGTTCAAGCCGTCGAAGAGCAAGGCCAGCCGCACGGGCGGAGCCTGTGCTTCCAGGCGAACGGGGTCTCCCCGCAGCAGCGCGCGCACCTCTTGCGCCTGTCGCACGGACCTGATGCCGTGGTGGTGCAACACCTCCAGGATGAGGTCTTCGACTTGGCGCCCCTGCCGCATCATGTTGAGGCGCACGAAGATGGGCAGGGGAACGTACTCGGCTTCTCCCCTGAGCATCTGATGAAAAGCCCGGTCGGCCATCAGGTAGGTGTAGTAGCGGAGCACAGTGGTCTTGCCGGCGCCCGGCGCCCCCAGCAGGAGAACGCGGCTGTTGTGGGTGAGGAAGTAGAGCGCTGGCGCGGTCGCCACGCGCACCCACACCTTGTCCTCGTCGGTCCACCGGCGAGGGGACAACCAAGCCTCCTCCCACGGCGCCTCCAGGCGAGATGTGGTCCCCAACCCGGCTTCCAGGGCGCGCAACTGGCTGCCCCGCAAGGGGACGAAAAGCTCCTGCCAGATGGCGAACTCGGGCAGGTGAGAGACGGTGTAGAGGTAGCGCTGCAAGGGGCGCCGGTCGAGCACGTCTTCCTCGTCGTTACGGGCGTCGAACCGGAACAGCATCCCCTTCCACGTCCAAAAGTCAGGGGCCTCGAGGGCCATTTTCTGGATGAATTCGCTGGTCGCCCAGATGACGATGGGCTGCTTGATAATCGTCGTGCCGTCACGGAACAGGTTGAGAAAGTGGAGGAACTTCTCCTGCTGCTCCTCCGTGTACGCCTCGACGCCGTACACGAAGAACACGATGTTGCGGTAGCGCCCCACCAATTCGAGGTCTTTGAAGCCGGGGCTGTCCGTCAGGTCGCGCAACACGCGCACCAAGTTGAGGTCTGTCTCGCTCACCTTGACGGGGTACAAGTAGATGTCGTGCTCGGCGAAGCGCTGTTTGAAGTAGCGAAAGAGGCGCTTGCGCAAATCAACACTGTTGCACTCCACGGTGGCGATGCCGCCCAAGCGACTCAGGCGAACCATAGTGAGCAGCAACTGAATTTGCTCGTGATACCTGGCCTCCAGGTCGGCAAACGCCTCCGACGAGGAAACCGGCTCGAACAGCATGGGGTCGTGCTTCGAGTTGCTCATAAGTGCTCATCCAAGAGGCTCAAGGCGCGACAGGTTCCCACCAAACCCGTCAGGTTTACGTCGTCAATCCACCGGCAGGGGTTCGCGCTCGGCGATCAGGCGCTGCACAATGGGGTGAACGTCGTACCAGTAATCGCCGTTGACGTACTCCAGCACACACAGGGATTGCAGGTACTCCCACACTTGGTCGCTGTCCTCACAGTCCTTGGTGAGGTGAATGCGCTTCAGGCGAATGTAGTCCGCCCTGGTCAGCCGGCGGCTGAAGTCCCGCTTGAACTCGTTGACCACCCATTCGAGCACGTCGCGGGTCACCACCTGGCGGTTGAACGTGGCGCAATAGAGGCAAGCGTCTTGAACCATCTTGATCAGGTGGCGCACGACGCCGCCGGAAGTCTTCACCATCTCCTCGACCACGCCGTCCTCAAAGAGGTCGGGAACCACGCGCCGGTAGACCAACTCCATCATCTTCAGGATGTCCGGCTCGTAGTAACCGTCCTCGGGGTTGCGGTGCATGACCTTGAACATGGGAACCGGATAGCTGCGGTACGGGCCAAAGCTGGGGCTGTCGCCCAGCTCGTACATGAGGGAAATGGGGGCGGTGTAAATGGCCATGCAACTCAGCAAGGTCAGGAAGGGACCGTCGTCGCGGAAGACGCGCAGGGCCTCGCGCCGGGGGAGTTTGTCCAGGTCGTCAATGACCAGTAGCACGTTCATGCCGCTGATTTCCTTCAGGTGGTCGAGCAGGCGGTTGACCAAGTGGCGCAACTCAGGCGCTCGCTTTTTCACTTTATACCGCGCCTCCGAACCATAGGAGCCGCCGCCCCGCACCCGAATGCCCAGCACGTTCAGGTAACTGAGAATCTTGGGGAGGCCAAAGTCGGTGCTCACCTCCACTTCGGCGCCCAAGGTGGTGGTCGTGAAGCGCTCCACCTCGTCGTTGATCCACTCGACGACGCTCTGAATGCGGTCCTGGGGGAAGCTCAGGTCGAGGCGCTCCAAGCGATTGTAGATGCCGATGACGATGGAGAAGGCGATGTCCGTGTAGTCCACGTCCTGCAGGTCAAGAATTTCGTTCACCGAGTAGGGCACCACAAACAGGCTCTCCCGCAGGTTGGGATCGGCCTCAATTTCCTTGACCGAGCGGTTGAGTTCCGTGCTCTTGCCACATCCCACGTGGCCGGAGACGATAAACTTGGTCGTCAGCCCCCGCTCGGCTCCCCAAAGCAACTCTTGCTTCAGTAACTCCAGCCGTGAATCGTGATCGTGGCGAGCCACGTAGAAGGCGTCCAATTCCTCGCCCTGCAAGGGGATGCGGTAGTCAGTGTTGGCATAGGCGTCAACGAAGTTGGTAGCCGCCCGCGGGTACCGTGGCCAATTTGTTGTCATGACCGCCTTCCCTCTCCTGCTCTTCCTCGCTTTCAAGGAATTTTTGCTTTCCTGTTTTATGATAATATGAATGCTAAAGAATGTCAATATTTTAACCAAATTTTGGCACAATTTTCCCCACAATCTAAGGCTCCGGCGCGCCGAGTACGGCGGCTTTCTGGTTCGTGGGCTTGGTGGTGCGCCCGATTTGGACGAGCGAGGAGATGTGGCTACCATTTCCTCTGTATCTCACCTCACCAGGTCGGCCATCCTGCCAAACTGGCCGCTCCGTCCAACTCGTACTCAACGTGAAGTCTTGGGGTGCGTGACCCGAGAGCTGCAAGGGCTTTTCCAGTCGGAGGAGGAATCATGCGCCGTCTGTCACGCCGTGAACTGCTGCGCCTTTCTGCCAGTGCCGGAGCGCTCCTCTTGGGAGGGTGTGTGCCAGGGTTGACCACTCGCCCAGAGGCGACGCCTGCGGAGAAGGAGTCCTCTTCAGCAACGCCGTCTCCCGCGGCCATGTCCGCTCCGCCTTCTGCTGCCTCGCCAACACCGGCCAACTCGCCCCCATCAGCCTCCTCTGTCGTGCGGGTGGACGACATGCGCGTGACGCCCAACGACGAGTTCTACACGGTGGACATCGGCCGGGGCATTCCCAAAATTGACCTGGCCTCCTACCGCCTCAAGGTCACCGGCCTAGTGGAAACGGAACTCTCCCTCTCGTTCGACGACTTGAAACGGCTTTCGGCGGGCACCCACATGCGCACGCTGGAGTGCATTTCCAACCCTGTGGGGGGCAACCTCATCGGCAACGCCGTGTGGGAAGTCGTCCCCTTGCGCGAAGTCCTGGAAATGGCGGGCCTGCACCCCAACGTGGTGGAGTTGGTGTTCAGGGGCGCCGACGGCTTCCACACCAGCATTCCGGTCGAACTGGCGATGGACCCGCTGGCATACCTGGCCATCGGCATGAACGGCGAGCCCGTGCCGCGCGAACACGGCTTTCCCGTGCGGTGCCTCTGGCCGGGCCGCTACGGCATGAAACAGCCCAAGTGGCTGGTCGAAATCGAAGCTGTGGGTGACCCCTACTTGGGCTACTGGGAGCGCAAGGGGTGGAGCAACGAGGCTACCATCAAGGTTAACTCCCAGATCGAAACGCCCACCAACCGGGCCCGCATCAAGAGTGGCACCAAGGTGCTCATCAGCGGGCGCGCTTTTGCCGGTCGGTCGGGCGTACAGCGGGTCGAGGTGGGCATCGGCGACGAGTGGCACGACGCCCAGCTCATTCAGGCGCGCGACTACCCCGAAGTGGTCTGGACCCTCTGGCGCTACGAGTGGGACACCACAGGCCTCGAAGGACGGTTCGTCATCAAGGCGCGGGCCACCGACGGCAACGGCGTGCGCCAGGAAGGCGTGGGAGGCGGCCTGCTGGACGACACCTTCCCGGACGGCACCTCGCGCATCCACGCCATCACTGTCATTGTGGAAGCATAAGGGGCTCCGATGCGGCGGCCACACCGTCTGGTTCACTGGCTACTTCTCATCGCCGTGGTGGCAGGTGGGTTGAGCCTGACCGGCGTTGGAGGGGCAATGGTGCTGGAGCAGAACAACGAGTTCTGCGCCGCCTGTCACACGGAGCCAGAGGTGACGTATGTCAACCGAATACGGCAAGCCCAGCAGGATGGGGTGGCTTCTACTTTGGCTGTGGCCCACGCCTTGGCCACGGAGGAGCGCCCCGGCGGGGTGCGCTGCATTGACTGCCACGGCGGGGTAGGCTTCAAGGGCCGCGCGGAAGGGTTGCTCCTCGCGTTTCGCGACGCCTACGCCTTCGTGACGGGCGACTTTGAGCAGCCGGCCAAAATGGACAAGCCGCTCCCCGACGCGGTGTGCATCCGGTGTCACCAGACGTGGGCCGACGACCGCAGCTTCGAGAACCACTTTCACTGGTTCTTCCTCGAAGAGGGGGCTCCCACCGACATCGGCTGTGTGGCCTGTCACGTCTCCCACCAGGAGGGTAATGAGTTCGAGTTCTTCATCTCCCGCGAGGTGGTCTTTCCCCAGTGCGAAGCCTGCCACCGCTTCATGGGGCGCGGCCCCACAGAGATGGTACCGTGACAAGCGAAAAGGAACCGTGAAGGTGATTGACCTGCGCAGCGACACGGTGACTCAACCCACACCCGCCATGCGCCGCGCCATGGCCGAGGCCCCTGTGGGCGATGACGTGTACGGCGAGGACCCCACCGTCAACCACCTGGAGGCACTGGTTGCCGAGCTGCTGGGCAAAGAGGCGGCGCTCTTCGTCCCCAGCGGCACGATGGGCAACCTCATCTGCCTCTTGGTGCATTGTGGCCGGGGCGATGAGTACATCGTGGGCGACAGCCAGCACACCTATCTCTACGAGGCCGGTGGAGCGTCGGCCGTGGGGGGCATTCACCCGCGCGTGCTGCCCAACCAGCCAGACGGCACCCTGGCGCTCGGCGAGATCGAAGCGGCCATCCGGCCCGAAAACGTGCACTTCCCCCGCACGAAGCTCATCGCCCTGGAGAACACGCACAACCGCATGGGCGGCCGCGTTCTCCCGCCCGAATACGTCCGCCACGTGCGCACTCTGGCCGATCGGTACAACCTGCGGCTCCACGGCGACGGGGCCCGCTTGTGGAACGCGGCCGTGGCCTTGGGAATGGAGCCAGCCGAACTGGCCGCCCCTTTCGACAGCCTGAGCGTCTGCCTGAGCAAAGGGCTGGCCGCGCCGGTGGGAAGCTTGGTAGTGGGTTCCCGTGACTTCATTGCCGAAGCCCGCCGCGCCCGCAAGCTGCTGGGCGGCGGAATGCGCCAGGCAGGGGTGCTGGCGGCGGCTGGCATCGTGGCCCTCACGGAGATGATTCCCCGCCTGGCCGAAGATCACGACAACGCCCGCAGGCTAGCAGAGGGACTGGAGACACTCGGATATGAGGTGCTCCACCCTGTGGAGACGAACATCGTCATCTTCCGCCAGCCAGACAAACGGCCCTCGGAAGAACGAGTGGCCGCCTGGCGAGAACGGGGCTTACTGGTGCACGCCCTGGGAAACGACACGTATCGCGCCGTGACCCACTACGGCATTTCGACGTCTGACATTCGGCAAGCCCTTGAAATTGTGGCAGCGGTCGGCTAACTCCTTCGTAACCCACACGCCGATCCCTGCGTACTAAAGAAAGGGCATACGAACGACGCCGTAATAATGGACATTAAAAGGAGGGAAAACATGCGACGTGTGTTCGTCTTGGTGCTGGTCGCCGTGCTTGTGTTGATTACTGCCTGTGGCGGCGGAGGAGGCGGAGAGCAGGCTCCACCACCGACTCAGCAGGAAGGTGCCCAAACGCAACCCCAGCCACAGGCAACGACTCCACCCCAACCAACTCCGACGCCCCAGCCAACACCCACTTCTAAACCCACTCAACCCACGCCGACACCTGAAGAGTCTGAAGGGGGCATGTTCTCTTTCCTCTTCCCTGACGAGGTGAAAGCGGGCGAGATTCGCGATTTCCGCGCCCGCTACGCTCACCGCATAACCGCCGAAGGCCTTCCACCAGAGGCTCGCGAGAAGCTTGGGGACGGGACCCTCTGGGACATGACCATTGAAGTGACGATGGACCCACCCGCCCGCTACATTGTCATGCGCGGGCTCTTTGCGGCCCTTGGCGCCATGATGACCGGCAGCGAGTCGCCGGATGCGTTCGAGATGATTCAGATTGAGAACACCACTTGGGTCAAATCCGGCGACGAGTGGATGTTCTTCACCCAGGAAGAGGAAGCCTTCGATCCTCAATCGGACCT
>WFWG01000304.1 GCA_015491235.1 Ardenticatenaceae bacterium
CCTCCACTGGCGCTTCGGCGGGCGGCTGAACTGGGCCATTATCTGCCTGACGAACAAGGAGTCAAGCGATGAAAACGTGGAGAGAATGGATTGTCTCGGATCCCACGGTGATGATGGGCAAACCGGTGATCGCCGGAACCCGGATCACGGTGGAACTCATTTTAGAAAAGCTGGCTGCGGGTGAGACGGTGGACGAGTTGCTAGAAGCACATCCCCGGCTGACCCGTGAGGCCATTCAAGCGGCACTGGCCTTCGCGGCCGAGGCGTTACGAGCCGACGTGATTTACCCCATAAAGGTGCCGACGTGAAGCTCTTGGCCGATGAGAGTGTGGATCGTCCTATTGTGGAACGGCTGCGCCAAAGGGGCCATCAGGTATGGTATGTTGCCGAAATGGAGCCGGGGATTTCCGACGATGTCGTTCTAGATTTGGCCAATCGGGAGGGGGCTATATTGCTCACGGCAGACAAAGACTTTGGTGAGCTCGTTCTTCGTCAAGAACGGATGACAGAGGGTGTTATTCTCATCCGGTTGGCCGGTATCTCTCCGGTTCGCAAGGCGAAGATCGTGGTATCTGCCCTTGTAACGCATGGCGATGAAATGGAAAAGGCCTTTACCGTCATTACGCCGGGAGCCGTGCGCATCCGACATCGCGTGACCAGATCAGAAAAGGACGACACCGCCTAACCCCCGCTGCAGCCGATCCACCTCCACTGGCGCTCCAGCGGGTGGCTTCGCCGCGCCGTTAGGCAGAATCGTACCGGATATGCTACAATTTGTTGTGTAGCCAACACCTTCATGCGGATGTTAGGGTATGAGTCCAACCCTGCTGCGAGAGGGCCCGTACCGAATGTACATCTACTCCTATGATTGTCAGGAGCCCCGTCACGTCCATGTAGACCGGGAAAACAAGAGCGCGAAGTTCTGGCTTGATCCGGTGGTCACTTTGGCAGCAAACTATGGGTACAGTCGGGCAGAGTTACGCAACATTGAACGTTTGTTGAGCGAATATGCAGACCTACTCCGGGAGCGGTGGGATGAATTCTGCGGTGGTGACCGTAGCCTTGCCTAGGATTCTCAAAGTCCAAGTCACAGAGGACAGTCTCATCGTGGATTTGGAGGATGGGCGCACGATAAGCGTACCTTTGAGCTGGTACCCGCGTTTGGTTTATGCCACGGCGGAAGAACGGCAGAATTTTCAAATCGCCGGGGCCGGCTATGGTATTCATTGGCCAGATGTAGATGAGGATATTGGCGTTGAAGGGTTACTCTTAGGGAAGCGCTCTACAGAAAGCCCGGTATCTTTGGCGAAATGGCTGGCTGCTCGTAAACAAAAAGGTCAATATACCGAGTAGGGAGAAATACCTAACCTCACATGCAGTGGACGGCTTCGCCTCGCCTCCGCTCGGCTCGCCGCCGCTGATGCCCTCGTTAGCCGGCGCAAGAGAAACAGTAAGTAACAGTGTTCATTGCATACGCTGCTGAGAGGGTCCCACTCCCCGCCCAGGACGTGCCGCCGGGCCACGGTCAGGGCGGCTTCCACCTCCTGCCGGTCGCTGCGCCGGTCCAGGCGCTCGGTCACCTGCTCGACGGCGCGGGCGGCCAGCCCGGTGCCGGGCACACCCACCTCGCCCAGCACTTCTCCTGCTGCCTGCTTCAGCAGCTTGTTTTCCCGGCAGCCTGTGGCTTTCGCCTCAGGCGAAACCGAGCAAAGGCGCTGTCTGGGAATGCCCAAACATGGAGCAAGAGCCGAGTTCGTGCAGGATGAGAGGCAAAGGTGCGACGCACTTGGCAAGTGCGTCGCACCTTAACGCCTCCTTTCCCCCGGCCGGGGGTTCCACCTCCGGTACTCCTGGTAACCCCTTTCAGCAACAGCATACTTTTGGCCACGGGGGCGTCAAGCAGGAAGGACGCCCCCCATGCTCCCCACAAGCCCGTTTCGCCCTTTTGGGCCAGGCGTGGTATACTGTTTCCGCCACCGTGGGCGGGACAACGGCGGGTGGGGCTTGCTTTCGCCGGGCGCCTCACCTGCGGATTCCTCAAAGGAGAGGAGCGCCATGAAAATGAAGGCCATCGTCAAGGCGCGGCCAGGGCCGGGGCTGGAGCTGGTGGAGGTGGAAGTCCCGCGACCCGGCCC
>WFWG01000305.1 GCA_015491235.1 Ardenticatenaceae bacterium
CCTCGGAGGTGCGTCGCACCTTTTGCTCCGAGGTGCCTCGCACCTTCGTCGCACCTTTTGCTCGTGCGTCGCACCTTCCGCCCACCGGCAAGGAGTCGGGGCCCATTCGCCCCTTTGGCAAGAAGTGAATATACTATACCCCGAACGAAATCGGCAGTTCCGGGCGGCCGCCCCGGTTCCCGGAGGACGAGGTACCCATGACCGAAAGGCCCGTTGAGCAGCAACACATTCGCAACTTCTGCATCATCGCCCACATTGACCACGGCAAGAGCACCCTGGCCGACCGGCTCCTGCTGGCCACCGGCACCATCACCGAGCGCGAAATGCGCGAGCAGGTGCTGGACGACATGGACCTGGAGCGGGAGCGGGGCGTGACCATCAAGGCCAGCGCCGTGCGCATGACCTACACCGCGCGGGACGGCCAGACCTACGAGCTCAACCTGATTGACACGCCCGGCCACGTGGACTTCACCTACGAGGTGCGGCGAGCCCTCCAGGCGGCCGAGGGCGCCATCCTGGTGGTGGACGCCTCCCAGGGCATCCAGGCCCAGACACTGGCCAACCTGTACATGGCCCTGGACACCGGCCTGGAGATCATCCCCGTGGTCAACAAGATTGACCTGCCCTCGGCCCGGCCGGACGAGGTGGCCGAAGAACTGGAGGCGCTGCTGGGCTTCCCGGCCGAGGAGGTCATCCCCATCTCGGCCAAGGAGGGCATCAACATCGAGGCCGTGCTGGAGGCCATCGTGCAGCGCGTGCCGCCCCCCTCCGGCAACCCCGACGCCCCCCTGCGGGCGCTCATCTTCGACTCCCACTACGACCCCTACAAGGGCGTGGTGGCCTACGTGCGCGTGGTGGACGGCGAGATCCGTCCCGACCGCCAGCTCATGCTGATGGCCAACCAGGTGGAGGTGGAGCCGCTGGAAGTCGGCACCTTCAGCCCCCGCATGACGCCGGTGGAGGTGCTGCGGGCCGGCGAGGTGGGCTACGTGGCCACCGGCCTCAAGGACGTGAAGCAGGTGCGCGTCGGCGACACCCTCACCTGGCTGGACCGGCCGGCCGGCGAGCCCCTGCCGGGCTACGAGCCGGCCAAGCCCATGGTCTTCGCCGGGCTCTACCCGGTGGACAACGAGGACTACACCCACCTGCGGGACGCCCTGGACAAGCTCAAGCTCAACGACGCCGCCCTGGTCTACGAGCCGGAGTCGAGCGCCGCGCTGGGGTACGGCTTCCGCGTGGGGTTCCTGGGCCTCTTCCACATGGAGATCGTGCAGGAGCGGCTGGAGCGCGAGTACGGCCTCAACCTGATTGCCACGGCGCCCAGCGTGGCCTACAAGGTCATCACCACCAGGGGCGAGGAGCTGGAAATCGAAAGCCCCGCCGACCTGCCGGACCCCAGCCAGATCGAGGCCATCCTGGAGCCGTGGATGAAAATTCACATCTGGACGCCGGCCGAGTACATCGGCCCCATCATGGACTTGGTCACCAAGCGGCGGGGCGTCTTCGAGAAGATGGAATACCTGGACCAGAAGCGCGTGCTGCTCACCTACGAGTTGCCCCTCTCGGAGCTCATCGTGGACTTCTACAACCAGCTCAAGAGCCGCACGCGCGGCTACGCCTCGCTGGACTACCAGTTTGCGGGTTACCGGCCGGGTGACCTGGTCAAGCTGGACATCCTGGTCAACGAGCAGCCGGTGGACGCCCTCAGCATCATCGTCCACCGCGACCAGGCCTACGAGAAGGGCTCCGCGCTGGTGCGCCGGCTCAAGGAGGTCATTCCCCGCCAGCAGTTCAAGGTCCCCATCCAGGCCGCCATCGGCAAGCGGGTCATCGCCCGCCAGACCGTGCCGGCCCTGCGCAAGGACGTGCTGGCCAAGTGCTACGGCGGCGACGTGACCCGCAAGCGCAAGCTGCTGGAGAAGCAGAAGGAGGGCAAGAAGCGGCTGAAGAAGCTGGGCCGCGTCCAGATTCCCCAGGAAGCCTTCATGGCCGTGCTGCGGCTGAACGAGGAGGAATAACCGCTAACCAAAGGGGCCGACGATGAAATACGACCCACGGAAACACCGCCGGCGGTCCATCCGCCTGAAGGGATACGATTATCGCCAACCTGGGGCGTATTTCGTGACCATTTGTACCCACCGCCGGGAGATGTTGTTTGGCCGGGTGGTGAACGGCGTCATGCAATTGAACGAATATGGCCGCATCGTGGAATGGACGTGGTACGATTTGCCCAACCACGTTGCCAACATCACGTTGGACGCGTTCGTCGTCATGCCCAACCACGTGCACGGGATTATCATCATCAATCCGCCGGCCACGGTAGGGGCGGGTTCAGAACCCGCCCCTACCGGCGAACCCACGGGCCCAAAACCCCAGGGGTTGCCCGAAATCGTGCGCCAATTCAAAACGTTTTCCGCCCGGCGCATCAACGACCGTCGGGGCACACGCGGGGTGCCCGTGTGGCAACGCAATTATTACGAACACATCATCCGCAACCAACGCGCCCTAAACGCCATTCGCCGTTATATTGCCGAAAACCCGGCCCGCTGGGACGAAGACCGGGACAACCCACACCGCCGCCGGAAACGCCGGTGGCGGAAATAGGGGAACCGTTGTTGGGGATATGGGCATTCTCACAGCGTTTGCGGCACCCCCACGGTGAGGACATAGAGGGCGGCTTCCTCCTCGCCGTCCACCCCCAGCAATTCGTTGAGCAAGTCGTCGTAGAAAGCGCCGATGGCACAGGCCCCCAGGCCCAGCGCCGTGGCCGCCAGGTAGATGTTCTGGCCGACGTGGCCCGCCTCCATGAGGATGTAGCGGTAGGCGCGCCCCTTGTACTTCCACCGCTCCCGCTGGAAGATGGCCGTCAGCACGAAGACGGCGGCAGCCGTGGGCACGTGTCCCTGGTCCAGACAGGCCACCGTGAGGGGGCGGCGCACGTCGTCCTTCAGGCGTTCCAGGGCGTGTTCCCGCACGGCGTAGTGGTAGAGGCCAGGCGCCAACCCCGCCACACGCTGTACGGAGACGTAGACCTCCAGGGGATAGAGCGCCCCCGCCGACGGCGCTGCCCGCTTGGGAAACGACGGCTCGGTGATGCCCTGGGCTGCGTGCAGGAGGGCGCTCAGTGCCTCGAGCGAGATGGGCGTGTCCGCGTAGTCGCGCACGCTGCGCCGCCGGTTCAGGGCCTCGTCCAGGCGGACGGGCATGGGGGCTGGCGGGGGCAGGACGTGGCGCGGGGCGTCGGGGTAGGTCTTGAAG
>WFWG01000306.1 GCA_015491235.1 Ardenticatenaceae bacterium
GATTGGTGACAACCTCTATTTTGGGGTGCGCCCGCACCTTTTCCTGCAAGATTTGACTGGCGCCCGGTTCCGGGTTGCGCTCCACAATGGTCACCTTGTGGGCAAAGCGGGTCAGGAAGAGGCCCTCCTCGAACCCGCTGTTTCCTCCCCCGATGACGAGCACTTCCTTGTCGCGGTAGAAGGCTCCGTCGCAAGTGGCGCAAAAGTGCACGTTGACGCCGATCAACTCGGCCTCGCCCGGGACATTGAGCCGCCGGTAGCGCGCACCTGTGGCGACGAGCACGGCCCGGGCAGCGTAGCAGGCGCCGTCGCCCGTCAGCACCTCGCGGTACATGCCGTTGGTGCGGATGGTGACGACAGCCTGGGCTTGCAGAATCTCCACGCCAAAGCGGGTGGCTTGGCGGGTCAATCGCTTTGCCAGTTCATCCCCGCTGATGGGCTCGTCGAAGGCGGGGAAGTTTTCGATCACCTGAGTGACGGCTGCCTGCCCGCCGGGAGCTCCCTTCTCGACAATCAGCACGTCCA
The DNA here is from genome assembly GCA_015491235.1 of Ardenticatenaceae bacterium. Classification (GTDB taxonomy): domain Bacteria; phylum Chloroflexota; class Anaerolineae; order Ardenticatenales; family Ardenticatenaceae; genus WFWG01. The sequence goes on from WFWG01000306.1 coordinate 526, forward strand.
CGCCCTCGCGGGCCAAGTACATGCCGGCCGTCAGGCCAGCCGGACCACCGCCCACAATGATAACGTCGTAGAACGAGCGTTTTGCTGTGGTGATGATGCCCAACTTGCGGGCCAACTCCACGTTGGACGGCTCCACGAGGATGTCGCCGTCGGGAAAGACGATGGTGGGCACCACGCGCATGCCCTTGTTGAGTTGCTCCACGTAGGCCATTGCTTTGGGATCTTCTTCAATGTCCACCCAGCGGTACTGGATGCGCTGTTCGCCCAGAAACTGTTTGGCTCGCGTGCAGTCTGGACACCAGGATGTGCCGTACACGACAATCTCCAACTGGCGGTCGCCGTTCATGGGGACTTCCTCCGTCTGATAGGTTGTGATGTTTGGTACGTGCCTTGTTTAGACGAAGGGAGCGGTGCTCTTCTTACTTCTGGGGAACGCGGGGGCGAACGATCTCGGCAGATCAATGTGGCCTTTCTGTCCGTCCACCCAATGGAGTGGCAGGGAGCAGCAAAGCCGCCCCCTGCCACCGTTCGGTTCTTCCGCGAAAGGGTTCTGCCTGCTACCCGGAGGGGGTTTTCGACTTTGAACGGGGAGGAATGGGTAGGCCGGCCTCCAGCAGTTCGTCCACCTGGTGCCCGACACGGTGTCGCATGCTGAGCAAGCGGGCCCGCTGGCCGCGGAGCCACGAGCGGGCACTTTGCGGTTTAGAGCGCGCACGGCGACCGGGTTCTTTGGGCCATTGCACCACGGCGGCCGCCCACGTGAGCCCAGCTCCAAATCCGACCATGACGACCGTGTCGTTGGGCTTTAGGCGGCCCTCCTCGACAGCCTCACAACAGGCCACAGGGATGCTGGCGGCGGAGGTGTTGCCGTAGCGGTGAATGTTGACGTAGACTTTCTCCATGGGCAGCTTCAGGTGCCGGGCAGCCGACTCGATGATGCGCAAGTTGGCCTGGTGGGGGACGAAGAGGTCAATGTCCTCGACGCTCAGCCCAGCGCGCCGAAGGGCGCGTTCGGCAGCCCTGCCCATGACGCGGGTTGCAAAGCGGTAGACCGCTCGCCCCTGCATGGAGATGTATCCCTTTGAAAGGTCGGGAGCCACCACCGGTTCATAACTGTTCCCCACCACCGGGCCGGTCAACAGGTGACCGCCAGAGCCGTCACTCCCCAGTTCGAAGGCCAGGAAACCACCGGGCTCCTCGTCGGCTTCCAGGTAAAAGGCGCCGGCGCCATCGCCGAAGAGCACGCACGTGGCGCGGTCCTTCCAGTCAACGATGTGGCTGAGGGCCTCCGTGCCCACCACGAGCGCGCGCTTGATTTGTCCGGCCTCAATCATTTTCGAGGCGACCGACAGTGCGTAGATGAAACCGCTGCAACCGGCGCTGAGGTCGAAGGCGCCCCCCTGTGCTCCGATGGCGTCTTGAATCATACAGGCTGTGGCCGGAAAGATGCGGTCCGGCGTGGCCGTGGCCGCAATGACCAGTTCCACGTCGGCTGGGTCCGCGTCGGCCATGTGGAGCGCTTCGCGGGCTGCATTGATGCCCATCGTTACGGCTGTTTCTCCGGGACCAGCAATACGCCGCTCGGCAATTCCTGTGCGCGCGCGAATCCACTCGTCCGTCGTGTCAACCATGCGGGCCAGGTCGTCGTTGGTCAACACGTTCGGCGGCACGTATTTTCCCCACCCGCGAATGTGCGCGTAAGGCATGACGTTCTCCTCCTCTTCTTTTTACCGCTATAATTCGGCCACTCTTCATCGCCTGTTCTCGAGAGTACTCGACCACAGTGAATTTGGGGTAAAACACCGACAGAGAAAATTCCATATCACATCGAAAAAGCTTAACGATATATCTTCCAATGGCGCGCGAAGCGCGCCATTGGAAGATATATCCCCTTTTTTGCTGATAAACGACCGCGCAGATTTACACAAAAATCTGCGTGGCCGAGCAAGAGTCACCGTGGTCCAAATACGGCCTTCAGTTCAGAAAAAAATAAAAAGAGCACCCTCATGACCGCTTTATCTCCCTCATCAGTTGGGCGTAAGCTCAATCCTCGTGGCGGGCAAAAATCAGGCAGGCGTTGTGCCCTCCCAATCCCATGGAATTGCTCATGGCCACACGCACATCCGCCTGACGGGCTTGGTTGGGCACGTAGTCGAGGTCACATTCAGGGTCCGGGTATTCGTAGTTGATGGTAGGAGGAATGATGCCGGTTTCAATTGCTTTCACGCAGACAATAGCCTCCAGTGCGCCAGCAGCCCCCATGAGGTGACCGGTCATGCTTTTGGTGCTGCTGACTGGAATGTCGTAGGCGGCTTCACCAAAGACGGCCTTGATGGCTTTGGTCTCGTTGGCGTCGTTGAGGGGGGTGCTGGTGCCATGGGCGTTGATGTAGTCAACTTGGTGTGGTTCCAGACGAGCCTGATGGAGCGCGCGCCGCATTGCTCGCTGCATACCGGCGCCGTTCTCTGCCTGGGCAGCCAAGTGGTATCCGTCCACCGTGCTTCCGTACCCGACGACTTCGGCATAGATCCGAGCGCCTCGTGCGAGGGCGTGTTCCAAGGACTCCAGAATCATGATGCCACACCCTTCCGCGATGACAAACCCGTCACGCTGAGCGTCGAAGGGGCGTGAGGCTTTTTCGGGCTCATCGTTGCGGGTGCTCATGGCGCCCATGACGTTGAAGCCCGCGAAGGCCAGAGGAATAATGCCCGCTTCGGACCCTCCGGCAATGACCACTTCCGCGTCGCCACGCCGAATCAGCTCAGCCGCCTCGCCGATGGCGTTGGTGCCGGTTGCACACGCGCTGACGATGCCGAAGCTGGGGCCATGCAAGCCATACTGAATAGCAATCTGGGCGCCAGCCGTGTCAATGACCATTGCGGGCAGAAAGAAGGGGTTCACCCGCCGGGGACCACGGGTTTTCATCACGTCGTACTGCTTCAGGAGTGTGATGACGCCGCCAATGGCACTGCCGATGATGATGCCGATTTGTTCTGGGTCTTCCTTTTCCAAGTCCAGGCCAGCATCGGCAATGGCCTCGTGGGTGGCAGCGACAGCAAACTGAACAAAGCGGTCGCTGCGGCGGGCCTCCTTGCGGTCCATGAACTGTTTGGGGTCGAAGTCCTTGACTTCGCCAGCAATACGAGTCTCGAACTCCGAGGCGTCAAACTGGGTAACTGGGCCAATGCCCGACTGACCATGAATCAGGTTGTCCCACGTGGTGGGAACATCATTTCCAACAGGTGAGAGACAGCCCATCCCGGTTACAACGACTCTTCTTCGCGGTGTGCCGTTTGGTTCCAACGTTCGTCCTCCTCACTTGCGTGCGGCGGCAAGATGCTGCTCTGGAATATAAAAACCCTCGGCTTTTCTCGAAGATACGCCCTGACTGCCCTCCGAGTTTTATGAAGGAAGGCAGAATTGCCGGAGCGTATTTTGCTTCAGGTTGGGGAAACTGGCAAGTGGCACACTC
>WFWG01000307.1 GCA_015491235.1 Ardenticatenaceae bacterium
ACTCAGGGGGAGTCTAGGGCTTTCCACGTTTACAATTGGCTACATTGGGCGGTTGGTGCCAGAAAAAGGAATGTGGACCCTGCTCAATGCCCTCACAGTACAGGGAGGAGATTGGCAGTGTCTGATAGTGGGTGATGGGCCTCTTCGCCAACATTGGCTTGAGGCTGTTGAGCGCATGGGCCTTTCGAGCCGAATACGGTGGATTCCGCCCGTGGCCCACCAAGAAGTGCCGCTTTACCTGAACGCGATGGATGTGCTCGTTCTGCCCTCGCTGAGCACAGAGCGCTGGAAGGAGCAATTCGGGCATGTCTTGATAGAGGCGATGGCCTGTGAAGTTCCCGTCATCGGCTCGAATTCCGGCGCCATTCCGGAAGTCATCGGCGATGCAGGACTCATTGTGCCGGAGGGCGATGCTCAGGCCTTGGCTCAGGCCATCTCCAGGTTGCGGGACCACCCGGAAGAACGCATCGCCCTGGCCCAGAAGGGGCGGGCCCGAGTGCTGGCAAACTACACGAACGAGAAAATCGCTCAGGCAACATACACATTTTGGCGAAGGGTGATGGAACAGTGAACGTCACAATCTTTCGCGACCTGCCCGAAGAGGGTTGGCACAGCATGGAAGTCTACGCCGACCACCTGGAGGCTGAGCTGAGGAAGCTAGGCGTCAACGTGCGCGTGTTTCCCGCCCCAGGGCAGACCGTTCCTCTGGCCGGTCGAGGGGGGACGCTGGGGGTATACGTGCGGCGCGCGCTGCTCTATCCTCTGGTCGCTCGCCGCTTCCAGAGTGCCATTAATCATGTGGTTGACCACAGCTACGGGCACGCGCTTTACGTTCTCGACCCCCAACGCACAGTTGTGACCTGCCATGACTTAGCCCCCCTGGTGCGCCGGGATAGACTGCCCCAGCCCAGCTTGGGACTTGCGCTGTGGGATTGGGCGTTCCGGGGCATGTTGAAAGCCGCGCACATTGTTGCCGACTCACAGAACACCAAAAACGACATCGTGCGCTTCTCCGCGTATGACGCCGCGCGCATCACGGTCGTCCCACTGGCTGTGGACACCCACTTTGTCCCGCGCGCTCCAGAGGAGAGACAGGCCGCCCGCCGCCAATATGGGCTTCCTCCCGACATTCCCATCGTTCTCCACGTGGGCCATTGTCACGAGCGCAAGAATGTCGAAGCCCTCCTGTACGCGCTTGCCCGCCTGAGAGACAAAACGCGCCTGCCAGGAGTACAGCTTTTGCAAGTTGGGGGACGCTTTCGACCTAACCAGCGCGCCCTGATAGAGGAATTGAAATTGACCAGCGCGGTCATCCAGATTGCGTACATTCCTCACGCCGCGCTGCCAATCATCTACAACCTGGCCGACGTGTTCGTCTTCCCCTCCTTCTACGAGGGCTTCGGGATGCCCCCCCTGGAAGCGATGGCCTGTGGCACGCCGGTCGTCTGTTCGGATGCTTCCTCGCTTCCCGAAGTCGTGGGCGATGCCGCCTTAACCGTTCCCCCTGACGATTACGAGGGCTTGGCGGACGCCGTTGCCCGTGTTCTCGAGGACCCAGCCCTAGCCGACGAGCTGCGCCAGCGAGGTCTGGAACGGGCGCGGCAGTTTACCTGGGAGCGGACGGCGCGGGAAACGCTGGCCGTTTACGAAGCGATGCTCGGAGGGATGAACTGATGTGCGGCATCGTCGGCCTCTTCACACCTGCTGGCGCGCCCGACTCGGCGCTGTTAGCCCGGATGAACGCCACCCTCGTCCACCGTGGCCCGGACGGTGAGGGCACGTTCGTCGAGGGCTCAATTGCGCTGGGAATGCGCCGCCTCGCCATCATAGACCTCCAGACCGGCGACCAACCTCTCTTCAACGAGGACAGGTCCGTCGTCGTCGTCTTCAACGGAGAGATCTACAACTACCGCGAGTTGCGAGCACAGTTGATGCAACGCGGCCACCACTTCGCTACCCGGTCGGACACGGAAGTCCTGGTTCACGGCTACGAGGAGTGGGGGGATGACCTTCCCCGTCATCTCAACGGCATGTTCGCCTTCGCCATCTGGGATAGGGTGCGCCAGCGGCTCCTCTTGGCGCGCGACCACCTGGGGATCAAACCCCTCTACTACGCTCACCTGCCGGGCAGCGGGTTGGCCTTTGCCTCGGAACTCAAGGCACTGCGCCCGGTTTCCGGGTGGAGTCGCGAAATTGACCCGCTGGCCCTGGACTGGTACCTGGCCACGCGCTACATTCCCGCTCCTCGTACTATCTATCAAGGTGCGCGCAAACTGCCCACTGCCCACCGCCTGACCGTGGGCCCGGAGGAGCCGCTGCGAATCGAGCGGTACTGGGACGTGCCCTTCACCGCCCACGAGTCCCGCTCCTGGGAAGTGTGGCAGGAGGGGCTGCGCGAGCGCCTGACCCGGGCCGTGCGCCGCCAGATGATCGCCGATGTCCCCCTGGGGGCCTTCCTCTCCGGCGGGGTGGACTCTTCCATCGTCGTTGGCCTGATGGCCCAAGCTGCCTCGGAGCCCGTGCGCACCTTTTCGGTGATCTTTCCCGGCTGGCCCGGACTGGACGAATCGGGCTACGCGCGGCAGGTGGCCGAACGCTTCGGCACGGCTCACACCGAGATTGCGGTGGAGGCCGACGTGGCCGCGGAATGGCCGCGGCTGGCCGCTCACCTGGACGAGCCTTTCGCCGACCCGGCCACCCTTCCCACCTGGCTGATGGCGCGCGAGACGCGCCGCCACGTCACGGTGGTGCTCACCGGCGAGGGGGCAGACGAACTCTTCGCGGGCTACGGCTGGTACGGCTGGCCGCGCCCCTGGCCGATTCCGAGCGTGTTGCGCCGGCCCCTGCGCCGCCTAGCCCAGTGGCTTCTGTCCGGTCGCCGGGGCCGCCACACCCTCACCGCGCGCCTGGCCCCGGACTTCGCCACCTTCTACGCCGAGAGCATCCTCTCCAGTGTTACCCAGGCGGAAGAGCGCGCCCACCTCTACCGGCCAGACTGGCTGGCTCTCCTGGAGACCTTCGCGCCCCAGGGTGACCTGGTCCACCTCATGGCCGCCACCGCGGAGCGCCCCTGGCAGAGCCGCATCCAGGAACTGGACCTACAAGTCTGGCTGGAGGGAGATCCGCTGGTGAAGGCCGACCGGGCGACGATGCTGGCTTCTCTGGAAGCGCGGGTGCCCTTCCTCGACGTGGAGGTGGTGGAGTGGGCCGCCCGGGTGCCGCCGGCGCTCCACCGCCGAGACGGAGTCAGCAAGGCCCTGCTGCGCGCGGCCTTCGCCGACCTGCTGCCGGAAATGGTACGGCGTCGCCCCAAGCACGCCTTCGACGTGCCCATCGCCGCCTGGCTGCGCGGTCCGCTTCGTCCGCACCTGGAGGAGGCGCTGAGCGACGACTCGCCCCTCTGGCAGGTGCTCCGGCGGGAACCGGTGCGCCGCATGGCCCAGGCCCACTGGTCAGGCAGGCGTGACTACGCGCGCGCGCTGTGGGCGCTGTTGCACCTGGCGGCGTGGTGGCGTGAGTACGGGAATTGAGGCCCTTTGGTAGAGAAGGGGTGGAAGAGAAGAGATGGCCCTCAGCGCTTTCTCTCCACGATCAATCTCGGAGAGGAGAACAGATAGACCACAATGCCTCCCATCTCACGCAGCACGTAGAAGAACTCCCTGGCCGGGGAGCGCGAGATGGGCGACGTGCGCGTGGGCGAGGCCAGCGGCTCAAATCCCAAATCCCGGGCCATGAGTTTCAGGCGGGCCATGTGGAACGGGTCACTGACCAGCACAATGCGCCTGACATCGCGCCCGGCCAGCAGGCGAGCGGCGTTTTGCAAGCTTTCCCACGAGCTCGCTCCCTCTTCTTCGGCCAGGACAGCCCCGGGCGGCACCCCGTGAGCAATCAGGTAGTCGCGCCCCACACCGCCCTCGCTGAACCGGGGGTCGCGCCCACGCCCACCAGTGGTGATGATGAGAGGCGCGATGCCGCGCCGATAGAGGGCCAGGGCGTGGTCCAGGCGGGCCCGCAGCACCGGCGACGGGCGCCCGTTGTACTGGGCCGTGCCCAGCACCACAATGGCGTCGGCCGGCCGGGCTTCATCACGCCGGCTCTCCAAGTAAATGAAGCCGACAAGAACGCCAACCACCAACAGCGTGCTCAGCACGATCAAGCGCGCCATGTAGCGCAGCGTGTGCCACCAGCGGCCCACGGTCCAATCTGCCTCCTGGGGGGCAACGCTCTCCATCTGGTTCTCCTCATGGCTCCCAGCGATACTCCAGCGAGGGCATCAGCAGTCGGCCCAAGTCAACCGGGAATCCCAGCAGGGTCGAGGCGTCGGCCGCGCGGAATGAGAAGAGGTCGAACAAGGAGAGGGGGCGGGCATACCGGTACTCGACCACCCGTGGTTCCCTCTTGATGTCGCCCAATTGGGCTGCCTTGTCCACAGCGTCGTCATAGTAGCCCACGGCGTCAATGAGTCCCACCTCCAGCGCCTGGCGCCCGGTGAAGACGCGGCCGTCGGCCAGTTCGCGCACGCGCTCAGCGGGTAGGTTGCGCCCTTCGGCCACAACCTGGACGAAGCGCTCGTGGGCCTCGCCGACAAGCCGTTGCCACCACGCTTTTTCCTCCTCGCTCATGGGCTCGGCAAAGTGACCGGCGTCCTTGAATTCCCCGCTCTTGATGATCACGAACTCGATGCCTAGCTTGTCGAGCAACTCCCGGGCTTTGGGAAACTGGCTAATGACGCCGATGGAGCCGGTCAGCGTGTTGGGATTGGCCACGATGTAATCCGCGGCCATGCTGATGTAGAACCCCCCAGAGGCGGCCATCTCCTCCATGTAGACGACCAGCGGCTTCTCCACCTGCTTCAGGGCGTAGTAGATTTCGTCGGAGGCCACCACGCTTCCGCCAGGTGAGTTGACGCGCAACACGATGGCCCGCACGTCCCGGTCTTCGCTGGCGCGCCGCACCAGTTCCAGCACGTTTTCGGTAGCCGCGATTCTGTCCGCGTTGGAGGGCGGAACCCGCCCCGTGACAATGGGGCCGGTGATGGTGATCACGGCTACAGCAGGTCCTCTCGTTGGCCCAGAACGGTGTTCGGCCACGATGGGAGAGGTGGTGGGACCCGCCAGCCTCGTCAGGGTAGGGCCAGCCAACGTGAAGGTGAGGACGCCGATGAGCAAGGTCGCCCCGAAGAGGAAAAGGGGAATGAACAGGCCCATTGCCAGGCCCAATAGCACCCACAACACCGGGCGCGATGTGCGTTGCTCGGCCATTTTCACCTCCTTCAGGTATTAGTACGCGGCTCCGCGTGACGTTCGGCTGCTTCCGCCGGCGGAACCGGCCTGACGCGCCGTGTCCGCTCGTGGCGATAGGTAACAAGACCTGGGCGGCCACCGGGGATCCGGCGCACGTGGCGCCGCTCAGTGTAATCCACAGGAACCAGCCCACCCTCCTTGCGGGCCAGCGAGTACCAGGCGGCCAGTTCGGCCGCCCGCTGCAAGACCGATTCCGGCACGGGCCGCCCTCCTGTTTTAATCACCACGTGGCCGCCTGGCAAGCCGCGCACGTGAAGCCAGATGTCGTCAGGGGCAGCCCGGCGGAAGGTCACCTCCTCGTTCTGGCGGGCGTTGCGCCCCACGTAAACGGGGAAGCCTTCTACGTCGAGCCGCAAGGGACGGCCTGGGACCGCGCCCTTGCGGCGGGAACGGGGCACCCAACCGGCGTCGGCCAGGGCCTCGCGCACGGCGTCAATGTCCGCCCGGTCTTCGGCCAACTCCAGGTCAGCGGCCAGTTGGTCCAGGAAGGCCCGGTCGGCCTCCAGGGCCGCAATGCGGGCGGGGACTTCTTGGGCCGCCCGGCGGGCCTTTTCGTAGCGCTTGAAGTAAGCCTGCGCGTTTTCCACCGGTGTGAGCGCCGGGTCGAGCGGGATGGTGCGCGGGGCGCCGGTGTAGTCGGGCACGGTCACCTGGTTGGCCCCTGGCGGCACTTGGTGCTGATAAGCCAGGAGCAACTCGCCTGCCTCCCGCAGGGCTTGGACTTCCTCTTCGGAGATGGCCTGGGCGCGCAACTGGTCGAGCGTGCGCTCCAGCCGCGCTCGGGCCTCCCCGATGAGCGCGCGCACCTGCTGGCGGGCGGCAGCGTAGGGGTCGGCGTGCAGGCGGGCCCGGAAGTAGCGCCACATGGCCGTGCTGATGTCGGGCACGGCCTCGCGACGCTCGAGCTGGCGCAACTCGTAGGGGGCGAAGGCGATGACCTGGTCACGCTCGTCAAGGGCTACGTGGGGGTGCCAGCTCCCGTCCTCCAGTGGAGCCATCAACTCGACCAGAGCACTCCGCAGGGCCGCTGGAGGCGCGGCTTGCGCTGGCGTTTCCGGGTTGCCAGTGGCACGAGCCACCACTTCACGGGCCGCTGTGGGGCTGATGCCCAACAGGTGGCGCACCAGCACGCGGTGCGCCGGCTCGTCGGGCTTGGCATTTGCCAGGAAGCCGATCACGTCCGCCTCTGTGCACTCAGTTGGGGGGAGGCGGCCAGGGGGCGGCGGGGGAAGCTGGTACGGGTGACGAGGCAAGGTCACCCGGTAACGGTTGAGGTCCGGCCCAATGCGCTTGAGGGCGTCCAGCACCAGCCCGTCGGGCCCGACCAGCACGATGTTGCTGTAGCGCCCCATGATCTCGGCCACCAGTTGGCACGGCCCCTCACGGCCCTCGAAGTGGAAGACCAGCACGCGCTCCCACGGCGGCTGGGTGACGTCAGCCAGGCGCGCGCCGCGCACCCACTTGCGCAGGAGCAACAGGAGGGGCGTTTCCCCTTCCACGCCCCGGCGCACCTTTTCGGGCACGAGCAGCAGGCGGGCGTGTTGCGGGTGGGCCGAAATCAGCAGGTGGAAGCGCCGCCCAGCGTAGAGTTCCAAGCCCACGCTGTGCTCGTCGGCCAGAACGACCTGTTGGACACGGGCACCCAGGAGTCCGTCCAAGTCGTCCCGCAGGCAGGCCAGTGTCAGAAAATCCACGTGCATCCCTTGCTCCTCATACCAATTGCGT
>WFWG01000308.1 GCA_015491235.1 Ardenticatenaceae bacterium
TGAGTTCTTCGGCTTTGCGGCGCGAAGCCACACCAGCCCGCGCCAGCACTTTCTGAAGTCGTTCTTCGGGCATGTGTCTTGTTCTGCCTTCCGTCAAAGTTCGTCCGGCGCGCACGCCAACAGCGTTCTTTCCAAATTGTGAACGCAGAACACTTTTTGTCAAGGAGAAGGGGGGAGAATTTGCTCTATTCGGCGACGCTGTAAAATAGAACGATTGTAACGCTCAGACGTGGGTGGACTGCTTCTTCAATTCGCCATTTTGCCGACAATTAGACGTAAAACGTAATGGCGGGAAATTGTGTTTACGTTTTACGTTATTACGTTTTACGTAACACATGAAGAAACAAGGAGGAGAAGAAATGACACTTCAGTGGGACGCGCTGCTGGATCCGGGTTTGTTGGGAGCCTTCGTCGCCGGCCTCGTACTCTGGCTCCTGGTGTTATGGCTTCCCGCTTCGGCCTGGTGGGCCGCCGTGCGCCGCCCGATACGCGCGGGCGGGCTCCTCTTGATCGTGTATGCTGTCGGTGTGGGATTAGCTCGCTTGCTGGGCGTGACCGCCATCCCCGGCAACGTTGGTGCGATGCTGTGGCGGCTCATGTTGGTCATTATCGGTTCGTATCTCCTGTGGGAAGTTGTCACCGTGGCTTTCTTGTTCGTCCACCAACGGCTCGAGGAGAGCATCCCTGAGCCGGAGCGGAAGGCGCGCCTGAGAACCGTCATCGAACTGGCCAGTTGGGGAACACACCTCTTCATCGCGCTCATCGGCCTGGGGATGGGCCTCAGCGTGTTGGGCATCAACATTACACCGCTGGTGGCCAGCCTGGGCGTGGCCGGCCTGGCCCTCAGCCTGGGCGCCCAACAGCTTGTTCAGGACATCATCGCCGGCATTTTTATCCTGATCGAAGACCAGTTTCACATCGGAGATTCGGTGATCCTGGCCGACGTGGCCGGCCGCGTGGAAGACCTTTCCCTGCGGGTCACCCGGGTGCGGGGCCTCGACGGAACGCTACACGTCATTCCCAACAGCCAAATTACCATCGTGAGCAACCGCACGGCCGCCTGGTCGCGAGCCGTGGTGGACGTGGGCGTCAGCTACGGCAACGACTTGGACCACGTTACCCGCGTGTTGGAGCGCGTGGCCGACCAGTTGGTGGCGGAAGACCCACGGCAGGAGATGTTCCTCGAACGCCCACAGGTGCTAGGGCCGGAGTCTTTCGACGACTCTTCCATCGGGTTCCGTATGCTCGCGCGCGTGCAGCCGGGCAAGCAGTGGGACGCCCAGCGCATGATGCGCCGGCGCATCAAGGCCCTTTTCGACGAGGAGGGCATCGAGATTCCCTTCCCACAAGTGGACGTGCACCTGAAGAACGAAAGCCCGGCCTAGAGCAGTACTTCGACCACCAGCGGGGCGTGGTCGGAGCCGGTGGCGCCGCGCCAGACGCGCGCTTCCACGGCCACAACGGAAGCAGTGTGGAAGCAATAGTCGAGCCGCAACAGCGGAAAGAGGGAAAAGGGCAAGAAGGGTTTCAGGGTACACGGCCACGTGGCCCCGTATCCCTGTCCGGCCAACTTCCAGGCGTCCACCAGGGTGTCCGTCAGCAGGCGGTAGGCATCGTTGGTCTCGGTGAAGTTGAAGTCGCCCATTACAATAGCCGGAAGCGCACGCTCGGCCACTTCAGCGCTCAACAGGGCAGCTTGCTTTTCCCGCAACCGAAAGTTGCCGGTCAAGCCGGTGGATTGCAGGTGGTCGCCCGCCGGAGCGATAAGGTGGACAGCGTAAATGTCGAGCTGCCGGCCGTCAACGGTGGCAGTGCCCCGCAGGGCGAAAGGTTCCACACCTGGGGTCGTCCAGTAGCCAGTCTCTTCCAAGGGGAACCGGCTCAGCAGGGCCAAGCCGCCGGAACCCGAATGGGGGTGCCAGAGACGGTAGGGGTAGCGCGCCGTCAGCCGAGCCTCCAACTGCTCGGCCAGCCAGGGGGTTACTTCCTGAAAGGCCACCACGTCGGGGTCCACCTCGCCGACGACGTGGGTGATGGCATCGGCGTCGCGGTTGTGTTTTAGCAGGTTGAAGGTCATCAGGCGGAGGGAGGGCTGGCCAGGGCCTACCACGGGGGTGGGACGCCCCCAGCGAGCCAGCACCTCGCGGACGCTATACCCGGCCAGGAGGGAGAGGTTCACCGCCAGGAAGCCGCCGCTCAGCAAAGAGGAGCGCCGGCGACCGAGGCGCAGAGCAGTGGCCAGCAGGCCCGTGCGCGCCAGCCAGGCGCCCCAGGCGTTGACCATGCCCAGCAGGCCCCACCGGTCCCCCCAAAGCCGGTGAGCCAGCGCCCAAGCCAGCACAGCCACACTGTAGAAGTCAAGGAGGCGCCCCAACAAGGGCAAGCCCGCCCCCGGCGGGCATTTCTCCCGGAGGCGGGCGGAGAAGCCGGCTCTGGTGAGTTCGCCATCGGGTTCGGCCACGGCACGCGCAGGAGAAGCGGCCTCTCCCTCCTGCAATCGCGTGCTATTCCGCCACGGGGATGTCTTCCAGCCCAATGACACCCTCCGGCTTACGGGACATGTTGATCACGCTGAGGCGAGCGGCCATGCGGCGGGCCACCTCGCGCAGGGCCTGAGCCGCCTCGCTCTCCGGCGCAGCAACCAGAATGGGCCGGCCAGTGTCACCCCCCTCTGCAATGCGGGGATCAATGGGAATCTCGCCCAGGAAGGGCACGCCAATCTCCTCCGCGTAGCGGCGCCCCCCGCCGGAGCCGAAGATGTTGTAGCGCTTGCCCGTGTCGGGAGCCACGAAGTAGCTCATGTTCTCGATGATGCCCAACACGGGCACGTTCAGCTTCTGGAAGGTCACCAAGCCCTTGCGGGCGTCGGCCAGGGCCACGTCCTGGGGCGTGGTGACGATGACGCCGCCGGAGAGGGCCGTGTGTTGCGCCAGCGAGATGGGCACGTCACCCGTGCCCGGCGGCATGTCCACGATCAGGTAGTCCAGTTCGCCCCACTCCACATCGGTGAGGAACTGGCGCAGGGCCGAGTGGAGCAGGGGGCCCCGCCAGATGACGGGCTGATCCGGCTCGACCAGGAAGCCCATGCTCATCACCTTGATGCCATACGCCTCGGCTGGCGTGACCCGCTGGCCCCTCACGGGGGGCAGGCGCTCGACGCCCAGCATCAGGGGCAAGTTGGGGCCGTAGATGTCAGCGTCGAGGAGCCCCACGGCGGCCCCCTCCTCGGCCAAGGCCAGGGCCAAGTTGACGGCCACGGTGCTCTTGCCCACCCCTCCCTTGCCGCTGGCCACGGCAATGATGTTGCGGATTTGCAGGCCAGTCACGCGCGTGTCGCGGGCCACGTTAGCGGTGAAGTTGACCTGCACGTCCCGCACGCCCGGCAGGGCAAGCACGGCCTGGCGGCACTCCTGCTCGATTTGGGCGCGCAGGGGGCAGGCCGGCGTCGTCAACACCACGGTGAAGCGCACCACGCCGTCCTCGACGGCGATGTCGCGCACCATGTTCAGGGAGACCAAGTCACGCCCCAACTCCGGCTCAATGACGCGGCTGAGGGCGCGCAGGACATCTTCCTCGCGCACCGGCGTTCCGTCTTCCTCTTTGTCGTTTCGCTTGAAGAACCCCCGCATGGTTCCGTCCTTTCTCTGAATGTTGTGGTTTCTGTCACAGGCATTATACACAAAATACATAACGCTCTCAAACGTCGTGGGGCACTCCCAAACCGCTGCGCTCACACCTGAAACGTGGCCCCACACACCCGACAACGGCACGTGTCAGGCGCTGTCTGTTCGGGCTCTCCGCGCACCCAAAAGTTGCACGCGGGACACCGATAGGCGAAGATGCGGTACTCCCGGTCGGCCGGGGCGCTGCTCTCAACGGCCTCCCGCAAGGCCTCGCGCGCCTTGGCGGCCACGATGCGGGCGGCTGTGACCTTTTGTTCGTTCTCGATTTCGAGGTCAAGCACCATGCCGGGCACAATCTTGTGGCGGTCCGTAAGGTTGTCAAAGACATACTCGTCAATGACCAGGTCCAGCTTGGGTTCTTCCTTGCCAAAGGGCACGGCGATGAGCGTCACCGTGTCCCCGGCGAAGAACCCGCCGTAGTTCAGCACTTCTTCCACGTAGTAGAGCGCCATCGCTCCCTTCCTCCTCAGTAGTCTCGTTCGATCAACAGTTTTGCCAGGTGGCGCAACGGCGCCAGGCGGTCAGCCGAGAGGCGCTTCTCCAGGCGACTCAGCGCTTCCAGGGCTTTCCCATAGGTCTCACGCATTTGGGCCTCCGCCGCCGCGCGTGCGCCCACCTCCTCCATCGCGTGTAACGCTTGGGCGACCATTTCGTCCGTGACCTGCGAGGCCGCGTAGAGAGCCCGCAAGGTAGCCGCCGCCTCTTCGGAAAGCTGCCAGGCGAGAAGAATGGGAAGGCTCTTCTTGCGGCGGCGCAAATCGTTGCCGGCTGGCTTTCCCGTGCGGTCCGGGTGTCCCCAGAGGCCCAGCAGGTCGTCCTGCATTTGGAAGGCCACACCCAGCGAGTGGCCAAAGTGGCGAAAGAGGGTCACTACCTCTTCATCCCCACCGCCCACCAGAGCGCCCAACTCTGCTGCCAGCGCGATGAGAGCCGCCGTCTTGCCCTCCACCATCAGCAGGTACTCGTCGGGCGAGACGGCCGAGCGCTGCTCGAAGTCCAGGTCGAGGTGTTGGCCCTCACACAGGCGAACCACGGTGCGGGTGAACCGGCGGTGCGCCTCCAGCGCCCGCTCCGGCGCCACGCCGCGCTGGGGCAAGGCGTCAAGGGTTAGAAAGGCCAGCGCGAAAAGGGCGTCGCCAGCATTGATGGCCTGGGCTTCCCCCCACACGGCCCACAGGGTGGGCCGGCCGCGCCGTTCCCGATCGCCGTCCTCAATGTCGTCGTGAATTAGCGAGAACTCGTGGACCAGCTCGACAGCAGCCGCCGCGGGCAATATGTGGTCACGGCGCCCTCCCACGGCCTCGCCGGCCATCAGGCAGAGGGCAGCCCGCACCCGCTTTCCCGTCCGGGCGGGCACGGGGCGAAAGGCTCTGTCCGTCCACCCCAGGTGGTAGCGCACCATGCCGTAGAGGGTCCGATAGGGCCCCTCGGCTGGTGGAACCCGACGGCGGAGTTCCCGTTCCACTGCCTTCACGTAAGGAGCCAGCAGGTCTCGTAACGGTTCCACTGTTGAACTCCAGACCACAGAACTTGTGCCGGAAAACGACAACAGAGGACTCTTTACGTCTCTCAACTGGGGGCCTGGAACCCTCGCCCGATTACCGCCTCTGTTGGGTTGATGACCACAAAAGCGTTGCGGTCAATCCGGTAGACCAACCGCTTGAGGTCTTCCGCTTGGTCTCCGTGAATGGCCACCAACAGGACGGCGCGGTCCTTGCCAGTGTACATTCCCTTCCCCTGGAGAGCCGTCACCCCTCGGCCGAGCCGCTTCAGGATGGCCTCGGCCACCTCATCCCCTTTTTCGGTGATCACGTAGGCGAGTTGGTCATGGCGGCGCCACAGCCCGCCCACGCTGTCCTCCAGCAACTCGGCGGCCAAGTGGCCCACCTGCTCGACGAGGCGGAAAGGGGCCAGCAACTCCTCCCGCTGCAACACCTCGCCCGTGGCCTGGGTAAGTCCCATGGTAAGCAGGCCCACGGCGAAAAAGAAGGCGTTGAAAAGAACTCCTACCAGTACCACCACGTAACCCGGCACTGGTCCCACAGCCGCCCGCTCGAAGAACTCCCACCACGTTCCAACGGGCGTAGGCTGAAGGGCAATCTTCATCACCCAAGCCACTGCCAGAACGATGAAAATGTGCTGGTAGTTGCGCCGAAAACGGCGTCCCAAGGCTTCCCACAGCGTAATGGTGAAACGTGGGTTGAGCAGGCTGTTGGCCAGTCGGGTGGCCCATGCCTCGCTGGGTGCAAAGGGCGGCACCAGCATGTGCGCAAAAAACTCCGTTTCCATCAGCCGAATGCGGTAGCTCCACAGTTCGTAGTAGCGATACCGCCGCGCCTCGATGAACAGAAAGAGCGAGACCAAAATTGTGGTAAGCGGAATAATGAAGTGAGGACTCTCTTGCCCGCTGAAGGCAAAGGAGAGGGCACCGGCTGTCGTGACCACGGCCCAATTGGTGGTGGCGTCGAGTCGAGTTCTCCACGTGTTCGCACGAGTAATCTCGCCACGGTAGAGGTGGACCATGGCGGTGTTGAACTCGCCCGACTGAATGCGATATTGCCTGAAATGCCAGCCCCCCTGTGAATCGCCACGCTCTTGGTTCTCTGCCTTCCCCTGCCGGGGGAAGGCCCCTTCCCGTTCACCGCCAATCTTGTCCTGGACCATGTGCTCTTCCATCCCTTGCAACATGCCTGCAATTTAACGGCAACCTACGCAACCGACTTCTCGCCCACTCGACACAGGAGCCCCTTCAGATAAACCCCCTCGGGAAAGAAAAGTGACATTGTGTGGTCGGGGGCCTGTTGGAGCACACGCACCACATGGGCATCAACACCTGCATCAACGGCCGCGCCGAAGACGATTTTCCAGAAGAGATCGGGCGAGACCACGCCGGAGCAAGAGAACGTCATCAACAGGCCACCCGGCGTCAACAGGCGAAATGCCAGCCAGTTGATGTCCTTGTAGCCCCTGGCGGCCGCCTGTACCTGGTGAGCGTGAAAGGCAAACTTGGGCGGGTCGAGCACGATAAAATCAAAGCGCCGCCCCTCGTCGCGGAAGCGGCGCAATACCTCGAACACGTTTCCGACGATAAAGTGGTCGTCCACCCCCCGGTCGGCCAGGCCGTTCAGGCGCATGTTTGCAGTCGCCAACTCGATGGCCGCCTCGCTGGTGTCCACACTCACCGTCTCACGGGCGCTGCCAGCGACAGCCGCCACCGTGAACCCACCTGTGTAGCAGAAACAGTTGAGCACTCGCCGCCCTTCCGCCACCCGGCGGGCCAAGATGCGGTTCTCCCGCTGGTCGAGGTAGAAGCCTGTCTTGTGGCCGTTGATTATGTCTACCCAAAAGCGCAGGCCCGCCTCCTCGATTTCCAGGCGCTCCGGCGGGGCCTCTCCCCACAGCACACCCTTCACGGGGGGCAAGCTCTCCAGGCGGCGCACGTCCTCGTCGCTGCGCTCGTACACCCCCAAAGGCTCCACCAATTCGACGAGCAACTCGACGATGAGGTCCTTGCGCTGCTCAATGCCCAACGTCAACGCCTGAAGGACCAACCAGGGGCCGTAACGGTCCACGATGAGGCCCGGCACTCCATCCGACTCGGCGTGAACCAACCGGACGGCGTTGGTACGCGGTGGTACGATGAGTCCGTCACGCCGGGCCAAGCTGGCGCGCAGGCGGCGGCGCCAAAAGTCGGCGTCAACGGTTTCACGCTCGTCGCGGGTGAGCAGGCGCACGCGAATTTGAGAAGAGGGGTTGTAGTAGCCCCGCCCCAGGAAGTGGCGGTCGGCGTCCAGCACGTCTACAATCTCGCCGGGAGTTGCGTCTTCCACCGCGATGGCTCCGCTGTAGATCCAGGGATGGCCCCGGTGGATCGGTTTTTCCCGTCCGCGCTTAAGCACTACGACGCCCATTCGACACCAGACGCCCTTCTCATCGGCTTGCTTCAGGATTCACCGCCGGCCAACACCTGGTAGGCGGGTTTGGCGATGACAATCACGCGGTGTGTGTTGGTCTCGTAAGGCCAGCAGGAGATAAGCGTCACCCGCTCGTCGTCCGTTGGGGCCATGAAGCGGGCGTTCTTCAGGCGCTGCTCGTAGGGCACTCCCTTCTCCCGCACGATGTACTTTTCAGTGACGATGTAGCGGTAGACTGTCTCTCCCACGTAGAGGATCACCTCGTCGCCGGGCTTTACGTCGGCCAAGTAGCGGAAGACTTCACCTGCGATGTTATTGTGGCCGCTGAACACCGCGTTGCCCACTTGGCCTGGCAAGGCGGAGTTCTTGTGCCAGCCGACGGCGTAGTCGGGCACCAGCCACTCGCTGTAGGGGTTTCCGTTGGCGTCTTCCTTGACGATCCAGCCCATCACTTCCACGGGCGCGTCCACGCCGATAGACGGGATGACGATGCGATCGGGCGGCCGGTCGGCGGGTGGGGGCACGTCGGGTGCAGGCGTGGCCGTGGGGCGCGACCGGACCTGACGAACGGGCTTCTCAGGCGGAGCCACGTCCAAGGGCAGATCACCAAGATCTCCTTCAGCAGAGGCTATCAGCTCATCGCGCGGGGCAAAGCTGGGCAAAAGGGGAGGGTTTTCCTCCTCGCTGCTGGCTGTTGGCGTGACGGCAAGAGGCGTGAAGGTGGGCTTGAGGGGGCGCGTGGGCGTAATTTCCAAGGTTTCCGCCAGCACAATGCCGTCCCCGTCAGCGTCAAGCTTGGCCAGTTGCCACTCCGGCCAGGCCACCTGATAGCCCCAGAGGAAAAGGCCCAGGGCGAACAGGATTCCTCCTATAGC
>WFWG01000309.1 GCA_015491235.1 Ardenticatenaceae bacterium
CTACCCGTTCCGCCAGACTTCCCTGGACGGAGACTTCCAGGTCTGCCAACTCCAGATCCCGTGCATCTACAAAGAGCACTGGCCGAAGGCCCTGCCTCCGCAGGTTCTCCAGGCGCCTTTGCACCTCGTCCAGGTCAAGGGGGGTATCGGGAGAAATCTCAACCTCGACGACAGGGCGTTTGCTCAGCGCACGGCGCAGCCACTCCTTCCACCGGCTCCGTTCTCCGCCTGGGGGGACAACCACGAAGAAAACGGCGGCCCCACCGGCCAAATCAACAGCCGTCCTCAGAGCCTCTATGGACCCCTGTCTTGCTTGCATGTTAGGGGGTACTGTCATGCTCGCTCTGCTCCCCGGCCTCAACCTCCAGCAAAAGGTCGCGCACGGCGGGGTGAACATCCCACCACGTTTCCCCGTCGTACTCCAGAATGCTCAAGTTGTGTAGCAACCTGTCGGCCGCCCGTTCCTGGAGGGCGTCAATGCGCTTGGTCTCGTGAACCTTCCGGAGATTGCGGTAGTCCTCTACCTTCAGGATACGGCGGAAAGTGTTGCGAACTTCCCGGCGTGCCCACTCCACGTCCGAGAGGGCGATGCGCGTGTCCTGTCGGTTCCGTCGCGCAGCCAGCACACTCAGCCGGGCCAGGCGCAGAAGTTCTCGCAGCAAACCACCCGAGGCTTCCACCAGTGCCTCCAAGGCATCAGGGTCAATGAGATCATCCTGCAAGCGGCGCCGGATAACGCGTTTGAGCATCTCCCGACCCGCTTCATACGGCGTTCCGTCCCGTTCTCTCGTCTTTACGTTGGGCAACAAGAAATTACGGTGGAACTGCTGGCGCACTTGTTGAAAGTCAGGAGTGTAGAAGAGGGGAAAGGGAACGGTGTAAATCACCCGACAGGCAGGTGCTACCAGCGCATTAGCGCCGTGCAGGAAGAGTTCCGCTGCCCGACGCAAGTCGTACACTTTGTCCAACCCGTCCACCACCACGAGAATGCGGCGCCCAAAGGTTTCCCGCAAGCTGACCAGCAACTCATCGAGGCGGCTGAGCAGATCGGAAAGGCTGGCCTCCGTTTTGGCCCGAACTTTATGGCGAAAGGGGCTGTCCTGAGCCAAACGTGCCCCAAAGCGCACCACACCGAAGTTGACGTCCGCGCTGACCTCACTCTGCAACCGTTTGGTGACGTCCTGCTCCAGAATAAGCTCTTCGTACCAGAAGAGTAGATCCCGAACCTTCTGGTCGTCAGCAGGGACACCTCGAGCTCGCGCCTCCTCGTAAACCTTCAGTCCGAGCAACACCAGAAGGTCGGTGTAATGCACATCTCCCAAGTTGAGTGTCTCCTCAGCGCTGAAGAATAGAGGAATGTGGGAAGCCTGCAAAGCTCGGGTGAGGCGATAGAGCTCAGTTGTCTCGCCAGCACCCTGTTGACCGGAGAAAAGAGTCTTGTCGTCTTCGGCATCGTCTAACTGAAGTGCATCCAACAGTGCGTCAATCCGGCTGTCCGGTGGACGAGGAACGTAAAAAGCGTCCAACCATTCACCTTGTAGAGGGCGAAGGGGGTCTAGAAGGCGATAAGCTTCCTCTAGTGTTGCGGCCGGGCGCAGTTGGGGCATCGTCTTCTCCTCATCTCGGTTTAGTTCCCGTGAACAGCACTTTCATTATAGCACACGGGAAAGCTGTGAAAAAGCAGGAAAAAGCGCGAGAGACACCAAGTTTTTCAGTCTCCTCACCAAGAAGCCAGACACTACTGTGAACCTAAAGGGCTTGAGGTGAGGTTTAGAAATTGTGGAGTGAAAGAATGTATGTTATAATTGCGCCCACTTGTGCCCCAAATCACAACGACAGGAGGTGGTCTCATGTCCCCGGTGCTTTTAGGCTTCATTGCCGGGATTTTGGGCTTGCTCATGACAGGCCTCCTTACGCGACAGGTGCTGGCGGCCGAAACCGGCACCGCCGAGATGATGCGCATTTCGCAGGCCGTGCAAGAGGGTGCTTCGGCTTTCCTGCGGCGTGAGTACCAGTATCTGGTCGTCTTTGTGATCGTTGTGGCGATTCTGTTGGCCCTTCTGGTGAACGTGCCCACGGCCATCACGTTCGTGGCGGGCGCATTTACGTCGGGTCTGACCGGCTTCATCGGCATGAACATTGCTGTGCGAGCCAACGTGCGCACGGCCGCCGCGGCCCGAAAGGGGTTGAACCCCGCCTTGCGGGTGGCCTTCTCCAGCGGGGCCGTCATGGGACTGGCCGTGGTGGGCTTTGGCATTGTGGGCTTGGCCCTGCTTTATTCCTTGTTCCAGGACATGAGCATTCTGGCCGGCTTCGGATTTGGCGCCTCCAGCATCGCCCTCTTCGCCCGCGTGGGCGGCGGCATCTACACCAAGGCGGCGGACGTGGGCGCTGACCTGGTGGGCAAAGTTGAGGCTGGCATTCCCGAAGACGATCCGCGTAACCCGGCCGTCATCGCCGACAACGTGGGGGACAACGTAGGCGACGTGGCCGGCATGGGCGCCGACCTCTTCGAGTCTTATGTGGGTTCGATCATCGCGGCGGCCACCATCGGCGGCCTGCTCTACGGCCTCCAAGGCATCGGATTGCCCTTCCTCATCGCCGGCCTCGGGATCGTGGCGTCCATCATCGGCACCTTCTTCGTGCGCACCCACGAGCAGGCCACGCAGGCGGACTTGCTGAACGCCCTGCGGCGTGGCATTTACGGGGCCGCCCTCATTTTCGCCGTGCTCGCTTACTTCGTGGTCGTCAGCATGGGGTTCGACTGGCGCATCTACGGCGCTATTCTGGCCGGGCTGGTGGCCGGCATCCTGATTGCCTTCAGCACCGAGTACTTTACCTCCTACGCCTATCCCCCCACCCAGATGATTGCGCGGGCCAGCCTGACAGGAGCGGCCACGACCATCATCCAGGGCTTGGCTATTGGCATGTTGAGCACCGTGCCGCCTGTCATCGTGGTAATCGCGGCCATTCTCCTCAGCGTTTACCTGGGCGGCATTTACGGCGTGGCCGTCTCGGCCGTGGGGATGCTCTCTACCTTGGGCATCACGCTGGCCTCGGACGCCTACGGGCCCGTGGCCGACAACGCGGGCGGCATCGTCGAAATGGCCGAATTGCCCGACGAGGTGCGTGACCGCACGGACGCCCTGGACTCGCTGGGCAATACCACGGCGGCAACGGGCAAAGGGTTCGCCATCGGTTCGGCTGTGCTCACGGCCCTTGCTCTGATGACGGCTTACACGCAGGCCGCCGGACTGAAGAGTGTGGACCTGGTGACGAACGTGCGCATTATTCCTGGCCTGCTCATCGGCGGCACGCTGCCCTTCCTCTTCAGCGCCTTAACGATGATGGCGGTCGGGAAAACCGCCGGCTCCATCATTGAAGAGGTGAGGCGTCAGTTCCGCGAGATTCCCGGACTGTTGGAAGGGAAGTCGCGCCCAGACTACGCCCGCTGCGTGGACATTAGCACGGCTGCGGCCCTGCGCGAAATGATTGTGCCGGGCCTGCTGGCGGTCGTCACGCCGGTTGCGGTAGGCTTCCTGCTGGGCCCGGAAGCTTTGGCCGGGCTGCTGGCGGGTGCCATTGTGGTGGGCTTCTTGCTGGCCCTGACGATGGCCAACGCCGGCGGCGCCTGGGACAACGCCAAGAAGTTCATCGAGGCCGGCAACCTGGGCGGCAAGGGCTCCGACGCCCACAAGGCCGCTGTGGTGGGCGACACCGTGGGCGACCCCTTCAAGGACACCAGCGGCCCCTCGCTCAACATCCTCATCAAGCTGATGAGCATCGTCTCGCTGGTGCTGGCTCCGCTCTTCCTCTAAGGCCAACAAAGGTGCGACGCACTTTCAAACAAGTGCGTCGCACCTCTTCCAGCCCTCATCCGGGCATTACGGCGAACTCAGCCAGCCCCCACAGGATTGCACCTGCCAGCGCTTGCCCCCACCGCTTCAGCGCATTTTCTGCCCTGAACAGTGCCATCGGGAGAGCCGCTCCTATGGCGACACCCATGCTCACGAGATGAGAAGGCTCCAAAAACGGCAGCGGCGTGTAGGCGTACAGGCGCTGCAACCACACCAGGCCGAAAGGAACAGGCAGGGGGAGCGGGACGATCCAGGGAAAAACTCGAAACGCCACTACCCCCCACCCGACTTGTGCCCCCAGCAACCACCGCTCCGCTCGAGAGCGCCCGTCCAGTGGGAGCAAGGCGCTCGCCAGCAGGAAAGCCACCGCTGGCTGCCAGCGTCCCAGCCAGGGGACGAGTCCTACCAGCAGAAGCATGGCCACGTAGCCCGCCATAAAGGGCTTCACCACCGCAAGCGTTCGTTCCGCTTCCCCACGAACGGCCCACAGGGTGCGGGCAACCAGGTACGGAATTCCCCACACAATGATGCCCATCAAAGGAACGATGGTGGTCAAGTTGACGAGCAAATCGCGTTTCCATATCCAGAGCGCCCCCACGACCGTGATCAGCGTGAGGATCAGCGTGCAGGTCCACTCCAGCACCTCTTCCACCTCTTTTGTCAGCTCGCGAAGCCCTTTGATCGGCTCCCACAGCCAGCCCACAAAGATGAGCAGAAGCGGCCACCATTGCTGCGGTAAAATCGGGTTCGGAGCACTAAAGTAAGCTTGCCAGAACGCCAGCCAAAGGACGACCACCCCCACAGCCAGCCCGACAAAGCGAGGGGCAAATTCGGTCGGCTCCATGTGCCGACACATCCACACCCCCAGGAAGCCGAGGGGAAAGAGGAGCACCGCGCTCGTGCGCGCCCCCAAGTACGTTTCGGGAGGCCACGAGCGAACAACTCGCCACAGGGGGAGCAAAAGTTCCACAAGCGTCACAGGCAACCACCCCAACAGGTGCCCCGCCCAGAAGAGCACAACCATTATTCCTCCCAGGAAGAGGAACAAAACGGGCAGGAGACACATAACGGGGCGATATCGCTTCAAAACCAGCAGCCTTCGCCCCAGGAACCATCCCTGGCGCTCGCTTTCTTCCACCAGGTCGGCCCCCAGCCAGAGCCAGACCGGCACACTAAACGTCCACACGCCTTGCAACACGCCCTTCATGCCGTCAACCAGTGCCGAGGGATCAACCGCCCAGGCCAGCACATACGGGGCCGTGAGGGCTGCCCACAGTAGAGCCACCCGCAAGCGAGTCGGCGGGCGCCACCGGGACCACAGGGGAAGCGCGGCCAGCCCCACGCCCAGGGCCGCTTTAAGAAGCAGACTGCCCCAAAAGAAGGGGAGCGGGTCGGGAACAAAAGTGGCCAATAAAAGCGCCCAAACAATTCGCCACGGCCAGCTTTTCATGCTCGAAGCGGCCAGGGCACGCTCGTGGAGAAAGAGGGCTATAACCGGGACGAGAAGCACAACTGGGGGAAGTACTGCCACGGGGGACAATGCCCAAAAATAGAGGCTGTAAAGCGTCACCACCAAGCGCAGCATCGGCGCGAGGTCAGCCGTTGTCACGATAAGCAGAGTCCACAGCAGCGGAATCCAAAGGGCCAGCAGGCCACTTCCCAGCGGCGTCTCCAGGAAAGCGGCTGTCAGGACGTCCCAGCCGGGCGCCGTTGCCACGAGGACGGAAACGAAGGCAAGGGCGAGGAGGGCTAACCACCCCCATCCTCGCCATCCCATACGTCCCAGTGCCACCAGGAAAGTCAAGCCGCTGCGCTCCTCTTCGAGCACAAAAGCATGAGCCGCGTCGGCTATGGCGCCACGGATTTCGGCCTTCAGTGCAATCCAGAAATGGTACTTGCGCATTGCTGAGCCCTCCCTCAAAGGTGCCTGTTCAAGAGGACACACTTATTCAGTCCCTTCAGGCCCCGGCACTCGTTGATAGTATATCACTCGAAGGAGAACAAATTGTGAACTCCGTTGAAACGCACCCACAGACACATCTCACTTGGCGAAACGGCCGATTTTGACTACCATTTCCCCAGCGCATCTGACGACCGTGGCAGAAGCGAAAAGCGGCCAGGCCACGGGCCGCTCCGAAAGGAGGAGGCACCAGGAATGCAAGGCGAGAGCGCTGTGTTGATTACCGAGCGCGGCTTCGATCGGCTGCGCCACTTCCCACTCAACGGTGACGTGATCACCATCGGTCGCTGGCCCGACAACGACATCGTTCTCCCCCACCGTTTGGTCTCCCACCATCACGCTCGTATCTACCGGTACGGTCACTTTTATTTTATAGAGGACCTTCAGAGCACAGCCGGGACGTACATCAACGGTGAACGCCTCTCAGCCAAGCGCCCTTTGTCCGACGGGGACCGCATTCGCATTCCACCCCACTTCGAGTTCTCCTTTTCGCTGGTCCAATTGAGCGACGAGGAAGCTGCCAGAAGTCACTCTGGACTGCGCATTGATCACGAGCATCACACCGTTTACGTGGGCGACACGCGCGTTGACCCCCCTCTTAGCCAGGCCCAATACACCCTGCTCGAGCTTCTTGTTCGCCACGCGGGCAAAGTGGTGCCACGGGAGGAAATCGTGACCGCCATTTGGCCAGCCAGCGAGGCGGCCAATGTGACTGACCAGGCGATAGATGCACTGGTACGCCGACTGCGCGAGCGGTTGGCCGAGGTTGACCCGGATCACCAGTACATCGTCACTGTGCGCGGTCACGGTTTCCGGTTCGAAAACCGGTGAAAAGCGGAAATCGAGCGCTCCTCACCAATGGGTCCTTACTCGTGGCGCGTGCGACCCAGCGCTCGCCCATCGCCGTGCGCGGCCACCGGCTGTCGGCAGGCTTGGCCGAGCGCCTGCTGCGATGTTGAACGGCACTCCTCCCTGCAAATTGTTTCTCGCGTCTGCACTTCATGCCCGCACACCCGCTTGCTGCCGTCGAGCAAGCGCAATTGGGACGCGAAGAGGGTGAGGCTGTGGAAGGTTTCCCAAAGCAGTGGCAACAGGTTGGTCAACTGATAATCGTTGGCGGACTGGTGCTGGCCGCGCTGGTAGTACGCACACCCCCGGCCGACGCCGGACCGGCCCCTTTCTGCGCGTCAGTGCCGAGATTGGGCGGGGTTCCGGTAACGGCGCTGGCGCCCGTAGCCCTGGAAAGCGGGGGCGGACTGCTGGTGGGCACAGCCGACGGCCTCTGGCTGGTGCGCTTGGACGAGCGGGCTGCCCTGGCCGACGTGGCGCGTGTCCCCTTGCCCTTCGGCCTGGCATGGGTAACGGCCTTGGCCACGGACGAGGACGGTTCGGCCTGGATCGCCACCGACCGGGGAGTGCTCTACCACCCCGCCGGCTGCCCAGGGGCGGACGGCTGTCCCTTCCGAACCTGGCCGGCCGAGGACTTGCCCTTCCGCACCGTGCTGGCCGTGACGCCCGACGGGCTGGTGGGCGGCCCGCGCGGCGTGGCCGCCTGGGACGGCCGGCGCTGGCGCGCGGACCCGCGCGCGCCCAGCGGTGTCACCGCGATGGAAGCAGTGGAAGGCCACGTGTGGGCCACCACGCGGGGCGGCTCCCTCTGGCGGCGGAGTGAAAGCGGCGTTTGGCAGCCCGTCCCCCTGCCCGACCAACGGCCCGGCTCCCCTCTCTGGGCCTTGGACGAGGAAAGCGGACGCCTGGCTGTCGTCGGGCAGGCGGGCATGTGGGTGGTCAATCTGAACGACGAGGGAGCACCGACGGATGTGCGCCGTGTCTCCTCCCAACCGTTGGCTGCCGTGAAGCTTCGCCCGCAAGGGTGGGGCGCTGTGGCCGGGCCAGCCGTTCCCTCATCCCGAGGGGAAACGTGCCGCCGCACTGTGCAGGGCAACGCCGCCATTGGGCTAGAAATCATCTCCCCTCCCGGCGGCGAACCCGTCACAGCCCTGGCCGCCTTTGCGGGCGGCACTTGGGTGGGGACGCCGCGCGGCCTCTTCACCGACGCGCTCCACCTGCGCTGGAAGGCCCCACCGCCACGGAACCCCGTGGTGCTCGTGCCAGGGCTCTACGGGGCGCCTGACCTCCAGGGAAGCCAGCTCAAGTTCCTGGCCCGGGCCTTGCGAACTGACGGCTACCCGGTCTTCTACGCGGGCTCACTGCGCCCTGATCGGCCGCTGGCCGACAATGCCAGGCAACTTCGCGCTGAGGTGGACCGCGTGCGCGCCCTCACCGGCGCCGGGAGCGTCTGGATTGTGGGCCACAGCTACGGCGGCCTGGCCGCCGAGGCTATGGTTCGGCAGTACGGCGCTGAGGGCGTGGCGGGCATTGCCACCCTCGGCACACCCCACGCGGGCATGTGGCTGTGGGCCGACCTCATCGCTGAAGAGATTTTCAGAGGAGGCGCGGACGCCGGCCTGGCGGACCTGCTCCCCCAGGCGCGGACCGCCAGCGTGGGAACAGCGCCCCACGTGCCGCGCCTGCGGGTGGCCGGAGATGCTCTTCCCGACGATTACGCTCCCCTCCTGGCCGGGCTCCCCCCAAATGACGGCCTCATTGCTGTGGCCGAGGCTCTGGCCGGGAGTGGTCAGCAGCGGAGAATGGCCTTGGTTCACGGCTGGAACCTGCGGCTGTTGGAATTAGGCGTGCCTGCCCTCACCGGCCCCGAGAATGCCGTCTACTTGGACGTACTGCGCCCCTGGCTGGAGGGAGAAGCCCTCCCCCCGGGGTGGCGCCTGCCGCCACCCCAGGTGCCCGCTCCCAGCACACCGCCCCACTGGGAAGACCTGGGAGTGTACGACCTGGCTCCTTCCGAGGCCGTCACCGTCTCCATCACGTTTCCGACCGACGGCGTGCGCCATATCCTGGTCGCCTGGGACGGGCCACGCCCTCGCACGAGACTGGTGGCGCCCGACGGTGAGCGCTTGAGCGAGGACCGCCTTGTTGCCCGCGACGACGTGGCCGTGGTGCCCTTCGAGGCCGTAGGGCTGCGCCCCGTGGTGCTCTGGAGCGTGCAGGGTCGCGCGGGGGAACAGTGGCAACTGGAAGTGGGCAACCCAGGCCAACGGACTACGACGGCGCGCGTGCGGGCTGTGGACCCCAACAGCCCCGGCCTAGAAGTGCGGGTGAAGCCAAGGTGGGGCGCCCCCGGCCAAGCCGTGCAGGTAATCGTCAACCCTGTGGATGCGGACCGCGTGCGCCTCTTCTGGCAAGATGAGCGCATTGAACTGGAACGAAGGCCCGACGGCACGTTTGTTGGGACATTGCGCTTGCCTGCGCAGCCCGGCTTCTACGCCTTCAAAGTGCAGGCTGGCTCCCTCGTGCGCTTCGCCGCCGTGGGCGTGGGGTCCCCGTGATCAAAACTCTTTGGGGGTAAACTCCGGGGAGTTGAGCACGTCCATCACGTCCTCGCCAAAGCCCAGGACGACCAGACCCGCGCGCTCAGCGCGGCGTACCAGGCTGGGGTCCACGTAGAGGGAGGCAATGCAGCCGATGACCTTGTAGTCAACGTACTCGGGGAAGTAGGCTCGAACGTTTTTCAACACTTCCACAAATCTCGGGATGTGTTCCGGACGCAGCCGACTCTTGGTTTCGTTGATGAACAAATACTTCCCGCACGTGGCCACCACGTCGAACTCGTGCATCTGCTTCGTCTTCCGGTGACGGCGGCGCACCCGCACCGCCACGCTGTCAACAGCATCGTCGGGGCACCCAATGACCGTGCGCAGGATGCGGGGGATGCTGGGGGCCACCAGGTCTTCAGCCATGGTGCCCATCTTGTTGGACAATTTGCCCCACTCGTGCCTCATCTCCCGTATCACGCGCTCGATTTCCTCC
>WFWG01000310.1 GCA_015491235.1 Ardenticatenaceae bacterium
AATCCCTGGCCGTCATCCGACAACTGGAGATGCCCCTGGAGAAGGTGAACGTGAACGGCGGGGCCATTGCGCTGGGGCATCCGCTGGGCTGCACCGGTGCCAAGCTGACGGTGCAAATAATCAACGAGCTGCGCCGGCGCAAGGCCCGCTGGGGCCTGGTGACCATGTGCATCGGCGGCGGCATGGGCGCAGCCGGAGTCATCGAGAATTTGGACGTGTAGCGGTGAGGCTCTCCGATCTAGTCGCCTTCCGCCTCTTGTAGACTGGCGAGCGCTTCTCGCACGAAGCGGATGAACGTGCCTGGTCGGACCACGCGCACGTTGGGATGTCCGGGCTGGTAGTGTCGCACATTAAAGGTCACGAGCCAGGGGCACTCAGCCTGGAGGGCAGCGACCAAGATGGGCAGATCTTTGGGGTCAGCAAGGCCTTGGTACACGGCAACCAATTCCGGAGTAGGCGCGGAGACCACCTTCAGTGCCCGCTCCACAAGCAGGCGGAAAAGAGGCAGGGCTTGTGGCATTTTGGCGGTGAGATTTCGCTCAGCTTCTGTGATCACCTGTTCGGAGGTGACTGCTTCCAGGAGGGTAAGCTCACTCAAACGCAGAATGAGTAAACTGGCACCATAACGAGTGGGCGAGGCCGCGCCGACAAAAAGTACATCCGCATCAACGAAGACACGGGGCTTAGACGGCGGAGGCGTCTTGCTCATAGTGCTCCTTGTAATATTGTTCACGCTGTTCGCGTAGCGCGGCCAGCAACTCCTCAATGCTCAACCCCTGCTCTTTGCGCAGGTGTTCAATCTCGCGGGCGAGGTCGGGTACGAGGGGGCGCAGGGGAGTGAGGATAAAGACACCGTCCAAGTCTACAAGGCGAAGAGTGTCTCCTGGCTTAATGTTGTACTTTTCGCGCAGTTCGGCGGGCAATGTAAGCGTGCCGCGCTTGCGCACTTGCACTGTTCGTTCCATGAATGCCCTTCGCAGGATTCAAAAGTTGACAGAAGTTATATGGTTGCCCCAGGATACGCGCCTTTGCCGGGCGAATGCTGGTAGTCAGCCGTAGAATGAAGTATACCGAAAAGCTTGAGCTTTGAACAAATCCACGGCCTCCTTTGGCCTATCACGAGCGGCTGGAATGAACCCGAATTTACTTTTCAAATAAGCAACTTCACCCCACTTCCACCAACACGAACCGCCCCTGGTGCTGGTCCCAGCGGAGGGCGGCGCGCCCTTCCAGGAGCGCCAACAGCTCGGCGCCCACCACGTCGCGGCGCCAGTCCTGCAAGAGGGGCTGGCGCTCGTGTTTTCCTTCCTCGTAGGCCAGCAGGAGTCGGGCCAGGTCGTCTTCGGTGGCCAGCAGCGACGGGTCCACCTGCTTTTCCTGGGCGCGCACCCGCACCCAGGCCGCCATGAGCCGGACCAGGGCCTGCTCGTCCTCCGTGAGGGGGCGCCGTCCCCGCTCGTAGCGGGGCCACTGTTCCCTGGGCAGGCTGGCTGCCTTCTGGACGACTTCCAGCAGCTCGTCGGCCAAGTGGGCAAGCGTCCACTGGTGAACGCCCCGGATGCGCCGCAGAGCCGACTTGGAGCGCGGCTTTCGGCGGGCGATGGCGAGAAGGGCTTCGTCCCGCAGGATGAGGGGCAGCGCGCGGTTGTGTGCGCGGGCCACGCGCTCGCGCCAGGCAGCCACGGCTTGCAACACAGCCAGGTCGGACGGTGCCAGGGTAGAGGCCCCTTTTACGTTCCGCCAGGCTTCCTGGGGGTCCACCAGGGCGTACCGGCGTGGCTCGGCAAGGTGCTCCATTTCGCGCGCGAACCACGCCTCGCGCTTCAGGGCGGCCAACTGGGGCGCCAGCTCGTCGTGCAGGGGCAACAGGTAGCGCACGTCGTCCAGGGCGTAGGCGAACTGAGCTTCGGTGAGAGGACGTTGGGCCCAGTTCGTGAGGGTCTGGCTCTTCTTGAGGGGAACACCCAGCACGCGCTCCACCAGGTTGGCGTATCCCACCTGCCCGCCCAAGCCCACCAGCGCCGCCGCCACCTGGGTGTCAAAGAGGGGACGGGGCACGCGCCGGGTCAGGTGGTAGATGATTTCCAGGTCCTGCCGGGCCGCGTGGGCCACTTTGAGGATGGACTCGTCTGTCAGAATCTCGACGAGCGGCTCCAGCGTGGGGACAGCCCGGTAGTCCACCACTGCCAGCAACTCATCGGTGGCCAGTTGAACCAGCTCGAGCTGGGGCCAATATTGGACCTCGCGCAGGAACTCGGTATCAAAGGCCACGCGCGAAACGGCACGCAGTTGGGCCGCAAGCTCTTCCAGCTTTTGAAGCGTGTCCACATAGACGGTCGGCTTGTCGGCGATGTGGACGGTTGGTCGCCTGGGCTTCACACGTCCACTTCCTCTCGCAATGGCAGTAATCGTCAACAAGAGTTACGCGGCCCAGTATAGCGCATCCGGGGCCTTTCGACAAAGGATTGTGTGGACCCACGCGGCCGCTTCCAGTTCGTCGGGGGTGAACCAGGCCACGATTTCGCCGTTTTCCAACTCCTCCCACTCGCGGCCCACCACACCGGCGTAGTCGGCCGGCAGCCGCACGGCTACCTCGACCGGCTGGCCGCTCCGCAGCAGGGCGATGCGGTCCAGGAGTTCCGCCTGGCGGTCCACAAGGGCCTCGAAGCGCTCGTACCACACCTCGTCGGCGTCCGGGTGCGCCTCGAGCCAGGCTTCCGCCCGCCGGATGCGCCCTTCCAGGTAGGCGACCTGCTCGAACAGGTCGCGTTCCTGCAACACCCGCTCCAGGTCAGTGAGCCAGATGTCGGTCTGCTGGATGTTGTCCATGTTTCTCCTCCCTTTCACCTCTTCGGCGTGAACAAACGTTCTGTGGTTCGGTCCTATTCTATCACAAGCGCGCGACAGAAATGGCGTTTTAGGCTGCCTCTTCTTGCCCACAGCGCAGGACTCGGGTATAGTCAGCAGGACTGTGCGACCGTGCTTTGCCCGTTTTCACAGGACAAGGAGGTCGGCCAACCATGCGGGCCATCTACGTGGACAAGGACATTCCGCGCCTGCTGGCGGTGAA
>WFWG01000311.1 GCA_015491235.1 Ardenticatenaceae bacterium
ACTTCTGTGAGCAGGCGACGTTACCAAACGCAATTGGTATCACAAGAGCATGGCCGAACGGGAGAAGTTTCCGTTTCCCCAAAAATTCCCCCTTGACAAATATGTGGACAGGCCATATAATAAGTTCAGTAAACTTACAAACATGCCCTTCAAACACGACCGCAAAAAGGGTGTGTGGAAAATAGTCCGTCCACAAGAAGCGGAATGAAACGAAGAGAGAACGGAGAAATGATGTCCATGTCACAACATCGTAAGGCTACACGCCAGCACACGAAAGAACACAATATGCGGTTGGTCCTGAAAACAATTTTTGCTCATGAGAAAGGTGTTAGCCGTGCAGATATTGCGCGTTTGACAGGCTTAACGCGAGCGACTGTTTCAGAGATAGTAGGTGAGCTCGTCGAGCAGGGGCTGGTCGAGGAGAAGGGGGTCGCCCCTTCAATGGGGGGGAAACCCCCTATTCTTGTGGGAATTGCCCAGAATAACCGTTTGATCCTGAGTGTTGACGTGAGTAACGACGAGTATAGAGGAGCCCTTGTCAACCTGCGCGGAGAAATTGTGCTTGAGACGGTTCTGCCGGTAGGCCATCTGCAAGGGGACAAAGCTCTGGAAGCGGCTTTTGCCTTAACAGATGATTTAATAGCCAAGGCATCGGCGCCTGTTTTGGGCCTTGGCATTAGCACACCGGGTTTGATTGATCCTCAAGAAGGAGTTGTGTATCAGGCCGTCAACCGTGGGTGGGTTGATCTCCCCTTGAAGCGCCTGTTTGTTGAACGATACGGCACACCGGTCTTTGTGGCAAATGACAGTCACATGATTGCCCTGGCTGAATTGTCCTTTGGAGACGGGCAGACCTGTTCCAACCTTGTGGCGATCAAGGTGAGTGAGGGTATCGGTACTGGTATCGTGTTAAACCGGCAGTTGTTCTTTGGCGATGGTTTTGGCGCGGGTGAAATTGGCCATTTGGTCGTGGTGGAAAACGGGGCTCCTTGTACATGTGGCAATCGTGGTTGTCTGGAAGTTGTGGCAAGCACCCGGGCTATAGAACAACAAATTCAAGAAGCCATTCGCCAAGTGCCGGACAGTCTACTGGCAGCACTTGTGGCCTCGTCAGGCTCCTCTTCCCTTTCTGCGCTTGGGGAGGCTGTTCGCCAAAGTGACCCGATAGCCCTTGAGATGGTTTCCGCGCTTGGAAGACACTTGGGCGTTGCTGTGGCTGCGCTGATCAGCGTGTTGAACATTCATTGCATTTTCTTCTACGGGCCAATACGGCAGTTAGGCACCTCGCTTCTGGAAGCCGTCCAGGCGGAGGTGCGCCGCCGCGTACTTCGCCGTATGGCCAACGCAACGCGCATTGTATTTTCAGCGTTGGGAGAGGACGCCTCATTGCTTGGTGCTTCTGCCCTTGTGCTCTCGCAGGTATTAGGTTTGCCGTGAGGGAGATGAATGAGAATTCGTTGCTTCCAACGACAGGGTGGCTTGGTTATCGGGTTGGATGTAGGGGGCACGAAGATAGAAACGCTGCTGGTAGACGAAGAGGGAAACATTTTGACGACAATGCGTGTGCCCACCCCCACCGGGAATGGTGAGCGTGTAGCCCAAGGGGTTATATCCACCGTTCGGCTTGTGTTGAGGGAGGCAAACCTGGCACTTGATGATGTTCAAGCAATTGGGATTGGCGTACCAGGCCAGGTCGAAGGCGGAACCGTAAAGCGGGCCGTGAACTTGGGCATAGAAGCCTTTCCCTTAGCGCAGTATGTGCAAGAACATGTTCAAGGCGTGCCCGTGGTAATAGAAAACGACGTGTACACAGCAACGCTGGGGGCCTACAGTTTACTGAACCGCCAAGAACCAGTACGCCACATGCTTTATCTCGGCATTGGTACCGGCATTGCGGCAGGTGTCATTATTGACGGTGAACTGTACAAAGGGGCGCACAACATGGCCGGTGAGATTGGTCATGTCGTGATTGACCCAAACGGAGAGGTATGTAACTGTGGCGCGCGCGGGTGTTTGGAGACACTCGCATCTGGACCGGCGTTTACCCGCCAGGCAATGCAGGCAATCTCAGCAGGACAACGGACCAGTTTGCGCGAAGTTGACCCTCTGAATCCCCGGACCATCTTTCAGGCTGCGCGTGATGGTGACCAGGTGGCCCGACTGATTGTTGAGCGGGCGACCTTTTACCTGGCCCAAGCGATTCAGTGGTTGTTACTGTGTTATGACGCTGAAAAGATAGTCCTGGGTGGGGGCATTGCCCAGGAAGGAAGTGCACTGGTTCAGCTTCTCATGCGTCACTTGCGGGCGTGGCACGGTCAATCCAAGCTGGCCGACCTTGTGCTCAACGAATCGCGCTTGGTTGCTCGCACAAGCACGCCTCGTCTGGGAGTGCTGGGGGCGGTCGTATTAGCACGACAGTATCTTCATCAGTGAAAGGGGGGATGAAGCGATTGGATGATACGGAGGAGAATCGTTCCGCGCAGTTTTAGTTCTAAATGGCAGGCGTGTAGCGTATCAAAGACTGAACTTTACACATAAGGAGGAGCAGGCATGGTGAGGCGGATTGTCGGTGTCGTCTTGATCTTCCTCTTGTTGGGCGTTCTTGTCGCGTGCGCTGGCCAGCAAGCCGCCACGCCAACACCAGCGGAGACCGGAGGGCAGCAGCCCGAACAGCCAACCCCGACAACAGCGCCCGAACCAACCCAGCCGCCCGAGGAGCCAACGGCAACGGCTGCACCCACCGAGCCACCAAAGGCTGAGCCGGTCACGCTGCGGGTCATGGTAGTGGATTACATTCCCGACAAGACGGACACGTGGCTGGAACAGGAAGTGGTGCCGGCCTTCCAAAAGGAGTACCCCAACGTGAATGTTGAGTTCACGTATGTGAACTGGGGAACTCTTGACGAAACCGTGCAGGGATACTTCGCTGCAGGCGAAGGGGCTGACATCCTCAACCTCGGATCTGAATATATTGCCATCTACGGCGATCAGCTTGCCCCTCTTAACAAATACTTGGGCGAGGAAGCCTGGCCTGACATCAAGCAGTTCGTGCCTGCCACCCTCGACACCGTGACCTGGAAGGGCGAACTGCGAGGCTTGCCCTGGCTGACAGCGCCCCGCGCGTATATGTGCCGCGTAGACCTCTTGCAAGAAGTGGGCATTGACAAACCTCCCACCACCTTCGCGGAAGCCATCGAAGAGGCGGAGAAGGCCACCATTATCGAGGATGGCGCCCTGAAACGGGCCGGCATCGTCACAACGGGGCGTTTGGACGACTGGCAGGAGTACATCGCGCTCATCTGGTCGCTGGGAGGCGAGCTGTACAAGGACAACGGTGAGCCGACCTTCGACTCGCAGGAGGCCCGCGACGCGCTCCAGTTCATGTACGACCGCCGCCGGGCCGTCTACCCGGACGAGACCATTGCCGACTTGCCACCAGCGAGCGGCTCGCGCTTGGCTGACGGGACGGCCGTCTGCATCTGGGGTAACCTGTGGGGCGCGCCTCCCGTGGACGACCCCATCTGGGAGAAAATCGAGTTCTCCCCTGGGCTCACCTATCCTGAGAAGTACCCCGACAGCATGCCGGTGGTGCAGGTCTTCAACGACTGGCTGGCCGTGCCAGCGTACTCCAAGAATGTAGAGTTGGCCGCCGAGTTCCTCAAGTTCCTGGGGTCGGCTGAAAACCTGAACCGCTACAACAAGGACTTCGGATCGTTCCCGCCGCGACAGGATGCCTGGACCGGCTACGTCCAAGAGACGCGGCCCATGCAAATCATGAGCGACTTGATGAACCAGTACGGCAAAGGCTTCGCTGATGTGCGTGAGTCGCCCAAGTTCCGCGAAATTCTCCAGCGTGAAATGTCGGCCTACTTCACTGACCTGCAAGACCTGGACACTACGCTGGAGAACATCCAGCGGGACTACACACAGGTGTTACAGGACGCTGGTTGGATCGAGTAAAACGCCACATGGAGATTCGACGACCGGGGCGGGCTACAGCGTCTGCCCCGGTCACTTTCCCCTCCCGGGTCCACGCGGTTGAGACGCTGGGCTCGGGAGTAAGCAGAATTTCCGCCGTTTTCGGGAGGCGAGATGTCGTCCGGCACCATGGGGGAGTAGGGAGACCTCCAGCTTTTCTGCTCGCGGTTGCGAGGGCCAACCACCTGCGTTGGTATCGGGGCAAGGCAAAAGGTGCGGAGAGGTTTGAACCATGATGTGGTCGAGCTACCTGTACACACTTGCGTGGGCCGCAATTACAGTGGGCTTCATTGTGGTCTCGAGTGCTGCTGTGGGGCTGGTGGCACGCCTCGTCGCAAGGATGCGGGGAGCCACCTTGCGCCAGCAACACGACACATTTGCTGGGTATGCCTTTGCTTCCCCCTGGATTGTTGGGTTCTTGATTTTCGTGTTGCTTCCTGTGCTCGCATCTGTTTACTGGAGTTTTACCTCCTACCGTTTGCCCAACCCACCCCAGTGGGTGGGCCTGCAGAACTACGTGCGCCTCCTAACAGAGGATCGTGACTTTCGAGCAGCCCTGGTGAACACGTTTTACTTGGTCGTCTTTGGTTTGCCAGCACAGATGGTAGTGGCACTCATGTTGGCGCTTTTGCTGAACCAGCACACGCGGGGTGAGGGCTTCTTCCGCATGGCTTTCTACCTCCCCGTTATCCTGGGGTTGAACTCTGCCGTCCTGTTGGCCTGGGTGCTGATGTTCAACGCCAACACGGGATTCGTCAACGTCAGCCTGCGGGCGCTGGGGGCGAAAGTCCCGCTGGTTAACTGGCTCGTGAGGGCGTTTATCTACGTGGTCGAGTTGACCAATGCCTTCTTCATCGGCCTCCAGAACGGCAACTATACCCTTCTCCAAAAAATCCTGGCGGCTGGATTTCCTCCTCCTCACCGAGTGCCGCTCTGGTTGCAGAGTCCCCTTTGGATAAAACCTTCTATTATCCTGCTCCTGGTGTGGAGCTGTGGAAGCATGATGCTCATTTACCTGGCGGCCCTCAACGGCATCCCACGTGAGTTCTACGAGGCTGCCGCCGTGGACGGTGCCACCAAGTGGCAGCGCTTTCGGCACATCACCTTGCCACTCCTCTCGCCCGCTACTTTCTACAACCTGGTGGTTGGCATGATTGCCATCCTGCAACTCTTCGAGCAACCTTACGTGCTGCTGCGTGATTCGCCCACCGTGGCCCGTGGTGGGTACACGGTGGTGCTCTACCTGTGGCGAGCCACATTCCGCTTCAACGAAGTGGGCTACGGCGCCGCCATCTCGTGGATCCTGACGGTGATCATCTTGATCATGACGCTGGCACAATTTAAGCTCCAGGACCGGTGGGTGCAGTACGAGTTGCGATGAACAGCGAAGGAGCCGACATCATGGTGGAGAAAGCATACGAACCCAGTGAAGCTGAGTTGGTGCTGCTGCAAAGCCGACGCCAGCGGAGCCTGAAGTGGCAAGAGGTGGTAGGGCGGACGGGGCTCTACACCATCCTGGTGGCTGGCAGTGTGGTGATGCTCTTCCCACTGGCGTGGATGGTCTTGACCTCCATGAAGACGTATGAGGAGGCCAACGCCCCCCAATTGGTTTGGATCCCGGAAAATCCTCAACTGACCGCCTACATCAAGATTCTCAACGACATGGACTTCTTGCGGGCCTACGCCAACTCAATCTTCGTGACGCTGTTGGCTGTGGGAGGAACCCTCATCTCTGTCGCCATCGTGGCGTATGCCTTCAGCCGCATCGAATGGCCGGGTCGCAATTTCGTCTTCTTCCTCATGCTCTCGACAATGATGATCCCGTTTCAGGCCTTGATTGTGCCCCAGTACGTCTTCTTCAACAAGGTGGGATGGATTGGTACCTTCAACCCCATTACCATTCCGGGGTTCTTCGCTGGCGGCGCTGCTATGGTTTTCCTGCTGAGACAGTTCATGCTGCAAATTCCCAAAGAATTGAGCGAGGCGGCCTTGATAGACGGCGCTTCTCACCTGCAGATCTGGTGGTATATCATCCTGCCCTTGAGCCGACCGGCACTGGCTACGGTGTCCACCTTCCTCTTCGTCGCCCACTGGAATGCCCTGCTGGCACCGTTGGTGTACCTGCAAACGAAGAGCCTGTACACGCTGCCCGTGTACGTCGCCTCATTGGTCAACCCACAACAGACGGTGCAGCCGTGGCCAACGATCATGGCCGCCTCTGTGTTGACAACGGCACCACTCATCATTGCTTTCCTTTTCGCCCAACGGTACCTGATCGGCGGCATCGTGCTAAGCGGCACCAAGGGGTAACCATGCACAGTGTGGGACAACACCTGTTAATCGCCTTTGAGGGGACAGAAGTCCCCAAGGAGGTGCTACACCGCATCCAGACGTGGCAAGTAGCTGGGGTAACCCTCTTCCGAGCCCTGAACATCAGGCGGCCGGAACAGGTGTACGACTTGACCCGGGCACTCCAGAGTGCCGCTCGTACGGCCGGCCTTCCCCCGCTGTTGGTGGCTCTTGACCAGGAAGGTGGCCAGTTGACGGCTGTCGGGGAGGGAACGACCCCCTTGCCGGGCAACATGGCCTTGGGAGCAACGGGATCGGCCACGTTGGCTCGCCAGGTCGGCGAAGTGTTGGGGCGCGAGTTGGCGGCTATGGGCGTCAACGTGAACTACGCCCCGGTGTGTGATGTGAACGTCAACCCGCGCAACCCAGTCATCGGGGTTCGCTCCTTTGGTGAGGACTCCCACCTGGTGGCGCGGCTGGCGTCAGCTATGATTGCTGGCCTCCAATCGGCCGGCGTAGCCGCGACTGCCAAGCACTTTCCCGGCCACGGCGATACGGATGCCGATTCTCACCACACTACCCCGATCGTGCCCCACTCGTTGGAGCGCTTGGAGCAGGTGGAGTTGGTCCCCTTCAAAGCGGCTGTGGAGGCGGACGTACAGCTCGTCATGACCGCCCACGTCGCTGTGCCGGCCGTTACGGGAGTGGAAGACCTGCCGGCAACCCTCGCTGAAGCGGTGATAGAGGGCTTGTTGCGCCAGCACTTGAAGTTTCAGGGTGTGGTCGTCACGGACGCCCTGGACATGAAAGCGATTTCTCAGGGCTGTGGGCTGGCGGTGGACGCCACCTGTGCGGCGCTCGCCGGTGCTGACCTGCTGCTCCTGGGACCCCGACGGGAAGACCAAATCATCGTGTGGGAGGCGCTCAACCAAGCTGTACGGCGCCGGTTGTTGCCTTCCCACCGCTTGGCAACGTCGGCAGAGCGGGTGCGGCGGTTGAAGGCATGGCTTCAGAGGGCGCCGGCACCTCCGGCCCTGGATGTCGTCGGGTGCGAGGAGCACCGGGCCATCGCCGATGAAGTGGCCCGGCGCTCCGTCACGCTGGTGCGCGATGAGGCCCGCTTGTTGCCACTGCGCCTGCCGGCGGACGCGCGCGTCGGCGTAATCATGCCCCAACCGTCTGACTTGACGCCCGCTGACACCTCCTCCTACGTCCGTCCCACCCTCGCCGAAGCGATCCGAAACTACCACCCGCGCGTGGAGGAGTACCTCATCCCCCTGGAACCGAACGAGGCCCACACGAACATACTCGTAGACCGAGCTGCCAACTACGACCTATGGGTGATCGGCACCCTGAACGCATGTCACTATCCGGCGCAGGCACGCCTCGTGCGCGCCTTATATCGCACTGGTGTGCCGACCGTCGTCGTCGCGCTGCGTTTGCCCTACGACTTGCAAGCATTTCCCGAAGTTTCTACGTATCTGTGCACATACAGCCTCTTGCGCCCCTCCATGAGAGCATTGGCGAGTGGATTGTTTGGCCAACAAGCCTTCGTGGGGCGCTTGCCGGTTTCTATTCCTTCCCTCTACCCTGTCGGGCACCGGTGGGAATAGAACTCGGTCACATATTGTCGTTTTACAAAATTGTCAAATCTGCCGGTTATTTAAAAGAATTGATGTTAAATTCGTGACAACATGATGTTGAACACAGGAAAATCGTGCGCTATTGTGAAATACACAGGGCTCCTTCTCTGTTTGCGCGGGTCAGGAAGGCAAGTAAACACGTTAAGGGGGGATTAACGATGAAACGGCTTTCGTGGATCTCAGTTTTGTTCGCACTCGTCGTCGTAGTCTTCATGTTGTGGGCTTTGACCACACCAATTTCGGTCACAGCCCAAACGGTGCCAGCGTGGCAACCTTACACCGATTACGCGGTGGGTGACTTGGTTTCGTACAACGGCCAGATCTATCAGGCCATTCAAGCACACACGTCGCTGCCAGGGTGGGAGCCGCCCAACGTGCCGGCGTTGTGGCAGCCGGTGAGCGGCGGAAACCCCACGCCCACCCAGCCGCCACAACCCACAGCCACGCCTACTACGCCGCCGCCCACACCCACCACACCGCCGCCCACGGCCACGCCACCAAGTGGAGGGGAGTGCACGGCTCCGCCGTGGGACCCTGGTGCTGTCTACGTTCAAGGTGACGTTGTCTCCCACAACGGTCGTCAGTGGCGGGCCAAGTGGTGGACACAGGGCGAAGAGCCTGGCACCACTGGGCAGTGGGGTGTCTGGGAAGACTTGGGGCCGTGCAGTGGCACAGCACCCACTCCCACGCCCACGCCATCACCGTCGCCTACGGCCACACCCACCCAGCCGCCTCAGCCGACCGCCACTGCCACGCCGACGCCGCCTGGGCCTCAGCCCACCCCGACACCCACCACAGTGCCCGTGCCGCCGTCGAGCAGTAAAATTGTGGGCTACTTCGTGCAGTGGGGCGTTTACGCGCGCAACTATCACGTCAAGAATATTGTGACCAGCGGATCGGCCGAAAAGCTCACCCACATCAACTACGCCTTTGCTAACGTGGATGCCAATGGCCGCTGTGTCCTGGGTGACTCGTATGCCGACATTGACAAGTTCTACGATTCCGCCTCCAGTGTGGACGGCCAACCCGACTGTTGGGATGCCGGTTGTCTGCGGGGGAACTTCAACCAACTGCGCAAACTCAAGGCCATGTATCCCCACCTGAAAGTGCTCCTCTCCGTGGGCGGGTGGACCTGGTCGACTAACTTCGGCAAAGCCGCCCAGAACCCACAGGCGTTCGCCGATTCCTGTTACGATTTGGTGCACGACCCGCGCTGGGATGGTGTTTTCGACGGCATTGACATTGACTGGGAGTACCCCAACGCCTGTGGCAAGACCTGCGACAACAGCGGATACGACGCTTTCCGCATCCTGATGGCGGCTTTGCGCCAGCGCTTCGGCAACGAACTGGTAACAGCCGCCGTGCCGGCCGGTTACGATAAGATCAACGCCGCCGACTACGGTGGGGCTGCTCAATACGTGGACTGGTATAACATCATGACCTACGACTTCTTCGGGGCTTGGGACGCCGACGGGCCGACGGCTTACCACGCGCCCCTGTACAGTTGGCCACAAATTCCACAGGCCAACTACTACGCTGACTACGCGGTCCAGCTCTACAAGAGCCTGGGCGTACCAGCGAGCAAGCTTGTGCTGGGCGTGCCCTTCTATGGTCGTGGCTGGACCGGTGTGCCCGATGGCGGCACCAACGGCCTTGGTCAATCAGCCAGCGGTCCGGCCCAGGGGACTTACGAGCAGGGGATCGAGGACTACAAGGTGTTGAAGAACAAGCCGGGTAACGTTTACTACGGCGCCGGTACGCTGCACAAGTATGACGGTACTACCTTTTGGAGTTACGACGATCCCGTTTCCCTGGCCGGCAAGCAGGACTACCGCAAGAGCCAAGGGCTGGGTGGCGTGATGTTCTGGGAACTGAGCGGTGATACGCCTGACGGCGAGCTCATCACAGCCCTTTACAACAACCGCTAAGCTGACTGCTCGACCACAGTGAATTTTAGGAAAACACTGACAAAGAAAAGTCTGTATCACACCGAAAAGGCCTAACGATATATCTTCCAATTGCGCGCTTCGCGCGCAATTGGAAGATATATCTCCTTCTTGCGCCGATAAGCGACCACACGGATTTACACAAAAATCAGCGTGGTCGCGTATTGCGACGATCAGGAGACAGGCATGAAAAAGGGGGAGGGAACAAGCACATCGGTCCCTCCTCCTTACTTCACCGTGATACTGATGGCTTCTGCAATCTCCTGTCGCGGCGTGCCATCTGGCGGCTGGAACACGGTGATTGGGCGCGCCGCCGCGAACGAGAAAGGTTGGCGGGGGGGAGGAGGAAATCGTGCGGTTGCTCATCAAGAGAGCCACTCTCTATACCCCGGAGCGCGTGCTGCGGGATTACGACCTGTTCGTCGAGGACGGTTTGATTGCGGCGGTTCACGCCTCTACAGCCTGGGGCGTGGAAGCAGCGCCGGACACCTTGGTCGTGGACGCCGCCGGCCTGATCGTTACGCCCGGCTGGATCGACTTGCAGCTCAACGGGGGCTTTGGCAATGACTTTACCGATAACCCCAACTGCGTGTGGGAAGTAGCCGCCCAGTTGCCTCGCTTTGGGGTCACGGCCTTTTTGCCCACCATTATCACTTCGCCGCCCGAGAAGATTGAGTTGGCCCTTGAGGTTATTCAGCGCGGTCCCCCTCCCGGTTGGAAAGGCGCTAT
This sequence comes from Ardenticatenaceae bacterium, assembly GCA_015491235.1. Lineage (GTDB taxonomy): Bacteria > Chloroflexota > Anaerolineae > Ardenticatenales > Ardenticatenaceae > WFWG01. The sequence continues at coordinate 10,586 of WFWG01000311.1, forward strand.
TCCGTTGGGCTTGCACCTTGAAGGCCCCTTTCTGAACCCCAACAAAAAGGGGGCCCACAACGCGGCCCATCTCCGCTTGCCCGACATCGAGATGGCCCGTAATTGGGTGCCAGAAAGTGGCGTGCGGCTTGTCACCCTTGCGCCCGAATTGCCGGGAGCTTTCGAGTTGGTACAGTACCTGCGCCGGCACGGGGTAATTGTGGGCGCTGGCCACTCCATGGCCACGTACAACGAGGCCCTGGTAGCTTTTGAGGCTGGCGTGATCTACGGCACTCATTTGTTCAACGCCATGCCTCCTCTGGCCCACCGCGAGCCCGGCCTGGCCGGAGCGCTGCTGGTTAACCCGGAAGCTACCGTCGGGTTGATTGCCGACGGTATCCACACCCATCCGGCCATGGTAGCCATGGCCTGGAGTTGCAAGGGAAGCGACCGCATTACGCTGGTAACCGACGGCATGGCTGCCCTGGGAATGCCGCCAGGCCAATACCGCTTGGGAGACGTGGAAGTGATTGTGGGGCACAATTCAGCCCGCTTGGCAGACGGCACGCTGGCCGGCAGCATTGCGACGCCGGACATAGCACTCCGCAACATCCAGCGCTTTACTGGTTGTAGCCTGCGGGATGCCTTGGAGACGCTTACCAGCACCCCAGCCAGCCTGTTGGGACTGAACAAAGGGCGCATCGGCGTGGGCTACGATGCTGACCTGACCGTCATCAACCGGAGTGGTGAGGTCGTGATGACAGTCGTCGGGGGGGAAATCGTTTACCAGCGGCTTGACAACTCCGTGGAGTGGTCGAACGAACAACACTTCCACAAGCAGAGAGAATGGGACGAAGGAGGGTGGATATGAGTTTGCGCCGTGAAATTTTCGAGCAGCCCCACGTGCTCGCCACGCTCCTGGAGCGGGAGCGGCAGCACGTAGAGCAGTTGGTTGCGCGCCTGCGCAACCTGGATGTCCAGTACGTTCTCGTGGCCGCGCGGGGAACGTCGCTTCATGCGGGGCGGTATGCAGCTCACTTGTGGGGCATGACAATTGGCTGGCCTGTCGTTTTGGCTCAGCCCTCCCTCTTCACCGTGTACGGCCACCCCCCCACCCTGCGCAACGCGCTCGTTGTAGGCATTTCCCAGTCGGGGCGTTCCCCAGACATCGTGCGCGTGGTGGAAGAAGGGCGACGCCAAGGGTGTTTCACCCTGGCCGTCACGAATGATCCCGACGCCCCACTGGCTCACATTGCCGACGACGTGATTCCCCTGCACGCTGGCCCGGAAAAAGCTGTGGCGGCCACCAAGACGTACACTGCTCAACTTTGCGTGATTGCCATGTTGACGGCTGCCTGGCTGGAAGAGGCGGAACGGTGGAGTCAGCTCCAGGCCCTGCCCGACTGGGTGAGCGCGGCCCTCCAAGTGGAGGACAACGCGGCCCACCTGGCCATCCGTTACCGGTTCATGGAACGGTGCGTCATGCTCGGGCGGGGATACGACCTGCCAACCGCCTTCGAGTGGGCGCTGAAAATCAAGGAGTTGACGTATGTACAGGCTGAACCCTTCTCCACGGCCGACTTTCAGCACGGGCCGATGGCGTTGGTGGAGCCTGGATTCCCCGTCTTCGCGGTGGTTTCGTCCGGCCCCCTGTTCCGGGCCACGAAGGGCTTCTTGGCCCGCCTGCGGAACCAACTAGCAGCAGATGTGACCGTGCTGAGCGATCGGGAGGAGGCCATCGAAGTTGCCCACGCTGCCCTGCGGGTGCCGCCCGGCGTGTCCGAGTGGCTGATGCCCCTGGTCTCCATTGTGCCAGCCCAATTGTTCGCGTACCACCTGACGTGTGTTAGGGGCCTGGACACAGAAGCGCCCCGCTACCTCCAAAAGGTGACTGAAACCCTCTGAAATTGTGACTCCTCGGTCACGCTGGTGTCTGGAGGAATGCCTTTTCAGCCGGCTCTGGGCCGCTTCGCCAAGAGCACGGCCCGTTATTTCCCCGTGAAATCGCCCTTTTGCCTGTATCTCCGTTGAAGTCTATACTTTACCCAAAGAGAAACTACAAAGCGCCTGAACGATTGCCATGAACGAGCAGCTTGTGCCGTTCGAAGAGCTTTCTCACACCGCTGATGTGGCCGTGCGCGTGCGCGGGCGCTCCCTGCCTGAATTGTTCGAGAACGCGGCCCGCGCCATGTTCCACCTCATTGCTGGCGGGGAACTGGACCGCGTGCCTGCCGAGCACGAGCGCTCACTGGAAGTCACGTCGCTCGACCTGGAGTCGTTGTTGGTGGACTGGCTCACCGAGTTGCTCGTCATTTTCAACACCACGGGCGAAATGGTCACACGGGCTGAAGTCCTGGAGATGAACGACACGGTGCTGAAGGCTCGCGTGTGGACGGGCCGGGCCCCGTTTGAGCCTTACGAGGACATTAAAGCCGTCACCTACCACGGCCTTCACGTTGAACGAAAAAATGGTTTTTGGGAAGCGACGATCGTTTTCGACGTGTGACGGCAGCGGGGCCGCAACTGGAAGGGGGAGGAAAAGCATGGTTTCAAAGAAAGATCTGGTGCGCGTCAGCGAGTTCCTGTGGGAAATTCCGAAGAGTTATCGAGCCGACATGCGCGTGCCGGCCCGCGTGTACGCCAGCGAACGGCTGCTGGACGCCATTCTGGGCGACAAGAGCATCGAGCAACTGGTCAACGTGGCCACCTTGCCGGGCATTCAAAAGTATGCCTTGGCCATGCCCGACATCCACCAGGGCTACGGCTTCCCCATTGGCGGCGTGGCGGCCACCGCCATGCCCGACGGCGTGATCTCCCCGGGGGGGATCGGCTACGACATCAATTGCCTTACCGGCGACGCCCGTATCCTCCACGCGGACGGATACACGCGCCCCATCGCGGAGATGGCCGCCTCGTGGCAGGCGGCGCGCCTCGTCGTCTACGACGAGGAAACCGGGACACAAAGTTGGACGCCAGTTGTGCGCTTTCTCCGCCGCCGGCCGGCGCATCCCGTGTTGCGGGTGCGGACAGCCGGCGGCCACGAAATCTGCGCCACGGCAGATCACCCCTTCTATACCCCTGACGGCATGCGCGAGTTGGGGGCGCTCTCGGTTGGTGATCGTGTGGCCGTCTACGCTTTCGAGGGAGTGCCCTACGAGGAACCGGACGATGAAGTGCTGGTGACGGAATCGGATATCCGACGGGTCTTGAGCGAGCTTGGCAAGAGCCAGACCGCGATTTTCCAGGCCGTAAACCACCTCAAGCGGCGCGGTCTCTTGCCGTTGCGCCGTTCGTCACCCCACATGCCGGCGCTCTTGCGCTTATTGGGCTACATCTTCGGTGACGGTTCCATCTCGTTCGCTAACCGCAGACAGCGCGGCCACATCTCTTTCTACGGCAAAGCGGAGGACTTGAGGCGCATTCGAGACGATATTGCTCAATTGGGCTTTTCGGCTACGCTTTACGCCCGCCATCGTCGTCACTGTGTGGAAACCGAGTACGACACGTACACTTTCGAGCGTCGGGAAACATCGCTTCACGTTGGAAGCACCGCCCTGGCCGCGCTACTTGTCGCGCTGGGGGCGCCCGTAGGCCGCAAGAGCGCCCAAGAGTACACCGTTCCGCGCTGGCTGTTTGATGCTCCACTCTGGCATGTGCGGCTCTTCTTGGCGGCCCTCTTTGGCGCCGAATTGAGCGCACCGGCCCCAATGTCAGGACATGGGCGCACGTTTGCCGCGCCTGCACTTAGCATGAACAAGCATGAGGGCTTTGTCGAAAGCGGTCGGCGCTTTCTCGAAGGGATTGCGACGCTGCTGGCCCAGTTTGGCGTGCGAACTTGGCCAGTGGCCCAACGGGCTACCAGACCGACAAAAGATGGGCGGCCCGTCTACCGCTTGCTGTTGAATGTGGCGAACGACACCAACTCGTTATTGGCCCTCTGGTCGCGCGTAGGCTACGAGTACAACCGTGAACGCCAGGCCCTGGCAGTGATAGCTGTGCAGTATATACGCCTCAAGGCGGCTACCATCGAGAAGCGCGAACGCGCGGCCGCGCGCGCAGCCGAACTCCACGCGGCGGGTGTCCCAGTCGCAGCTATCGAAGCCGAGTTGGCCGACATGAACGTAAACCGTCGGTTCATCGAACGCTCCGTTTATGGCGAGCGCGTGGGGAGTGTCCGCATTGGGGACGCCTTTCCCACCTTTGAGGAATTCCTTAAGGAGGCCACCGCCGGGTTGGGACAAAGCGGGCTGGTATGGGACGTTGTTGAAGCGATCGAACCGCTGGACGATTTCGACGGCGAGGTGTACGACTTCACCGTGGCCCACGAGGCTCACAACTTCGTGGCAAACGCCTTTGTGGTGTCGAACTGCGGCGTTCGTCTCCTGGCCTCTCACCTGGACGAAGACGAGATCCGTCCCTATTTGGACGAGTTGGCCACCAAGCTCTTCCAGTATTGTCCCAGCGGCGTGGGGCGCGGTGGCCATTATCCCCTCAGCAACGCGGAACTGGACAAAGTGGCCGTGGAGGGCGCCGAGTGGTGTCTGAAGAAGGGGTTGGCCCGCCCAGAAGACCTGGAGCGCACGGAGGAGGGCGGCCGGCTGGAGGGAGCCGACCCGGGCAAGGTGAGCAAGCAGGCCCGCCAGCGGGGCCGTGAGCAACTTGGCACCTTGGGTGCCGGCAATGACTTCCTGGAAGTGGATGTGGTCCGCGAAGTCTACTATCCCGAGGCGGCCGACGCCATGGGATTGCGCCCCGGCCAGGTGGTGGTGCTCATTCACTGTGGCTCGCGCGGCTTCGGCCACCAGATTGCCACCGACTACATCCGCGAGTTCCAGAAGGCCGTTCACAAGTACGGCATCGTCCTGCCCGACCGGGAGTTGGTCTGCGCGCCCCTGAGCACGCCGGAAGGCCAGAACTACCTGGCAGCCATGCGTTGCGCCGCCAACTTTGCCTTCGCCAACCGCCAGGTGCTGGCCCACCAGGTGCGCCGGGCCTTCGAGGAAGTGTTGGGCCGCCACGGGCTGCCCTTCGACCTCGACCAGGTTTACGACCTGGCCCATAACATTGGCAAGATCGAGTGGCACGAGACGGACGGCGCGCGCAAGCAGGTTTGCGTCCACCGCAAGGGGGCCACGCGCTCCTTTGGCCCCGGCCACCCCGACGTGCCGGCCGTCTACCGCCACGTGGGACAACCTGTGCTCGTGCCGGGTTCGATGGGCACGGCCAGTTACGTGCTGGTGGGCACCGAACAGGCGATGGTAGCCACTTTCGGCTCCAGTTGTCACGGCGCAGGCCGACAGATGAGCCGGCGCAAGGCCAAGAAGAGTATCAAGGGCGCCACGTTGCGCGAACAGCTCGAGGCGCGGGGCATCGTGGTGCGGGCCGGCAGTATGAAGGGCTTGGCCGAGGAAGCGCCCTTCGCCTACAAGGACGTGGAAGCCGTCGTGGACGTGGTTGAAGCCGCCGGCATTGCGCGCAAAGTGGTCCGTGTCGAACCGATTGCGGTGATCAAGGGATAATGGGCACGCTCTACCTGGTGGGCACCCCAATCGGCAACCTGGAAGACATCACCCTGCGCGCGCTGCGCGTGTTGCGCGAGGTGGACCTGATCGCGGCTGAGGACACGCGCCGCACGTCGAAGCTGCTGAAGCACTACGACATTC
>WFWG01000312.1 GCA_015491235.1 Ardenticatenaceae bacterium
GGTTGTGGGTGACCAGCGGCCCCAAGTGGATGAGGCCCCGGTTGTCAATCTCGATGGTGTCGAGGCCGGGGATGCGCGTGATGTCAATCACCGCGTCCAGGTCGCGCTGGCGGCGCTCCAGCTCGATGAGCAGGTCGGTGCCGCCGGCGATGATGCGCGCCCGCGGCGCGTGCTCGGCCAGCAGGGCCAGGGCTTCGTCGAGGGTGCGAGGCGTGTGGTAAGCCTGATACAGGCGCATGGACATACTCCTTTTAAGCCGCCCGGAGGTTTTGAACCTCCGGGCGGCTTGCTCATCGGGTTTGCAAAGCCCGCCAGACCCGCTCCGGCGTGGCGGGAATTTCCGTGATCCAGACGCCCACGGCGTCGTAGATGGCGTTGACCACCGCCGGGGCCACGCCGTCCATCGGGATTTCGGCCACGGCCTTCACGCCGAAGGGGTGGGAGGGCTCGAAAGTCTCCACAAAAGCCACCTCAAGGACCGGCATTTCGTCGGCCGTGAAGATGTGGTAGTCGCCGAAGTTCCGCTCGCGGGGCACGCCTTCCTCATCGCAGGTCATCTCCTCGCAGACGGCGTAGCCCAGCGCCTGGGTCATGCCCCCCTCCACCTGGCCGGAGGCCGTGGCCGGGTTGACGATGCGGCCCGCGTCCACCACCATCAGCAGGCGGTCCACCCGCACCTCGCCCGTCTCGGTGTCCACCGTCACCTCGGCGAACTGGGCCGCAAAGGGGGGCGGCGACTCGGGCGAGACGTAGGAGGCCACGCCCATGATCTGGTGCTGGTCCTCGTGGTGGAGGGCGTTGAGGGCCACCTCCTCCAGCGTGACCGAGCGGCCGTCGGGGGCCCAGGCGCGCCGGTCGCGCAGCTCGATTTCGTCCGGCGTCACCTCCGCCCCGCCCTGGCGGCTGATGAGCCGCGCGGCTACCCGCCGAATTTGGGCCGCCGCCTGCTCGGCCGCCTTGACCACGGCGTAGCCCGAAATGTAGGTGGTGCTGGAGGCGTAGGCCCCCTTGTCGAAGGGGGTGAAGTCGGTGTCGCTGGAGTAGACCACGATGTCCTCCACCTCGCAGCCCAGCACTTCGGCGGCCATCTGGGCCAACACCGTGTCGGAGCCGGTGCCCAGGTCGGTGGCGCCCACCAGCAGGTTGAAGGAGCCGTCGTCGTTCATCTTGATGCTGGCGCCGCCCATGTCCAGGTAGGGGATGGCGGTGCCCTGCATGACCAGCGCCACGCCGATGCCGCGCCGCAGGTAGGGCTTGCCGGGCACCTGGTGCCAGTCGGGGTTGCCGAACTTGGCGTGCCAGTCCACCATGCGCATCCCCACGGCCGCGCACTCGCGCAGGCCGCAGGTGTTGATGATTTCGGGCTTGGGCTCGCGCCCCTCGCTCCAGGCGCGGCTGAAGGGGTGCTCGTCGCCCGCCCGGAGGGCGTTCTTCAGGCGGAACTCGATGGGGTCCAGCCCCAGCGCGCGGGCGATGCGCTCCATGTGGACCTCCACGGCGAAGAAGCCCTGGGGCACGCCGTAGCCCCGGTAGGCGCCGGCCGGGGGCGTGTTGGTGTACACGATGTCGGCGTGGAAGCGGATGTTGGCGTACCGGTAGCCGTCGGGGTGCTCCCGCCACTTGCCGGGGTAGAGGGCCATAGCTTTGTGGCCGGTGTTGCCCGCCACGGTGAGGGCGTGGCAGCCGTAGGCGCCCGTGTCGGAGAGGACGTACATCTCGTTGGCCACGATGGTGCCGTCCCGCGTGACGCCGGTCTTCATGCGGATGCGCATGGGGTGGCGCGAGCGGGCGGCAATGAACTCCTCCTCGCGGGTGTACTCCAGGCGCACCGGCCGGCCCGTGGCGATGGTCAGGTGGGCGGCCACGTCCTCGATGAGCACCTCCTGCTTGCCGCCGAACCCCCCGCCGATGCGGGGCTTGATCACGCGGATGCGCTTGGGCGGCAGGCCCAACACGGGCGCCAGGATGCGCCGCACGTGGAAGGGCACCTGGGTGGAGGTGCGGATGACCAGGCGGTCGTCCTCGTCCCACCAGGTGACCACCACGTGGGGCTCGATGCTGGCCTGCTGCACCTTGGGCACCACGTACTCGGCCTCGAAGATGTGGTCGGCCTCGGCGAAGCCGGCCTCCACGTCGCCGATGTCAATGCGGATGGCCGCGGCGATGTTGCGCTTCGGGTCGGAGCCCTCGAAGGGCACGTACTCGGGCTCGTCGTGGATGACGGGCGCCCCCTCGCGCAGGGCGTCGCGCGGGTCCAGGACGGCCGGCAGGGGCTCGTACTCCACCTCGATGAGCTTGAGGGCCTCCTCGGCGATTTCGGGCGTCTCGGCGGCCACGAAGGCCACCCGGTCGCCCACGTGGCGCACCTTTTCATCCAGGCTGAACATGTCGAGTGGTCCGGGGATGGGGTCCGACTGGCCGGCCGTGGAGTAGACCACGCGGGGGATGTCCCGGTAGGTGAGCACGGCGTGGACGCCGGGCAGGGCGCGCGCCCGGCTCACGTCAATGCGCTTGATGCGGGCGTGGGCCACGGGCGAGTGGAGGATTTTGGCGTGCAGCAGGCCGCGCATTTCCACGTCGTCGGTGAAGGCCGGCTTGCCCAGGGCCAGCTTGACGGCGTCCACCTTCACCTCCGGCTTGCCCACCACGCGCCACTGCTGGCCGGGGGTCACCACGGCCA
>WFWG01000313.1 GCA_015491235.1 Ardenticatenaceae bacterium
CATGCTCAAAGTGCGCTCCACCCGCTGGGGGTCGGTCTCTGTCTGAAGGAACGTGTTGACGCCGAAGGGGTAGAGGTCAGCGTGGCGCACGGGGCGCAGCGGTTCCGTGGCCGGGCGGGGGCGCAGGTAGCCGCTGAGCAGGTGGCCCAGGCCGCGCACCTGGGCGGCCAGCACCTCCTCGCCCGTCTGGTGGCGCAGCCACGCCCGCACGGCTTCCTGGCGCGCGCCGGCCGCCAGGAGAACCAGGAGCACCGCCAGCCCGCCGGCCATCGTCAGCAGAAGCCACCGCGTCCGCATGGCCGTCACCCGTTTCAGCCGCGCAGCCGGGCCAGACGCTCGGCTGCGGCCTCCAGCGTCTCCCACCGCTTGCAGAAGGTGAAGCGTACCAGGTGCCGCCCCTCCTCCTTGTTGATGTAGAAAGCTGTGGGCGGGATGGCGGCCACGCCGATTTCGGTGACCAGGTAGCGGCAAAAGGCCACGTCGTCGGGAAAGTCGGTCTCGCGGATGTCCACCAGCACGAAGTAGGTGCCCTCCGGGGCATAAGCCGGCAGGCCGATTTCGGCGAAGAGGTCCAGCATGTAATCGCGGCGCTGTTGATACTCGCGGCGCAGCATGTCAAAATAGTCGTCGCCCGCCCGCAAGGCCACGGCAATGGCCTCCTGCAAGGGGGTCGCCCCGGCAAAGGTGATGAACTGGTGCGTGCGGCGCACGACCGGCGCCAGGTGCTCGGGCGTAATGGCCCACCCCACCTTCCAGCCCGTCAGGCTGAAGGTCTTGCCCGCGCTGCTGATGGTGATAGTGCGTTCCCACATGCCAGGGAGTGTCGCCAGCCGCAGGTGCTGGTAGCCCTCGAAGACGATGTGCTCGTACACCTCGTCGGTGATGGCGATGGCGTCGTGCTCTTGGCACAACTCAGCAATCAACGCCAACTCCTCGCGCGTGAAGACGTGGCCGGTGGGGTTGTGGGGCGTGTTCACGATGACCGCCTTGGTGCGCGGCCCGAAGGCGGCCCGCAACTCGTCGGCGGGCACGCGGAAGTCGGGCGGGCGCAGGGTGACGGCTCGCGGCACGCCCCCGGCCATGCGGATGGCCGGCAGGTAGGAGTCGTAGAAGGGCTCGAAAAGCACCACCTCGTCACCGGGGTTCACCAGGCCGAGGATCGAGGCGAAGATGGCTTCGGTGGCGCCACAGGTTACGGTGATGTGAGCCTCCGGGTCCACCTCCATGCCGTAGAAGCGCTGGCTGTGCTCGGCCAGGGCGTGGCGCAGGGCCGGCTGGCCGTGCATGAGGGCGTACTGGTTGTGGTCCCAGGCGATGGCGTCACAAGCGGCCTCCTTGGCAACGGCAAAGCCGGGGAAGTCGGGGAAGGCCTGGCCCAGGTTGACGGCATTGTGCTGAACAGCCAGCCGGCTCATTTCGGTGAAGATAGTCGTGCCAGTGCCGCGAATGCGCTCGGCCAGGTAGCGCTCTCCCATCGCCTCTCCTCCGCTCAGCGTTTCAGAAAGAACAGCGCACCGATGGCGCCGCACAGTGTTAGCAGGAAGCAAGCCGCCCCCATGACCATGACCATCGCCATGCGGGTGTACCCGCGGTGGAACTGCTGCTGGTCCACGCGGCGGGAACGGTCCAACAGCAAAAGGCTTGCCGCCAGTGCAAAAGGAAAAGTCGAGCACGTCGAACGTCGTCGCACGGGAACTCCTTTCGGGCCGGGAAATTTGCCTCCTATGCGGGGAGTATACGCCGTTTGGGCAAATTGGTGAAATGGAGACAGTCGTTCACTCGAACCCCAGGCCGCGCTCGCGCAGGCTCACCCAGCGATTGTGGCCGATGACGAGGTGGTCGAGCACCTTGATGTCCAGCAGGCGGCCGGCGGCCACGAGGTCGCGCGTCACCCGCACGTCCTCGGGGCTGGGCGTGGGGTCGCCGGAGGGGTGGTTGTGGGCCACGATGATGGCGGCCGCGTTGGTGCGCACGGCGTCGCGGAAGAGTTCGCCCACGCGCACCACGGCCGTGTTGAGGCTTCCCCTGTAGACGGTGGTGATGCCCATCACGTGGTTGCGGGTGTCCAGCAGGATGACGCGCATGACTTCCTGCTCCAGGTGGGCCATGTCGGGCATGAGGAGCGTCGCCGCGTCCTCGGGGCTGGTGACTTTGGGGCGCTCGTCAGGGGTAGCGCGGGCCAGCCGGCGTCCAATTTCCAGCGCGGCCATCAACTGAGCGGCCTTGGCCGGCCCCAGCCCCTTCACCTGCTGTTGCAACTCGAGGGGCGTCGTGCGGGCCAAACCGCGCAGGCCGCCGAAGGTGCTCAACAGGTGTTGAGCGAGTGCAATGGCGCTCGTCCCCCGGACGCCCGTGCGCAGGATGATGGCCAGAAGTTCAGCCTCGGAGAGGGCCTGAGCGCCGGCAGTCAGCAGCCGCTCGCGGGGCCGCTCGCTGTCCGGCAGGTCCCGAATCATCAGCGGGCGGTACTCAACAGTGGCGTTGTCGGACACAGGCACGCTCCTGGCACTACGGGTCTTCGTCCAGCAGATGAGTTTCCAGCACCTGGCCCACGTGGAAGTTGTCAATTTGCAGGTACCAGGCAGCCGCCTGGGCCAGCGCTTCCAGGGGGGCCAGCCCCACCAGCTCGGTGTGCGTCACCACCAGGCCATAGCGGGCCGCCTCCCGTCGGACAAGTTCCAGGGCTCGGTGAACGGGAGTACGCCGGTAATCGGTCAGGTTCATGGAGACTTGCGCCTGTCCGCCCACGAGCACGCCGATGGCCTGCACGTGTTGCAGCCCTCCACTTGATGCCCGCACAGCACGGGCAATGCGGCGGGCTTTTGCCACGTCGTCGGTGTTCAGGTACGCGTTGAAGGCGATGAGGAAGAAGCGTGCGCCCACAGCCGTTGCGCCGGCCGAGCCCACCTGAGCAGGGCCGAAGTCGGGAGCACGGCTGGGGTCAACCCCTATCTTGGCTTTGAGGGTCTCATACCCCCCTCGGCGGATGGCGGCCAGCTCACGGCGCTCGGGGCGCCGGGCCGCTTCACCGTACAGGTAGACCGGAATGCGCAATTCTTCGCCAATGCGTCGGGCGACCTGTCGGGCCAACGCCACACACTCGTCCATCGTGACGCCCCGCAAGGGGACAAAAGGGATCACGTCAGTTGCCCCAATGCGCGGATGCACGCCCTGATGGGCGTTCATGTCAATCAGTTGGGCCGCCACGGCGGCTCCCCGAAACACCCCTTCGGCCACGGCATCCGGCGGGCCGAGACATGTGACTACGGCGCGGTTGTGGGAAGCGTCCATGTGGACGTCCACCACCCGCACGTTTGGCACGCCGGCAATAGCTTCGACAATGCGATTGACGACGTCGGAACGGCGCCCTTCGCTGAAATTGGGCACACTTTCGACCAGTGCTTGAGAGGACATAAGGTGCTTTCAACACATGAGCCCATAACGGGCATACGTCACCTTGGCCGACGTCCCACTCCGGCGTAACGTGTAGAAGGCGATTAACCAAGCAGGCGAGCCAGGCTATCGGCCGCGCGGCGCATGTCCAGGAAGACCAGGCCCAGCTTGGCCTCCTTGCGGGCCAGCACGGTCAGCACGGCCTCCTCGCCCACGGCGGTGAGGATGACGTACCCAGAATCACCGCGAATGTAGACCTGTTCCAGCGTGCCCCGCTCGAGCTCCGAGGCGATACGCTCGCCCAGGGAGAGCATAGCGGCGGACATGGCGGAGACTCGGTCCTCCTCCGCGGCGACGGGTAAGTCCGAAGCAATTGGCAACCCGTCGGCGCTCACCACGACTGAGGCTTCGATGTCGGGGGAATTCCGGCGCAGCGTGCGCAGTTCTTCAATAATTTGCTCGTTTCGCGAACGCACCATGGTCTGTTTTTCCTCCTTGGCAGAGTGGGCGTACTGTTCTTGGCCTCAAAGGTACCACAAGTTTTCAAGATGGTCAATGGGCCGATGGTTTTACTCCGTTGCACGCCTTCACCCGCTCCCACGCTTGCTGGAGGCGTCGAAGCTCACCCGGCGAGACAGAGACGGCACCGTAGCGGACCGCCACGTAGGCGTCCGTAATGGCCTCCAATTCGGCGGAGCAGGGCAGGGCATGGTGTTGCAACCGCCGCAGGTACTCGTGAGGCGTTTCGCCCTGGACGCGGACGATCCCCCGCCGAGCCCCCCAAATCAGCACGTTGTGGTAGATGGCCCGCACGCTTGTCGGAGGCCGGAACGTTGCTCGCGCTGCCCGCCGCCAAAGCCGGGGCCAGCGCAGGCGGCGCGTGGCCGAGGTGTCTTCCCTCCGGGAGTCGGCTCGTTCCCGCTCTTCTTCCAGCCACGAAGCCGGAGCCGGACGAGAACGCCGCAGGTACAGGGCCACCAGGAGCACAAGAAGCACCAGCACAAGGGGTGGTCCGGCGAGCCGCACAAGCCGCAGTGAAAAGCGTACCCAGGCAGGGACGGGGGCCGCTTCGAGGGCGAGTTCCTCATCGTCGGGAGATGGGAGGGATGGGGAGAAGGGAGCCAAGCCCGTGGGCAGGTGGCGAATCAGCCACTCACCCAACACCAGGAAGGGCCAGGCTACGGCAAGCACGGTGTAGTAAATCGCCAGCCGGAAGCCTTCCACCACCGGCGCGAGGAACACGGCCGCGCGGGCCAGGGTGGCCGAGGAGAGGAGCGCCGTAGCCCCCCATCCGACGAGCAACGTGGCCACCAGCGCGGTCACCAGGGTCATCGCCCAGCGGCGGTCGAAGGGGAGTTGGCTGGCGTCCAGGTCGGCGCTGGCTTGCTCAGCTCGCGCCAGGGCGATGGCCAGCAGGCCCACGCCGAAGTAGAGGGGCACAAGAGCAGGCGACATCTCCTGTTCCCGGGCGGCGGCAACGAGGAACGCTCCCACGAGAAACAAGATACCCAGACGAAAGCGGTAGGCCGTGAAATGAAAGCGGACCGGCTGCTGAGTGATGTGAACGGTGCGGAACCAGAGCACGAGCAACCCCAGACTCACCGTGCTTGCTCCGTTGAGCTGCCCCCGCAAAAGAGCACCCAGCGCGCGGGCGACCTGCTGCGTGCTGCTCGCCGGGTCGAAGGTGGCAAACCAAGCCGCGAGCCACTGGACGAGCACCATGCCGAGCAGGGCGGCGGCCAGCCCGGCCACTTGATTCCGCCGCTGTGAGCCAAGCGGCCCACTGGTCACCAACCATCGGTTGATCAGGACCAACCCCACGGCGTACAGGGCCAGCCATCCCCACCCTGGCGGTGGAACAGCGGGGGAACGCAGTGCTTGAACCCAGGCAAAGACCCACGTGGCTTCCACGAGCGCCACGGTCACGTAGAGCACTTCCCGCCGCAATCGCAAACTGGTCATAGCGCCAGAAAGCGGAACGTTGTAACCCGCGCCCGGCTTACCACCCGTACTCCAGCCGCACCACCAAACGCTCCGGCATGCCGATGGCTCTCATGCGGGCCTGGGTTTCGGCGACCTCATAGGGTTCGCGGTAGTAGAAGAGCGCGCCCTGCTCGTCGTCGTAAATGGCGTAGCTGGCGCGAGGATCGCCGTCACGCGGTTGTCCGACGGAACCCGGGTTGATGATGAAACGGATTTCCTGCTCGGCTGCCTGGCGAATGGGCAGCGGATACTCGAGCGCTGGCATCAAAGTCTGAACCGTTCTGTCCTCGGGGTCGTACCGGAAGATGACGGCCTGGTGCGTGTGGCCCACCAGACAGAAGGGCGTGTCGAAGTGGTCGAAGTTCTCCGCCGCCGTCGAGGGGTAAACGATGTATTCCCAGATGGGATGGCGGGGGCTGCCGTGGGCCAGCGTGAAGACTTCGGCCACGTGGTCAATGCGGGGTGGCAGGCTCGAAAGATACGCCTTGCTCTCCTCGGTCAGTTGCTCCTGTGTCCACTGAACAGCCCAGCGTGCTTCCGGGTTGAAGTCCTTCACGTCCAGCTTGCCCAAGGCCGCCCAGTCGTGGTTGCCCGCCAGCGAATAGGTGGCAATCTCTTTGACTTTGGCCACACATTCGTTCGGGTTTGGGCCGTATCCCACGATGTCTCCCAGGCACCATACCTCGTCGAAGTCGTGGGCTTCGGCCGCGCGCAACACGGCTTCCAGGGCTACTAGGTTCGCGTGGATGTCGGAAATTATGAGATATCGCATAAAGTCGCCCTCAGCACTTCCTTTGCCGATAATACCACAATTGGGCGGAAAGGGAAAAGTTTGTAGAATACGTCACAGGCCGGGCTGTGCGCCTGGCCATCCAGGTGGGAGAGGAGAGGTGCGCATGGAAGAGAGCACGTTTCTCTTGGGCGTGAACTACTGGCCGGCCCGGAAGGGCGTCGAGTGGTGGCGTCAGTTCGACCGGGCCGAAGTGGAAGCCGACTTCGCGGCCATCGCCGACGCCGGGATTCAGGCCGTGCGAATCTTCCTGGTGTGGGAGGACTTCCAGCCCCGGCGGGACGGGGTGGAGGCCAGATCGGTGGCGCGGCTGGAACAGGTGCTCGACGTGGCGGCGAGCGCGGGACTGCGGGTGGTGCCGTCCCTCTTCACCGGCACGGTGGCGGCCAACGTGGTCTTCTGGCCGCCCTGGGCCATCGGCGGGCGGGACATTCCAGCCGGCCTGCGCATCTTCGCTGGCCGCCGGCCCCAGAAGCATTACATTCGCGACATCTGGCGCGACACCTCGCTAACGGCTGCCCAGAATCGCTTCGTCGAGGGCGTCGTAGCGCCGCTGGCCGAGCACCCCGCCATCCACGCCTGGGACCTGGGGCACCACACCAGCGACGGCTGGCGTCCGCTGGGCCGCTCCCAGGAGGGGCGGGACTGGGCCTCAGCCCTGGCCCGCTCGGTACGCCGGTTCGTCCCCCAAAAGCCCCTCTGGATGGGCGCTTCTCTGCGGGAGTTGCGCGAGGAGAGCAGCCTGCGGGTCAACGACATGGCGCGCATCTTCGGACAGGCGGCCATCTCCCTCCTTGACCCGGACGGAAGAGCGCTGGACCTGGCTTTCGCCGAGTTCGTCGTTCGGCTGGTGGCCGCGCTGACGGGTCAGGTGCCGCTGGTGCACGCCGTGGGCGTCTCGACGAAGGTGGACGACTCGCCTGGGCTGGACGAGGAGGAACAGGCGGCCTGGGCAGAGCAGGTGGTGCTCGTCGTTCGCCGGCTGGGCGTGTCGGAGCTCTACTGGTGGGCGTGGAGCGACTACGACCGGCGACTCTGGCGTCGTCCTCCGCTCGACGTGGCCCCGGCCGAGCGGGCGATGGGCCTGGTGCGGGCAGACGGAACGCCCAAGCCGGCCCTGGCCGCCCTGCAACGGGCGGCGCGCCAGCCCGTTGACGTGGCGCCACCACAAGAGCGCCTGGATCCCAACCGGTACTACAGCGAGGTGCCCTTCGAGGCTCTCTACCGTCGCTTTCGGGAGACGGGACGATTGAGCGAGGAGACTGAGGGGGGAGAACAGGAATGAGCCTGCAACTGATGGTGGACACCGACGTGGGCGTGGACGACGCGCTGGCCCTGCTGATCGTGCTGGCGGCGCCGGAGGTGGAGTTGCTGGGCGTGTGCGGGGTGGCGGGCAACGTGGCGCTGAACCAGGTGATGCGCAACATCGGCGTGGTGCTGGACGTGGCGCAGGCCCCTCCCGTGCCCATCTACCGGGGGTGCGCGAACCCGCTCATCGGGGAGCACCGGGACGCCGGGGGCGTCCACGGAGAAGACGGCCTGGGCAACACCAGCTTTCCACCCTCACGGCGCCCCGTGGCCGACCAGCACGCCGCGTTGGCCATTGTGGAAACGGCGCGGGCCCACCCCGGCATGACGCTGCTCACCCTGGGGCCGCTGACCAACGTGGCCCTGGCCTTGCGGCTGGACCCCGAACTGCCGCGCCGCCTTGGCCGGATTGTGGTCATGGGGGGTACCATCCGGGGACAGGGCAACGTGACCCCCGCTGCTGAGTACAACGTGTGGGCCGACCCGGAAGCGGCTCACATTGTGCTCAACAGCGGGGCGGACTTGTGGTTGGTCTCGTGGGAGACCACGCTGGACCACATGATTCCCTGGGAGCGGTG
Organism: Ardenticatenaceae bacterium; assembly: GCA_015491235.1. Lineage (GTDB taxonomy): Bacteria > Chloroflexota > Anaerolineae > Ardenticatenales > Ardenticatenaceae > WFWG01. Next base: position 8,053 of record WFWG01000313.1, read on the forward strand.
GGCGTCCCTGGTGGGGAAGGAAACGCCCAAGGCTCGCTTTGCCAGCGCGATCACCCGGCACATCGAGGGCGTTTTGCGTCACACCTTCCACCTGCCCGGCTTCACCATTCCCGACCCCCTGGCCGCCGTCGTGGCGGTGATGCCCGAGGCGGTGCGGCGCGCCGAGCCACACGCCGTGCACGTCGAGTTGTGCGGCCATCACTGCCGGGGACAGACGGTGGTGGACTACCACGGTGTGAGCGGCCAAGCGCCCAACGCCCACGTGGTGTTGGAAATCGAGATGGAGGCCGTCTACGCCCTGTTGGAACAGGCCCTGGGGTGAAGGGCTTACTCGCCATCGGCGACGAAAACGAGAAGCCTGCCATCGCGTATTTTCAACGGAGAAGATGGCTTTATGTACCACATTGAAGTTCGTCACCTCAAGAAATACTACGAAGTCCACCACAAGGCACCGGGGTTTTGGGGCTCCCTGCGCAGCCTGGTGCGCCGTGAGACGCGCACTGTGCGTGCTGTGGATGACATCTCCTTTACTGTGGCCCCCGGCGAAATCGTGGGCTTTCTGGGGCCCAACGGGGCCGGCAAGACCACCACGCTGAAGGTGCTCTCCGGGCTTCTCTACCCCACGGCGGGCGAGGTGCGGGTGCTCGGCTTCACGCCCCACGAGCGCCAGCCGGCCTTCCTGCGCCAGATTACCCTCGTGATGGGCCAGAAGCAACAACTCCTGTGGGACCTGCCAGCCATCGAGACGCTCCTGATCAACAAGGCCATCTACGAGATTCCCGACGACGAGTTTCGGCGCACGCTGGACGAGTTGACCGAATTGCTGGAGCTGGGAACGCTGCTCACCAAGCAGGTGCGCAAGCTCTCCCTGGGGGAGCGCATGAAGTGCGAGTTGGCGGCCGCACTCCTCCATCGCCCCAAAGTGCTCTTCTTGGACGAGCCTACCATTGGCCTGGACGTGACCATGCAGGCCAAAGTGCGCCAGTTCATCGCCGAGTACAACGCCCGCTACGGCGCCACGGTGCTGTTGACCAGCCACTACATGGCCGACGTGGCCGCGCTCGCGAAGCGGGTGATCATCATTGACCACGGGCACCTGGTGTACGACGGCGACCTCGAAACCCTGGTGCAACAGGTGGCTCCGTACAAGGTCATTACGGTTACCCTGCGCCAGTCAGTTTCCCCTTCGGTGTTGAAGCCCTTTGGCCATGTGCTGGCAGCCAACGGCGTTAAAGTCAGCATCCAGGTACCACGGGGGACGACATCGCGCGTGGCCGCACGGTTGCTCCAGGAGTTTGCCGTGGACGACCTGACCATTGAGGAACCACCGCTGGAAGAGATTATCCAGCACGTTTTCACTGGCGGCATTCGGGAGGCATCCCCCGATGTGGCATAAGTGGTGGGCCCTGTTCCGCGCGGGGTGGGGCAACGCCCTGGCCTACCGCGCCGAAATTTTCATCTGGATGCTCACCGGCACATTGCCCCTGGTGATGATGAGCGTGTGGCTTTCGGTGGCCGGCGGGGAAGCGGTGGGAAGCTTCCAGCCCGCCGACTTCGTGAGCTACTACCTCGGCGGCATCTTCGTGCGCCAGATGGTGGGCGTTTGGATCGTGTGGGACCTGGAGCGCGCCATCCGCCTGGGCGAACTCTCCCCCAAGTTGTTGCGCCCCATCAACCCCATTTACGAGTACATGGCTGAGAACCTCGCCGCCAAGCCCATGCGGTTGCCCGTTCTGCTGCCCCTGCTGGTGCTTGGCCCGCTGCTCTATCCCGGGGCGGGCTACGAGCTTTCGCCCGCCAACGTGCTGGCCTTCCTGGTCACGCTGGCACTTGCCTGGCTGCTCTACTTCTTCATCCAATACTGCATTGGCCTGCTGGCCTTTTGGATGAGCCAGGCTACGTCCCTGTGGCAGGCCTGGTTCCACCTGTGGCTGGTCTTCAGCGGCTACCTGATTCCGTTGGACCTCTTCCCTCCCCTCGTGACGCGCCTCAGTGCCTGGCTGCCCTTTCGGTACACCTTCGCCCTGCCCCTGGAAGTGCTCATGGGACGCCTTGGAGGGACGGTGCTGGTCCACCAAGTGGCCATTCAGGTCGCTTGGGTCCTGTTTTTCGTAGCCCTCTACCGGATGCTGTGGTCTCGAGGCTTGCGGCGGTACAGCGCGGTAGGAGCGTGAGCAATGCGGTATGTGCGCCTGTTGTGGCTCTTCTTCAAGAACTCGCTTCTGGTGGAGATGGAGTACCGCGTGAACTTCGCGCTGAACACCCTGTTGAGCGTGCTCTGGCTGGGGGTGCGCCTGGCCGCCGTGCTGGCCTTCTTCGTTCACCGGCCCACCATTGGTGGCTGGACGCTGCCGGAAGCGCTCATCGTTCTCGGCCTGTTCAACGTCTTCAGCGGCATCATTGATGCCGTACTTCGCCCCAACATGGACCAAATTGTGGAGCACATCCGGAAGGGCACCATGGACTTCATTCTGACCAAGCCGGTCAACAGCCAGTTTTTGGCCAGCCTGCGCGTTTTCGTGGTGTGGAACCTAGCGGACGTTGTGCTGGGATTGGGGGTGATCGTCTACGCCTTGGGGCGCCTGGACTTCAGGCCGTCGTCCGCCCAAGTGGCCGTGTTCGCCGCACTGCTGGTGGCGGGTGTGGTCATCGTGTATGCTTTCTGGATGTTGTTGGTCACGCTGGCCTTCTGGTTTGTGCGAGTGAGCAACATCACGGAGCTTTTCTCCACCTTCTTCACGGCTGGCCGTTTTCCGGTGACGGTTTACCCTGACTGGGTGCGCTGGCTGCTCACCTTCATCGTGCCGGTGGCCCTTTTGACCACCTTCCCCGCCGCCTCGCTGCTGGGACGCCTGACGGCCACATATGCGCTCCTGTCGCTGGGAATGGCAGCCGGCCTGCTGGTCGCCAGTGCGGCCTTCTGGAACTACGCCGTACGCCACTACGCCAGCGCGAGCAGTTGAGCGCGGCTTCTATCTTTGAGGGCAAGAAAATGTTCAAGCGTTTGACGCGAGTTCACTCTTGACCTATCATTCTTGGAGAAAGTGATATTCCCGGTCTTAGCTGCCTCAGGAGACAATCTCATGGCGCGCGCACCCATGCCAGCTCAAACACAGCCCCAACCGCCCCCACAACCGGTGGAGGCCATTCCGCCCCTGGAATCAGGCGACCACCTCTCCCGTGCCGAGTTCGAGCGCCGCTACAACGCCCACCCCGAAATCAAGAAAGCTGAACTTGTCCAAGGAGTGGTCTACGTGACTTCCGCCGTGCGCGCCAGACAACACGGTCGTCCCCACAGCGATGTCATA
>WFWG01000314.1 GCA_015491235.1 Ardenticatenaceae bacterium
ACCCCTCGCCCATCTCGTCGCCGCTCAAGAAGTCGGCTCCACTGAATGCGGGCGTGTGGCTCCCCATCAACAATGTCCCACGGCATAAGGTACGTGCTGTTCCCAACCCCAGCACAGCGCTCATTTGTTTCATCCAGCACAGCATGGACGAGCCACACATCAACACGTCCTCTCACTTCCAAACATTGCGGGCGAACGCGGCCCGAATGCCAGACCTGGCGACACCATCTCCACCACGACCAAGTCCGCTCTTTGGCGCGCAACCGCTCCCGTCTCAACCAATGTTCGTGGTCTTCGAGTGTCATGCGATCTCGCGGGTTGAGACGGTTCTGGGAAAGACGACCGACGACATAGAGGTCGTGGTTACCCACCTGCCAGTGACGCAGAGAAACAATCTCGCGCAATATTTTCAACACGTCTACCGGCGAGGGTCCACGTCCCACGGCATCTCCCAAAAACCACCAGCGATCCACCCGCCCACGGGCGTCTTCCAACACAGCACGCAGCGCCTCCACATTGGCGTGCACGTCGGCAATGATGCCCCACCGCATAGCACGCTCTCCTTCCTTATCGTCTGCTTCTTTCGGCAACTATCCTCCGACGTCGTTCATAACGGTTTCGATGGCTCATGACAATCTCATCTTGCTGGTCAATGCGCTCCGCTTCTCTCAACAACTCCTCGTACATTTCCTGAGACATACGAGTCGCCCTTCTATCGGGGGTACGCCTGACATGGTCGTTCATCTGCTCGATAAGTTCAGCCAAGCGCCTCCTCCTCTCCTGGCACTCCTCCTGCAAGCGCTTTAACTCTCGCTCGGCTTTCTGTCTCTCCACTTCCAGCAAGCGCTGCCATCGCTCGACGATCTCGTCGCGGCTCGCATCACGCACATCCTGCAGCATGTCAGCCGCCAGATCTTCGCCGTCGGAGACAAGCAAGAGAACCGCGTCGTCGAATGACGTAGCCCACTCAAGAGCAACATTGGTGAGGGGACGAGCGGGGATCGCTAGAACCAAACCATGAAGTTGCTCAATGAGATCAGGAATTGTATCCTCTGCGTCGGTTCCACTCTCTTTTATGCCAAGCATCTTTTCAGCTTCTCCAAGCCGACCACCCTGCAAAGTATTGCGAACATTCTGAAAGTATGACTGTAACTCCTCCATATACGCTTCCACTTCTTCGACCCACTGTTGCCAACGGCGAGCATTTTGGGCTAATGTTTGCACACACTTCAGAACCTGTTCACCCGAGGTGATAAATTGCTCGCCACTAGAGGCAATCCCATACGGATCGTAGAGCAGGAAGAAGCGGTCGAAGTTCACTTCTATATCGTGCCACTTCAATTGTCGCAACGCCCCCTCTATCTCGCGCTGACGCTTGTTCAACATGCTTCTTATATCGCGCAGCCGTTTTACGTCATCCTTGATGTCCTCGATCGTGTCGTAAGCATCACCCTCGTAGCGCATCTTGATGCCCTCATAGTCATAATCTCGCGCTACTTGTACAACAAGGTCTTGGATGTTCTTCAACACGTTGTGCACTTGTGTTGACGTTGACATCCGTGACTTGTCATCAAAGCTCATCAACGGGTCACTACTCTCACGCACCTTGTGTTCCAGTTCCCGCAGCGTACGGTTGGGTTTCAACTCCCGCAACGTGTTCCAGAACCAGTCTTCCTGCTCCAGGAGTTCCTTGAGGCGATCATGGGTCTCTTCGATAACCGCCAACAGTTTCCGCCATACCTGTATTCGCTCTTCCAGGCTTTCTCGCAACCGTTTGAGCTCCTGATACGAACGCCGCTCTCCACGAGACTGCTCCATTTCGAGAGCGGCCTTAAGGTCTGCCAATACCACTTCGCCCTCTCGAATGGCTGTTTCGAGATCGTCTTGGGGGGAGTTCAACAGCGAGTTCACATCATCTCGGAGAATTTGCAAGGCGTGGTGGGATTCTTCCTCCAATCGCTCGACCCACTTCTCAATGCGGCTGTCCCCAGGGCAAACAGAGCGTGCCAGGTAAATTTTTCGGAGCAGGCCAAAGACCATACGCCCGCGAATCCGGTGCTGGTTGCGTTCAACTTCCTCGAGCAAATGCTCACACGTGCGTCGTCGCCAGGCCCGCAACAGAAACTCGCTGGCGTCGTTCAACGCGTTATCAAGTTGTGCCGCCTCAGTTTCGTGTTCGTTTTCCCGCTCGCGAATAAGTTGACGAATGGATTGCACCCCGCCGGAGAGGTCTCTTTCCGCCTGCTCCCACTCCTGCTGCTCCTGACGCCGCACAGCATTGGCAATAGATTTCACGGCCTCGACCAACGGTTGAAAATCCCGTCCCCAGCGTTCGATTTCACCAGACAGATCCTCAAGATAATCGACATCACCCACATCAGCATATCGGAGCGCCAACAAGCCACAGATAAGCGGGTCGGCATAATAATGGGGCTGCTCACTTCGCAACGATTGGAGCAACTTAACGACCCGCTCGTGGTCGTCCGATGAACTCACCGCAGCACACCAGACAAGTGCATGGCGGTATAACTGATCAGCCAGATCCGGCGAGATCATAGATCCCTGACTTCGTGGCATCTGGCGCAAGGCATGCAGGTGGTCCAATATCTGCTTCCATGTCGCCCAATGGCCACGAAAGCGACGTACAGATTCGAACAATTCCTCCGGCCTTTCCGAATTCGCATTCAAGATCCACAGGAGTGATTTCTCGTGCCAGAGCCGTCGCACACAAAGGGCTCGCTCGTCATCCCCTTCCTCCACCAAAGCATGGTTGTCCGCCAATTCCTGCACATATTGATACGCCTGCTCAATAGTACGCAGGTCAACGTTACGGCGAGCCTGGCACCTTCCTCCGCCTGACCAGAGCACCTGCCGTTCCACGAATCCCATGTACTCGTCACGCCATCGGCGATGCAAAAGCGCACGAAGACCTTGGAGGGTGGGCTCAATGGTTCTCGCAATGTCAGAGTCAATGGCATCCAGCGATTTAATAGCGGAGCTAAATTCACGGTGTTGCACCAACTGGAGGCAATGAGCCATTACATCCCGAAGCCCATTAAAAGCCCGCTCGATTTCGTCAACGCGGCGCTCCAGGATCGCATGTTCCCCGTCGGAAACGGCACGGATCGCCTCTCGAGCACCAAGAAGAAGGTTCTCTATAGTGCTCTGCCACGTCTCGATATCCTCTCGACGCAGTGATTCCGGAGGGTGATCAAAGGCACGTTGAAGAGCTTCCACACGCACGTGGGCGTCGTGACGCCGCTGCAAAGCCTCAACCTTCTTCTGTAATTCCGGATCGTCAGGGGTGCCAATCGTGTTCAGAATGTTCCGGACATTCGGGTCGGTGGGGTTTTGTTCAAAAATGCGCAAGGCTTGTTCATACGCTGCCTTGGCGCCCGCCCGCTGTGAGAGTGTGCTGAGCAAGTTGCGCCATTCTCGACTGAAAAGAGTCGCCACATCCGCTCCTACGCGCCCCTCGAAGTGTTCGCGAAGTCGCGCTTCATCCAGTGTTCCCCCCTGCATGGGAGGAGGCTGTTCAAGCACTCGGCGTTGCTCCTCTTCAAAAATCTGCCAGGCATGCCACTCCTCTTCCACAGCCTCCTCCAGGCGGAGCAATTCGCCCACATAGGGTGATAAGTCCAGGTCCACATAGCGAGCCAACTCCTCTTGGCTTTGTACGTGGTCCACGGCTTCGCGCACCAACGCCAACGCCTCGGCATATTGGCGCTGTTTCGTCTGCCTGAGAGCATCCCGTTTCGTTCTTTCAACAAACTGGCGCAAGGAGACCTGCCACTCATTACGCCGTTCACTCTTGAGCACGTCTAAACCGTCGAGCGCCGGGAACATTGCTTCAGCGCGCCGCAGCAAACGCAATGCCTCTTGCGGCGTTTCGGCACTGATCGCCCTATCAGCATAGGTGCGTGCCTCGTCGTGCTTCCTCTGCTGCTCTTCAATTCGCTCGCGAAGGGCTTCCAATTGCCCTTTCAAGTTATCCAAACGCGGGTCGCTCTCGGGTAGTTGCGGCACTTGCAAAAACCTCAGGGCGGCTTCGTAGCGCCCCCGCGCAAAGCCCAGCTTATGCTCCTCCAGAGCACGTTCCCCTTCCACCAACAGGCGTTCGACTTCCTCGCAGCACGATTTCACCAAACGGCGACGGAGCACACGGATTAGGTCGGCTGTGTTGACAAACGTCTCGCCCCCATCGGAGAAAAAAGCGAGTCCTTCCTCTTCGGCCACAGTGCCTACTAATTCCCCCAACACCTTATGCCCCGGGTCGAATGGCACTTCCAAGTCACCTTCGCGCAAGCGCTCCTCGAGCATCTCGATTGTCCTGGCCACATCTTCCACTGCAGTGCTCATTGCCGCCGTCACATATGCACCGGCGGCCTGGGCCACTTCGTTGCGCCGCGCTTCCACCTCATCGCGCAGGCGTCGCACTTCAAGGCGCAAATGGCGAATCAGATCCTGCGCGAAGATATGGCCGAAGTCGCTCTCCAGAAAGCCTTTCACATCCAAGTCAATCTCAGCCACCTCCTGGCGCAGCCGGCTGAGAGCGCGCAAATTTCGCTCCGCGCGCTCGAGTTGGTGCCACATTTCTTCCAGGCGATCAATATACCTCTGATACTGCTTTAACAACCCCAAGCGCTGGTGCGCCCGACGTCCCTCTTCGCGATTTTGGACGCGGTTGCCCAACTGAAGTAACATCTGCTGTAATGCGTCCAGGTGGTGCGGGACATCCTCCACAGTAGTTGGCAGTTGCAAGTTCAAACGCCGCACTTCCTGCCAAAGCGATTGTTCTTCTTCTCCCGACCATTCAGAAGAAAGTACCACAGATGGAGATCCTAGATCTCTCCGTCTGTCCTTCTGATACCCAACCTCTCCCTGTATCCGATTGGTACTCTCCACTTCACTACTTTTGGAGACATTATCACCCTCTTCTTGCTGAACCATTCCTTTCGATTCGTATAGAGAAATATCATCCAACGAATTCCCTTTGTGATCACGCTCTATATCCCGCAAGAGCCCCTGTAGGATCTCTTGTACATCCTCCTCACGAGTCTTTTCAACTTCCTGTCGCAACCCATCTAGCGTACCATCCCAGTGTTCAACAATCTGTCTCACACGAGCTAATAAAGCCACCTTTTTCCAATCTTGGTGCAAGATAGCTTGATCCATATAAGATTCGACTTTTTCACGCACGTCGGTTTTCAAGTTACGTTCTTTTCCAGCCATTCCACTTCCTCCTGATGCTCCGCTCACGCTGGCGATTGTTTCGATCAACATTCAAGGTGTCATCGCTACCGTTATCACAAGTGTCTCTATTGCTGCCAACGTAGTCGTTACCATCACCGGCGTTTCGAGCCTAAGAACCCCTTTCCCCTGGAGCACATCCTCTTGCTGGAGGCCCCCCATCCCGACAAGCAAACCGTTCAAGGCTAATTCTTGGGATGTTGGCGCAAGTGTACCTGAAATTACCAAGGTCGGCGTAATAGCAGAACGCCCTTCAGGTGGGCGCAGGCCAACTTTGAGTTCCATCCCACGCAGTTCGAAAGGCGAAGGCACCGACACAAGCGCCCCATGTCCTTCCAAGCGAACACCTTTTTGCTGAAGTGTGGCTGTCAACTTCCTTGTGGGCGTGATTGACGGAGTTGACGATACCGTCCCGGTAACCACGAGCGTCCTTGCTGGTGTGAAGGTCACTGTAAGAGGTACTGTCGTCATTACCACATCGGACTGGGCTGTACGCGTGAGTATCCCTGTACCAGTGAACTGAACAGTTGGGGAAAGCACCTTTCCCCCAATGATATCGGCCCTCAACTCCAATGCACGTCCGCTGTCTAACGGGCCTTCCCCTCGGAGCACTAACATTGACGTAGTCTGTGCATCAATGGGCCTTAGATCAGCTGCCAATG
>WFWG01000315.1 GCA_015491235.1 Ardenticatenaceae bacterium
GGGCCAACCCCACTGCCCCGGCCCAAATCGTTCGCCGCCGAGCGCGCGCCATTGGCCCGGCGGCGAACGATTTGGGCCGGGGCAGTGGGGTTGGCCCTGGTGTGGGGGGCAAGCTGGTTCAGCGCCGCTCGCCTCACACGGGCGGCGCTGGCGCCTCCGTCCCACGTGTGGCACTGGGAGACGGTGCTGGGGGCCTGGCTGCGGGAAACGGTCCCACCTGACCAGTTCGTCATCACCGACGACCCCATGCTCGTCCTGCGCGCGGGGCGACTGGTGCCGCCATCTTTCACCGACACCTCCTACACGCGCATCCGCTCAGGACAATTGACGGATGAGGACCTGATTGCCGAGGCCAGCCGAACCCGCGCGGCCGCGGTGATAAGCTGGCGAGACCGCTTTCCCTTGCTGCCCCGCTGGATGGCCTGGGTCGAAGCCCACTACGTGCTGCGCTGCGACTATGGCCCCCACCGCCGGGTGTACGTGCGGCCCGACCTCGCCCAAAGGGTCCGTCAGTGTCCTGGACCTTGAGGGCAATGGGAGGGAGGAGCGCAGAAGTCCCATGAACGCGGAACGCCCCTTCTTGCTCCGCACAATAGCGGCGCTGGTGGAGGGAGACGGGGACGACGTTCTTCCCCTGTCTCCCGAACGCTGGCAAGCGTTGGAGTCGCTGGCCCACGCAGGTGGCATGGCTCCCCTGCTTTACCGCGCCGTGCAACGGCGTGGCCTCTCCTCCCGCCTGCCCCCGGAGATACTCCAGAAACTGCGGGCAATTTACTACCACACGGCGGCCGTGAACGCGCTGCTGGGGCGCGAGTTGGGGCGCATTGTGCGGGCCGTCGAACGGCTGCCCAACCCGCCCTCCCTGGTGGTGCTCAAGGGAGCCGCTCTGATTCCCCTGCTCTACGAGGACATGGCCCTCCGCCCCCTTCAGGACATTGACCTGCTCGTTGCGCCTCAGAACGTGGAACGGGTCACGGCTGTGCTCACCGACCTGGGGTACGAGGAAATGCCCCTTTGGGACCAGGTGCTCGGCAATGTGGTCGAGCACCACCGGGTGTTCCACCTGAGCGAAAATGCAGCCGTGCCGCTCACGGTGGAGCTCCACTGGCACCTGCTGAGCGGAAGCCACCCGGCGCGAGACGCCTTCCGGGATTGGTTCTGGGCGCACGTCGAAGCTCCCCCCCCGGCTGGCGACAGCGGAGAAGCGGGCTTCTTTCACCTTTCTCCTTCGGTGTGGGTACCCTCGCCCACGGCCCACCTGCTTCACCTCATCGTCCACCTTGGTGTCCAGCACGATCTCCCTTCCGCGCGCCTCGTCTGGTTCTACGACGCTCACCGCCTGGTGCAGCGCTTCGGCGCGCGCGTCGCCTGGCCCGAGTTGATCCGTCAGGTGAAGCGGCACGGGTGGGAAGAACCGTTCGCCACCGTGGTAACGATCACGCGGGCGTTGTTCGACACCCCGTGGCCCGCTGAGACCAGCCGCATCAAGGGGATAGGCACCTCCTCGGCCGAAAAGCTGCTCGCCCAGGTGGGCGCCGTTCCCACCCGCCTGAAGGGCGTCCGCCGCGAATGGCGCGAGTTGCCCTGGCACCTGCGGGCGCGCTACTTGGTGCGAAAGCTCGTTCCCTCGGGCGAGTACATGCGCTGGCGATATCGTCCCCACCCCGAGCCGCTCTGGCCGCTGTGGTACCTCTACCGCTGGTCGCTGGCTGCACGAGAGGCGGCACGCCTTGCGTGGAACTACGTGTGGAGATGGCGAAGCTAAGTCAAAGGGCCGTGCTGACTCAAAACATGTTGTCATATTGAAGCGATTGTGCTATGCTTACACCACCACCCTTTTGCACAAAAGGGCGTCGAGCAAAGGCGAATCCACACGGACGAATCCACAAGAGAGGGAAGGGAAGTCGCTCGTGGCACGCATGAAGCTGCTCATGACATGGGACATCAAGCCGGGGCGTGAGACGGCGTACCTGGACTTCGTCACCTCGGAGTTTGCCCCTGGCCTTGTTCGCCTGGGGATCGAGTTGGTCGAAGGGTGGTACACCGTGTACGGCGATGGCCCTCAGATCCTCATGGGCGGGTTGGCCGAGGATTTGGAAACCGTCCGCCAGGTGCTCGCCAGTCCGGAGTGGAAGGAGCTGCGCGAGCGGCTGGAGGAATACGTCACGAACTTCTCGTACAAAGTCGTGCCGGCCACTGGCCGCTTCCAACTGTAAAGACAACTCGGCGAACAACGGACCGGCGGCCGTACCGCCGGTTTGTGCGTGTCTGGAGAAGCACAAGACCTGATAGGTCTAGAAGACCTGTCAGGTCTTGGACATCTCAACGGAGGAGGCCAAAAGCACTCACGATGGAAATCAAATGGTACGGTCATGCCTGTTTTCGGATTCGTGAAAAATCGGCTGTCGTGGTGACAGACCCCTTTCCGCCATCCCTGGGATACCACCGCCCCAGGGTACGGGCGGACATCGTCACGATTAGCCACTACCACGAGAACCACAGTTCCCTCAAGGGCTTTCAGGGCACCCCCTTCGTCATTGACGCTCCCGGCGAATACGAGGTGCGCGGTGTCTTCGTGACGGGCATCCGCACGTATCACGACCAGAAGAAAGGGAAAGCGCGGGGGTACAACACCGTCTACTTGTTCCGCTTCAACGACTTGACCGTCTGCCACCTGGGAGACTTAGGTCACATCCCAACCCAGGAACAGGTTGAGGAACTCAGCGAGGTAGACGTGCTGCTGGTGCCGGTAGGCGGTGGCGGCGCCTTGACCGCCGCCATGGCGGCAGAGGTCATCAGCCTCATCGAGCCGCACATCGTCATCCCCATGCACTACCGCACGGAAGTGTACGCCGGCAGGAAACTCGCTCCGGTGGAGCCATTCCTCAAAGCCATGGGCGCCAAGGACGTTCCCGTGCAAGACGAGTTGAAGATCTCGTCCCGGGCCAGCCTGCCCGAAGAAACCCAAATCGTGCTGCTGAGGTACGAAACCAGATGAGGGCGCAAAGGATTTGGGTGCGGGCCGTCAGCCTGTGGTCGTTGGAAGCGTGGCGCGCTGAGTTGAACGCGCTGGGCGTGAGCGGAACTGACGAAATGCCGCTGCCGGCCAAAGGTGTGGGGCTGTGCTGGGAACTGGGTCCCCTCTCCGGCGAGGCGGCCCACGCACTCCGCGACGTTGTTCAAGCGCAGGGCGGAGCCGTGTGGCTCTCGGCCGGGCTGGCCGACCGCACGGCCGAGCTGGGGCGGGCGCTGGTGGTGGCCTTCCCCTGGCAGGTGGACGCGATTTTGCGCGCCCTGCACGACCACGCCAATCCTCAGGTGGCGGCGTGCGGCCGGGCCTGGCAGGCTGCACGGCAGCGCTTAGCGCGCAGGCTCCCCCCCACGCGCATCGGCCCGTTGACGTGCGAGTGGGGAACGCGCACCTATGTGATGGGCATCCTGAACGTGACTCCCGACAGCTTCAGCGGCGACGGCCTGCTCCGCGAGGCCGACTGGCTGAAGGCGGTCGTCGAGCAAGCCCGCCAGTTCGCCGCCGCCGGGGCCGACATCCTGGACGTGGGCGGGGAGAGCACCCGTCCCGGCGCGCAACCCGTTCCCCTGGAGGAAGAGTTGCGGCGCGTCGTTCCGGCCGTGCGGGCCATTGCTGGCGAACTGGAGGTGGCCATCTCCGTGGACACGTACAAGGCCGAAGTGGCCCGACAAGCCATCGAGGCCGGCGCCCACCTGGTGAACGACGTGTGGGGATTGCGCATGGACCCCGACATGGCGCGCGTGGTGGCCGAGAGCGGCGTGCCAGTCATCATCATGCACAACCGCAGCCGGCCTAAAAATGCCGTGCAGGAGCAGCGCCTCGGGGGACGTTACGTGGGCGTTCAGTACGAGCACCTGATGCGCGACGTGGTGCAGGAGTTGGCCGCACAGGTGGAGCTGGCCCGGCAACACGGTGTGCCCGATGCGCACATCATCGTGGACCCGGGCATCGGCTTTGGGAAGACCGTGGAACAAAACCTGGAACTGCTGTGCCGCCTCGACGAACTGCACGTCCTGGGATATCCGGTGCTCGTGGGGCCCTCCCGCAAGAGCTTCATCGGATATACCTTGGACCTCCCGCCAGGGGAGCGCCTGGAAGGTACAGCGGCTGCTGTGGCCCTCAGCGTTGAACGGGGAGCGGACATCGTGCGCGTCCACGACGTGCGCGAAATGGTGCGGGTGACCCGCATGGCCGACGCAATCGTGCGGGCGGGCGTTGAGTCCACCGTGACACCATCCCACACGGCTCAGAACGGAGGGAACGGATGAGCACAAACCAAGCAAGCGAGCAACGCCAGCGGGTCGCTTCGGCCCCGCCGAAAGCGGTTGTCCCGTCCCTCGTGAGCCGAGGCGAAGGGTGGACCATCCACACCCTTGAAAACGGCCTGCAAGTAGTAACGGTTCCCCTTCCAGGCGTTTACTCGGCCAGCGTCATTTTGTACGTGAAGGTGGGGTCCCGCTACGAGTCGGACGAGGAGGCGGGCATCTCCCACCTGGTGGAGCACCTGGCCTTCAAGGGTACACCGGCGCGCCCCACGCCCCGGGAGATCGCGCTGGCGATAGAAGGAGTTGGGGGCGTCTTCAACGCCAACACCAGCAAAGAACTCACCACCTACTGGGCCAAGGTGGCCGGTGTCCACGTGGACCACGTGCTAGACGTGCTCTTCGACATGGTGCGCCACAGCCTTTTTCGTCCCGAGGACCTGGCAACGGAAAAGCAAATCATCCTGGAGGAAATCAAGGAAACCCTGGACATTCCCCACGAGGTGGCCGCGCTGGCCTGCGTGCGCCTTCTCTTTCCCAACCACCCACTGGGGCGCGACGTGGCTGGTTCCCAGGAGAGCGTCATGCGCCTCTCCCGGGGGGACGTTTTGGCCTTCGTGGAGCGGACCTACCGTCCCAACAATGTCGTCCTGAGCGTGGCGGGCGCTGTTGACCCGGAGGAAACAGTGGAACAAGTGGCCGGCCTGGTGGCCGACTGGTCGCCAGGGCCACCCGTGCGGTTCGAGCCTGCCCCGCCCCTCCCGCCCGGCCCCCACGTTTCGGCACACGCCCGACCCGTCGAGCAGGTGCAGCTTTACGTCGGCCTGCGGGGCTTGAGTCGCCGGGACGGTGAGCGCTACGCCCTGACGGCCCTCAACACGCTCCTGGGCGAGAGCATGACCTCGCGCCTCTTCCTGCGCCTGCGGGAGGAGTTGGGCGTGGTCTACAGCGTCTCCTCCTCAGTGGCCTTCTACGCCGACGCGGGCGACCTGATCGTTGAGGCCGGGACCGACGCCCAGCATGTGCCCCTCGTCCTCAGCGTGATCGGCGAGGAGTTGGCCCGCCTGGTGAACGAGCCCGTTCCCCTGGAAGCGTTGAACACGGCCAAAGAGTACCTGAAGGGACGCCTGCTCCTCTCCCTTGAAGACACCTACGCGAACGCGAGTTGGTACGGCTCTCAGGTGGCGCTGGACCTCGAACTGGTCTCGCCCGAAGCAGCCATGGCTCGGCTGGACGCGGTCACCCCCGAGGACGTGCAGCGGGTGGCGGCGCGCCTCTTCCGCCGGGAGAACATGGTGTTGAGCCTGGTAGGGCCTGTGGACGAGGAACACGATTGGGCCCAATACCTTCAGGTCTGAGCAGCGCGTATGCAGGGTGAACACCGCACGCAAACGCCAATTCAGGTCCGACCGGCCCAGTGGGAGGATGTGCAGGTCTGCCTCTCCCTCGACATGCACTACACCACCACCGAGGTGTGGCAACTTCACCTGGACCCGGGCGGGGGGCCCGGTGGCATCACCGTGCGCTTCCACGCCGTGCGGTTGACCCGCCCCGCTGAATTCTCCTACCCGCGCACAGTTGAAGAACTCCAGGCTCTCTGGCAGCGCAACGTGAGCGAACTCCTGGTAGCATTGCGGGAGGGCCAGGTGGTGGGGTTCGTGGACGTAGCCGTCCAGCCGGCCCAAGATGTGGCTTGGCTGTACAACCTGGTGGTGGACCGGCCGCACCGGCGCCAGGGCGTGGGCAGCGTGCTCCTCGGTGCGGCGGCCGCCTGGGCGCGCGAACGGGGCCTCCGGCGCCTGGTGCTCGAAGCCTCCACCAGAAACGGCCCGGCCATTCGCTTCTGTTTCGCCCACGGCGCCGAGTTCTGCGGATTCCGCGACCGCTACTATGCCAACCACGACATTGCCCTCTTCTTCGAGTATCGGGTCGGGTGAACGATTGGCGGCTCTTTGGTTTTGAAATAAAATGTACCAACCAGAACAAACAGCGCATACTCCGGCACATTTGTCGTGCCTGGACGGCTCGTTGTGCGCTGACGCCCGTGCTGGACGGTCCGCGGAGAAGCGAAAGCGAGGGTAACTGATGGCTATTCTGCTGTTCATGCTCGGGGTCGTGTTGGGGGTGGTGAGTGGAGCGCTGTTCATGATGTACCGCCAGCAACAGCGCCAGGCGGAGGAAGCGGCCGCTTCGTCTTCCAAGTCGCCGGACTTGCTGCGCATCTCCCAGCGGGCTATCGGGTATCCGCTCCTCATCGAGATCGAGGGGGCACGCTACTGGAGCGTCTCCGAAATCGTGGAGTCGGACCACCGGGCGCTGCTGTTCGCCGCGGCGCGCACCTTGCTGGCCCAGATCCCGCGCGAGCACCTGGAGGCTGTCATGCCCCCTTCCACGGAGGCCGAAGCGGCCGGGCCACCGCCCCCGCCGTCCGCGCACGTCGCGCGCCCTCCAACGCCTGCTCCTGCGCCGCCTTCCATTCCGCCAGCGAGCACCCCTGTCCGCCCATCCTCGTCCTTGTCAACAGTGATGATTAAGGAAATAGACGAACTCTTTCAGGCCATCTTGCAAACTATGCCCGACGCGCCCGAAGCCGGCCTGATGGCCGCGGCTGACGGAAGCATGTTGATCAAAGTGGGCTCGCAGTATTACCGCTCTGTGGACGAAATTGCCCACCCACAGGTGCGACAGGCGCTGCGACAGGCCATCAAGCAGTGGGAAGCACGCCTCTAGAGGACCGGATACCCATGAACGACACCTTCACGACGCCTGACTGGGTTAAAGACGCCATCTTCTACCAGATTTTCCCGGACCGTTTCGCCCGCAGCGACCGCCTTCCCAAGCCGCCGCACCTGGAGTCATGGGACGCGCCGCCCACCGTCCACGGTTTCAAGGGGGGCGATTTGCTTGGCATTGTCGAGCGGCTGGACTACCTTCAGGACCTGGGCATTACGGCCATCTACCTGAACCCCATCTTCCAGTCCACCGCCAACCACCGCTACCACACCTTCGACTACTGGCAGGTGGACCCCCTTCTCGGCGGCAACGAGGCGTTTCGGGAACTGTTGGACGCCGCCCACGCGCGGGGCATTCGCATCGTCCTGGACGGCGTCTTCAACCACGCCAGCCGGGGGTTCTTCCAGTTCAACCACATCCTGGAAAACGGGCCCGCCTCGCCCTACTTGGACTGGTTCATCGTGCGGGGCTTCCCGCTGCACGCCTACGACGAGCGCCATCCCCCCAACTACGCGGCCTGGTGGAACTTGCACGCGCTGCCCAAGTTCAATCACGACAACCCCGAGGTGCGCGAGTTCCTCTGGCAAGTGGGGGAACACTGGACGCGCGAGGGCATTGACGGCTGGCGCCTCGACGTGCCCGGCGAGATTACCACACCGGGCTTTTGGGAGGAGTTTCGCCGCCGCGTGAAGGCCGTCAACCCGGAAGCCTACCTGGTGGGCGAAATCTGGCACGACGCCGACGAGTGGTTGCGGGGCGACCGCTTCGACGGCGTCATGAACTATCAGCTTACCCGCGCCTGCCTGGGCTTTTTCGTGGGCGAACGGGTGGACCACGCGCTGGTGGACGGGGTGGGCTACGCGCCCGTTCCGGTCATGGACGCGGCGGCCTTCGCCAGCGAGGTGGAGAGCCTGCTGAAGCGCTACCCGCAGGAAGCCGTGCTGGCCCAGCTTAACCTGCTCGACAGCCACGACACGGCCCGCTTCCTCACCATCGCCCGTGGCGACGTGACGGCCCTCAAGCTGGCCGCGCTCTTCCTCATGGTCTACCCGGGGGCGCCGTGCATCTACTACGGCGACGAAATCGGCATGGAAGGCGGACGAGACCCCGACTCCCGCCGCGCTTTCCCCTGGGACAAGCCGGAATCGTGGAACACGGACGTGCTCGCCTGGTTCAAGCAGTGCATTGCATTGCGTAAGTCGTATCCGGCCCTGCGGCGCGGCGCGTACCGCACGCTTTACGCGGCCGGGTCGGTGTTCGTCTGTGCCAGGCACGACCAGCGTGACCTCATCGTAGCAGCCTTCAACGCCGGCAGCCAGCCGGCCCGCGTGGCGGTGGACGTGAGCGCCCTGCCCCTCTCTGCGGAGGGCGCCTTCTGCGACGTGTGGCGTGACGGACCGCCCCTTCCGGTGGGGCCACAGCAGCGCTTGCACCTTGACGTGCCACCCAGGTCGGCCCGCGTGCTGTGGGCGGACGCCGCGCTTCACGGATAGGTGGGAAGGGAAGATGTCATCTTCACATGTGACACCAAACGCGAATCCGTTTCGAGCCGCGCGACGGGAAGATTTGGAGGCCCGCTTGCCCGCCCGTGCCTTTGGACGCCCCCTCTACTGGGTTGACGAAGTTGACTCCACCAACCGCGTGCTGCTGGAGTGGGCGACAGAGGGATACCCGGAAGGCACTGTGCTCGTGGCCGATTATCAGACGGCGGGACGCGGTCGGCGAGGGCGGCGGTGGGTGGCCCCGCCGGGCACCGGCTTGCTCCTCAGCGTGCTCCTCCGGCCGCGGCGGGGTGTGCCGCTGCTTCCCCTGCTCACGGGGGTGGCCGTGGCCGAGGCGGTGGAGGCGTGTGCTGGCGTCCGCGTGGAATTGAAGTGGCCCAACGACGTGCTCGTGAGCGGGCGCAAGGTGGCCGGCATTCTCGCCGAAGCCGTGACTGAAGGGGAGCAGGTGAGTGTCGTCGTTGGAGTGGGAATCAACGTGAGCGTGCCCCGGGAGGTGCTTGCCACCCTTCCCGCTCCGGCCACAAGCTTGCACTTGGAGGTCGATCATCCCATCTCGCGTGAGGAACTCTTGCTGGCCCTGTTGAGCCGGTGGAAGGCTCACTACGACGTGCTCCAGTTGGGGGAATGGTCCCTGGGAGAGTGGAGAACACGGGCACCCATGTTGGGGAAGCCAGTTCGCGTCGAGATGAGCGGGGAAGTTTGGGAGGGTGTGGCCCTGGACGTGACCGAAGAGGGCGCCCTGCTCGTGCGGGACACGGACGGCAACCTGCACACCGTGTACGCAGGGGATGTGACGGTGCGCCTGGAGGGCCAGGCGTGAACGATTGTGACGAGGACAGGAGTTACGCGGTTACTTTGGACAAAAGGTTTTGCTCGCCATATTCTGG
>WFWG01000316.1 GCA_015491235.1 Ardenticatenaceae bacterium
AAGCGGGCGGCGCTGTGTCCCAGATAGGCGGCGTGGCCCCCCTGGTTGCCGGTGAGGACGTTGTCGGCGATGAGGCTTTCGCCGCGCCATGCGTCGTACCACGTGTACAGGCCCGCGCCCTGAGTGGCCCGGTTGTACGCGATCCGGTTCTTGCTGATGACGGGCGCGGCGAGTTCCACCGCGATGCCACCGCCCCAGCCGGCCACTGGCTGGGTGGTGGCCGTGTTGCTGAGGAAAAGGCTGGCCGTGATCACCACATCGCCGGTGCTTCTC
The DNA here is from genome assembly GCA_015491235.1 of Ardenticatenaceae bacterium. Lineage (GTDB taxonomy): Bacteria > Chloroflexota > Anaerolineae > Ardenticatenales > Ardenticatenaceae > WFWG01. Next base: position 274 of record WFWG01000316.1, read on the forward strand.
ACGTAGAGCCCGCCTCCCATCCCCTCGTTGGCCAGGCTGGCCGCGTTGCTGATGATGAGGGAGCTTTCGACGCGGGCGCTGGCGACGTTTGCCAAAGCGATCCCACCGCCGTAGCCGGTGGTGCCGGTGGGATAGCCTTGGGTGGTGATGGCCGCCACGTTGTCGGTGATGACGCTGTCGCGAATGATGAGTCGGGACTGGAAGGCGGCCAGTATGCCGCCACCGCAGCCATCGGGGCCAGGCGTCTGGCCATAGTCAGGGCACCGGTCCAGCGTGAGGCCGGTGGCGTTGCCGTGGGCGATGACCAGGCCGTCCAGCGTGGCGGTGATCTTCCCGTCCACGTAGACCACCCGCCGCTGGCGTTCGCCGTCCAGGACGGAGGGGTAGCGTTCGGGATCGAGGTTCAACGGTCCGGTGGGCGCGCCGTCCCAGCCGCCGGCCAGGGTGATGCTCTGGGTGAGGGTAACCACGGCCGCGCCCGTGCCGGTGTAGGTACCTTGAGCCAGGTAGAGGGTGTCGCCGTCGGCGGCCAGGCCCAGGGCGGTGGCCAGGGCGCAGGGGGCACCCTGGGTGCAGGCGGTGCCGGCGCCGTCCGGGGCGACGAAGAGGGCGCGCGGGGCGGCGGCGGCAACTCGGACGCCAAAGTGGGCACTCAGCCCCACCAGCACCAGCAGAAAGCCGGCCAGGGTGAAAGCGAACAGCAGACGATTCATACGGGACATGATATCACCTCTTTGGACAGTGATTGAAGGGGGGACCTCTCCCCTCCTCCAATCCCCATCCCCTCTCCACGGCAGGGAGAGGAAAGGAGCGCCACGAGCGGCGATGAATAAGGGAGGGATCCCCCCGATCGCCCCCAGTTGTTCCTGCTCCTTTGTACTGAGGCTTTCACCGGCGGACCAGCGGCAGGTACATCACGTGCCTCGGGAATCCCTCCGATGAGAGGGTGGCGTTCCCACGCAGGGCACCGTGATGACCTCTCACCGCGTCCCGGATGTCACTGTTGAAGTGCTAAGCAGCCAGCAGACCGTAGTGGTCCCCGTGAAGTACCTTGTTCAGGTCCGCTTGACTCTCCGCCGGCGTGCGCACTACATTCCCGATGTGCAGCCTGCCGATGAAGTCCTTCCGCTCTGCCCTTTGGTGCGCTGTTTGATCTGCTCAATCTCCTTGTCCAGTTCCTCTACAAACTTCTGTAACCCATCCCGGAACTTAACCATCGCCTGAAGTCGCAACTCTGGAGGGAAAATTGGCATCGGGTCTGGGTCCTCTTTGAAGTATGGAGCAAGTAACAAAAGTGTGAGCTCCTGGATTGTCCAAGGCGGTAGATCAGGTCGTGGTCCCGGAAAAAGTGGGGAGGGCGGGATTTGGAGAAGCTCTTCAAAAGACTGCTGCAACCGTGGCCACAAATAGTAGCCAATATAGACTCTTTCGCACGCTTCCTGGCTCCTCCCAAGGAGACAATCTCGAAGGTCCCCAGGCAGAGTGCCTAACACTCCCATGATGTTCCTCCTTTTTTGATTGAGTTTTCTCCCTATTGGTCGTTTCTGTATTTCAGTTGCTGTGGCGGTCCCAACGGGTGTGCTATCTATCTTGGCTTCTTGCATTTGAGCTGCATCTGCCACTTATGGCACCCGCGTCCGCCTAGCCGATAGTGACGGAGAGAGTGTAGTTGTCGTCGCTGCCGGTGCCGGGCGCGAGGTGCGACGCACTTTGGAAGCGAGGTGCGAGGTGCGACGCACTTTCGGAAGTGCGTCGCACCTTCGCTCGCTTCACCGCACGACCACGGGCAGGTACAGGCTGTACCGAATGGCGGCACCGCCCCAGAAGCCGCCGACCACGGTGTAATCGCCGCC
>WFWG01000317.1 GCA_015491235.1 Ardenticatenaceae bacterium
AAATTGTGGAGCACTGGGGCGGCGAAGCCGCCCCAGTGCTCCACAATTTCTTCTCTTACGGCGGCGCCGGGCCTTATCTCTGCTCAAGTCGCTGGAATGGCACGTCGTCGCTCCACGTTTTCAGATTGCGTTTGATAACGTCGCCTGCTCACAGAAAGGGTGCGGTGCAGCCATCCCGCCCACCCAAAAGGGGAAAGAAATTGTTTCCACGCCCAATTGGTATAACTTCTGTCACGAACCGGCCAGCAGGGCAAGCTGTTCCTTGACTTTGGCCAGCCGGGCTTCGGCGTCGCGCAGGGCCTGGCGGGCTCCCTCGACGATGTGAGGGGGCGCTTTCTCCAGGAAGTTCTGGTTTGCCAGCCGTTGGCGGTGACGCTCCACCTCGGCCTCAATTTCGGCCAGTTGCTTCTGGAGCCGCTCCCGCTCGCGCGCCACGTCCACCAGGCCGGCCAACGGCAGGTACGCCTCCAGACCATCGCGCGCCACCACGTGGACAGCTTGTTCAGCCGGTCGCTCTGCCCGGCGGTGAAGCTCAAGCTTGGCTTCGTCCAGGCGGGCCAAGAAGACGAAGACATCCTTTTCGGCCTCGAAGTCCTCGAGCAAGTCGTCAGCCCCCACGATGGCCGCAATGCGCCGGCCAGGCTCCACGTTGTACTCGGTGCGGGCGTTGCGGATAGCCCGCACCAAGTCCTTGAAGGCCTCGAATCGCCGGATGGCCTCCTCGTCGGCAGGCCCCGATTCGGGCCAGGGGGCCACGATGAGCGCCTCGCCCCGGTGGGGCAGATGTTGCCACAGCTCCTCGGTCACGAAGGGCATGAAGGGGTGCAGCAGGCGCAGGGCGCGCTCCAGCACGTAGACCAGCACCCGCCGGGCCATCATGGCTCGCTGGCCGCGCGGGTTCTCGTCGGCGTAGAGGCGGGTCTTGCTGGCCTCCACGTACCAGTCGGCGAACTCGTCCCACAGGAAGTGGTAGATGGCCCGACCCGCTTCGCCGAAGCGGAAGGCCTCCATGTGGTCGGTCACTTCGGCGATGAGTTGGTGGATGCGGCTCACGATCCAGCGCTCCGGCAGGGGCAGGGCAGCCAGCTCGTCCGGGCCGAAGGTCACATCGGCCAGGGCGTCGCGCTCCTCGCCGGAAAGGGCCTCCAGGTTGCTGACCACGAAGCGGCCCATGTTCCAGATTTTGTTGGCGAAGTTGCGGCTGCCCTCAATGCGCTCCATGGAAAGGTTGATGTCCTGGCCGGGCGCGGAACCGGTCGCCAGCGTGAAGCGCAAGGCGTCGGCGCCGTACTTCTCGATGACCTCCAACGGGTCAATCACATTCCCCAGAGTCTTGGACATCTTGCGCCCCTTGGCGTCGCGCACCAGGCCGTGCAGGTAGACGATGTAAAAGGGCGGCTTGCCGGTGAACTCCAGGCCGGCCATAATCATGCGGGCCACCCAGAAGAAGAGGATGTCGTATCCCGTCTCCATGACCGTGGTGGGGTAGAAGTAGCGGTAGTCTTCCTTGTCCTCGTCCGGCCAGCCCAGCGTGCTGAAGGGCCACAGGGCGCTGGAGAACCAGGTGTCGAGCACGTCCGGGTCCTGCTCCAGCTTCACGTCTGGCCCGTACTTCTCGCGCGCTTTCTGGTAGGCCTCTTCCTCGTTGTGAGCCACCACGAACTCGTCCTCCCGGCCGTTCACATACCAGACTGGAATGCGGTGCCCCCACCACAACTGGCGGCTAATGCACCAGTCGCGGATGTTTTCCAGCCAGTGGAAGTAGACCTTCTCGAACCGCTTGGGAATAATCCGGATGGTGCCGTCACGCACCGCGCGGAGGGCCGGCTCGGCCAGGGGCTTCATCTTCACAAACCACTGGGTGCTAATGAGCGGCTCGATGATTTCACCGCCGCGCTGGGAGCGGGGCACCCGCATGGTGTAGGGCTCGGTCTTGATGGTGAGGCCGGCCCGCTCCATGTCTTCCCACAACTTCTTGCGGGCCTCAAAGCGGTCCAAGCTGGCGTATGGCCCGGCGTTTTCGTTGAGCGTGGCGTCCTGGTTCATGATGTTGATGATGGGCAGGTTGTGGCGCTGGGCGATCTCGTAGTCGTGGGGGTCGTGGCCGGGCGTGACCTTAAGGGCGCCGGTGCCGAACTCCCGGTCCACCGATTCGTCGGCGATGACGGGAATCTCACGCCCCAGGATGGGCACGATGACCGTTTTGCCGATGTACTTCTGGTAGCGCTCGTCCTCCGGGTGGACGGCCACGGCCGTGTCGCCCAAAATGGTTTCCGGGCGCGTGGTGGCCACCGGGATGTATTCGTCCGAGCCCTTGAGCATGTACTTGAAGTAGTAGAGGGTGCCTGGCTCCTCGCTGTATTCCACCTCCAGGTCGGAGACGGCCGTCTGGAGGTTGGGCGACCAGTTCACCATGTAGGTGCCCCGGTAGATCAACCCTTTCTCGTAGAGCCGCACAAACGCTTCGATCACAGCACGGCTCAGGTCGGGGTCCAGGGTGAACTTCTCGCGGGTCCAGTCACAGGAGGCTCCCAGGCGGCGAAGCTGTTGGGTGATGTAGCCGCCATATTTCTCCTTCCAGGCCCACACGCGGGCCTCGAAGGCTTCACGTCCCAGGTCCCAGCGCGTCTTGCCCTCTTTGGCCAACTCCTTCTCCACTTGAAGCTGGGTGGCAATGCCGGCGTGGTCGGTGCCGGGCAGCCAAAGGGTGGGGTCGCCCTTCATGCGGTGGTAGCGTGTCATCAAGTCCTCGAGGGTCACGAACATGGCGTGGCCCATGTGCAGGCCGCCCGTCACGTTAGGCGGGGGCATGGAGATGACGAAGGGCTTCTTGGACCAGTCAATTTCAGGGGTGAAATAGCCCCGCTCCTCCCACCAACGGTAGAGACGCTGTTCGGTTTCACGTGGGTTGTACACCTTCGGCAACGTGGACATACGGCGCTCCCCTCCTCATGCTTGAAATTTCATAACGGTGTATTTACGCTTTCGGTGCCTGCAAGCGCATGATCCACCACTGCTCCGATGGATGATCCACCCGCTCCACCAGGGCCAGGCCCGCTAAGGCGGCCCCCTGTTCGAGGAGCAGGGATGTGACGGGATAATAGGTAACGGAAGTGGTGCGAACCCGCCATTTTCCCTTGTGCTCCAGCAGGTAAAAAGTGGTCCAAACAACTCGACCCGGACGAAAGGCTCGCACGTCGAACATGAGCAGGCGGGACCCGTTCAAGCGCGCCACGCGCCGGGGCACGAAGTAATCCCGGTCGCGCAAGACAGCCTCCCAATCGCGCATTCCGAGCACCAGGAGACCATCCGGCGCCAGGAGCCGGGCACAGGCGACCAGCGCTCGCACCTGATCCGGCGGCGGCCAGCGCGCCAGAGCGTCGTGCAAGGCCAGCACCGCGTCGAACGGGCCGGAAACCACCTCGGCCAGGCCTGGTAACCCCACGCGGTAGAGCGGAACCGCAACCGACGCTTCGCCCAGGGAGCGCCGCGCTTGTTGAAACAACTCCTCGTCGGCCTCGCAGGCGCTCACCTGGTAGCCACACTGGGCCAGTGCCAGCGCGAGCCGCCCCCGCCCTGCGGCCGCGTCCACAACGCGGCGAACGTGGTAGGAGGCGAACAACTGGTCCAGGCGGCGGCTTTCGTCGGCCACCTCCTCCCACCAGCGGTCATACAAGTCCCACAGCGACGCTGTCACTCGGAATCCCTCACCTGCGCTCAACCAAAAACGCCCCTCGTCCCCACAAGGACGAGAGGCGTCGTTCCTCCCGCGGTACCACCTTGCTTGCCCGGCACACGCCGGACCACTCAGCTCCAGCGCGCCATTGGGCGCACTGGCGGTGCGGGTAACGGGCACCACTCCGTCCGGGCCTACTGAGCCTGCAAGGCCGTTCAGCCCGGCGACTCCCCGGCGACCTTCAGCGGCTCCTGTCGAGGGCGGCTTCCAGCCAACGACCACCCCTCTCTGGCGACGGACAACCGCCTACTCCTCCGGTTCAGCGTCTTTCCGATTTCGGTTGTCTGCAGAGAAAGTATACGCCAGCCAGCCCGATTGTCAAACAGCAGGACACTACTCCTGCTTCAAGGCCTCACGCAACCCCTGTTCCAGTTGGGCAGCGATCTCTTCATACTCACCGGCGGTGTCGAGCAGGTAACGCAGGCGGTCCGGGTCCTTGGAGCCTTCCCGCCGCAACTCGAGCGCGTGAGCATTGCAAAGCTGAATGGCCTTGCGGAGGGCCTCATAGGGAACCGTGACGGTCACACGAATTGGTTCCATGGCTTTCCCCCTATCATGCTCCGCTAACAAATTACCAGCACAGCACAAAGCAAAGTATAGCCCCAAAGGGAAAAATTTCAACCATAATACATCAAAATGAACACACCCAAGACTGTCAGACTGTCCCCCACGAATTGGTCGAATTATCGAACCGTCACCACAGGCACAAAAGTGCGGTATAGTCTGTCCACCAAAATGAGTGTGACGGGCACTTTGAGGGCCAGCACGCCGGGGTCGTCGGGAAGGAGCATCAGTGCGGCCGAGTGTGTACCAAGAGCAAGCATCGAGATATCAAAGGAAAACTCGACCTCCTTGTCCTTCTTCGTGGCCTGGAGCCAAGTTGCGTTGGTCTCCACCCTCCAGGCAATCGGACCACAGGTCTCCAAAATCGAGATGCGCACCGGCAACGGAGGCACCTCGTGAGAGGCCATGACGGTCAATGTCTCCGGCCAGGCCGAAAGGCTGGGGCGCACTGTGGGAAGCTCCACAATGTCCGTGAAGGTCGAGGCGCCATCACTAAAGCGCCCCCACACGCCCTGCCCCCGGTAGTTCTCGTCGGGAACGGTCCACACCAGCGGCGCCGTCGCCGGCCGAGGGGCCGTGAAGATGGTCACGACGTCCACGTAGACATCCGCCGTCCCGGAACGCCAGAACTGGAAAATCAGAAACGGGTCATTTGGATTGTCATGAAACGTAAAGGGCAAGCGAAATTCCTGATAGGTGTTGGGTGCGGTGAAGTCCGTGCCACGGATGCGCAACGGTCCGTAGGTCGTGCCACCACCCGATATCTGAAATCGGGCCACTTCGTCCGACGAGGTGTTGTCGTTGACCTTGAGGCGCACGTAGGCCACCATTGGGATGCCCTTGTAGAAAGAGGTATCATACACCCAAGCAGACGACTCACCACTCCCAGGAAAAAGGCGAAACGCCGTTCCGCCCACCGCGTCCGGGTCATTGACCCGTTCACCGTTGCCCCACAGGAGAGCAAATGTGCTGTACGAGTCGTCGGCCAGCCATCCGAGGCTCAACTCCACGTAAGGAAACCCTTTGCTGTCCAAAAACGGAATGGTGACGGTGGGGCTGTTGGAAGCCGGCCCCATTTTGTCAATGGTGCCCAGAGGAACTGAGGTTCCCAAGTAGATCGTATCGCTTACCACGCGCGTGCGCCCGAACCGGTCGCGGGTCTTCGCGTAGACGGTCTTCCAACCCGACGTGGCCGAAAGGGTCCATACCACGTTGGAGGCAAAGGGTTGCCAAGTAGCATCGTTCAGGCAGACATCCTCGCCGATTTTCATTTCCACCGCCGGTCCAATGCCAGCGAATCCAGTCTGGTTCTGGACTTGGTACACGTACACGTCCACATTGCGGTTCGTAGTCGTCAGTGCTTCATTCGCGATGATAACAGGGGCGAAACCGGGATCTACGCCGAAATCTTGGGTGACGTAACCGCGCCCGTCGCTGTCACGCCGGTAATAGCCAATGCCCACTTCGCGGGAATTGGGGTCCAGCAAGTTGGCCCGGTGGCCCGGGCTATTCATCCACCCGTTGATGGCATCTTGCGGGGCGAGGTAGCCGCAAAAGGCGTTTTCGGCGCCCGAAAGCCCTTTGTACTCAAATGCCCTCGTGCGGTCGCTCGGCCACGTTCCCAACGTGTCCTGGTGGCCGCAGAAGCCTGCAGGGCGGTTCTCCGTCGAATCCCAGGAGTACCAACGGGCCGCCAGGGTAAGCTGGCGGTTCCAGCGCAGAGGCGGCACGCCGTTCTGCTGGCGGGCCACATTGCCCCAATAGACGGTGAGAGCCTCCTCCAACACACGCTCAGGGAGATGTTGCGTTGGGTCGTAACCGCCGTAGTTCACACCGGCCAACAGGGTACTGACAGCGCCAACGAAAACCGCCCACAAAAGCCACAGGCCCACAACAACCCGCCGCACCGCATACCCTCCTTGCGGAGGTGCGACGCACCTGGCAGGTGCGTCGCACCTTAACCTTCCCGCAACGCCGCAATCGCCTCGTCAATCTCCACGATGCGCTCGTACTCCGCTTCCCAGAAGTCGGGCGTCATCATGCGGTCGAGGTATTCCTCGTCGTAGCCGAAGCGCGTCCAGAGGGCTTTCTTCATCTCGTGCAGGCGCTGCTTGGCGGCCATCGAGCGCGTCTCCAGCACTTCGTGCGTGGTCGCCCCTAGGAAGGCCGCTTTCGCCCACATCTCCAGGTCGTCGGTGGTGATGGGGCGCCCCCAGCGCGCTTCCAGGTCGCGCATGACGCTGGGGTAGCGGTCGAAGCCGTCGGTTGCCACCGTGACCACGTTGTCGTCGGGTCCCAGCCCCAGCAGTTTGGCCGTCTTGATGGCGCCAATCACGTTGCAAACCCCGCTGGGGCCAAAGTGCCCGCGCAGCGCCTCGGCTTGCTCGCGCGGCACGCCCAGTGCCTCGACCAGCACGTCCGTACCGTCCTGGATGACCTTCGTGCCGCGGATGGTCTCCTCGTCGTGGATGAGCATCACGTAGTCGGTGGTGAGCACGTTGTGGATGAGCGTCACCATCTTGTCGCCGATGCCCTCGATGCGGTGCACGCCCTGCCCGCCGCTGAAGAGCGTGGGGCACTCGCGCGGCTCCAGGGCCACCACCACCGCGTCGGGGAAGACCTGCTTGATTTCGTCGCCCGCAGCAATCGTGCCCGCGCTGCCCGGCGCGCTCACGAAGGCGGCGATGCGCCCGTTGCCGTACTGCCGCGCTACCTCGATGGCCGAGTTGCCTGTCACGTAGCGGTGAAAGCGGTAGTTGGGCAACAACTCGAACTGCGCCAGCACCTTGTAATTGGGGTTGCGCATGTACTGCTCGTGGGTGCGCTCCAGCGTCAAGATCACGTCGCTTTCGGTGCCGGGCGTCAGGTCCAGGTCGCCCCCGTAGCGGCGGATGCGCTCGTAGCGCTCGTCGCTCATGTCGTCGGGCATGACCACCAGGGCGCGGTAGCCTTTCAGCCGCGCCACGTAGGCCGTGCCGATGCCGAAGTTGCCCGTGCTGGGACCAACGACGGTTTTCTGGCCGGGGCGCAAGCCCTCGATGGCCTCGGCTTCCGCCAGCGTAGCGTAGGCAGGGCCGACCTTGTGGCTGCCGCTGGGGAAGTGGTCGCCCAGCATGACGATGATGTTGCAGGCCACCCCCGTCAGTTGGGGCGGCAAGACCACGTGGTGGACGCTCAGCCCGTCGGGCTTCCAGGTGATGCGAAAGAGGTTGAGCGGGTCGAACTCATCTTCGGCGGCGGCCACCCGTGCGCGCAGGTCGCGCGGCAGGGTGAACGGGTGCAACATTTCGGCGTAGGTGGGGCCGGGGACAATGGGGGTAGCGTGCGTCGTCATAGGCTGCTCCTTGTTCAAAACTGGTCGTCGAGATAGGCGGGATGCTCGCGCAGCCACGCCTCCAAGCGGCGTGCCATGCGTTCGATGTCATCAAGGTGGTCGGTACACATGCGATACAACGCCACCGGTGTCACGTCACTGTACACGTGCGTCAGCCGATTGCGGTAGCCGGCCATCATGCGCAGCAAATCGCGTTCTTCTGGTGAGAGAATGCCAACGGCATACAATTCGTCAGCGACAGATTTGTACTCTTGCGCCACACGTGCAAATCCCTTCGCGAGGATATGCCGTCCTAGGTCGAAGAGGGTTTCAAGCGCGCGGCGCAGGTAGGATTCGGCCGCTGCCGGGGCATGTAGTGTCTGCAAGAACGCATCCGGCGTGTCCAGCGGCAAGGCGCGAATGTGGGCAACCATGTCGGCGATCCACAACAAGCGCTCGCGCACGATTTTGGCGCGAATTTTCCCGGGCGTCACTCGTTCTCCCCTTTTCCGAAGATGCCCTCTTTCTTGAACTGCTCGATGGCCTCACGATACCAGGGGTAGAGGTCGCTGGCGCGCGCCAGCACGTAGAGTTGGTATTCGGCTTCGGCGTCCGGGTCAGGGGTGTAGAGCAGCTCGCCCCGCACGATGTCCACCGCCAACCAGATGGAAACGTCCGGCGCGACGACCAGGTCCACGCGCGGCACGCCGAAGAGGTCCTCGAGCGCCAGGGCCAACTCGACCTTCTCCTCCAGCGAGAGCCGCCGCCCCATGCGCGGCACCACGCCGATGTCCAGGTCGGATGGCGTGTCGCGCCGCAGGTGAGCCTGCTCGCCCCGCACGACGGCGGCGGCCTCTTCAGCGCGACTCCCGAAGGCGTAGATGGCGATGAGGTCGTATTTGGCTGCCAGTTCAGCGAGGCGTTCGGTGGACATGGTATGACGCTCGCCTCTGCCCAAGGCCACCACGTACCTTCTGTTATTTTAGCGCGAATTCCGTTCGGTGTCACGGCGTGGGGGCCACACCCGCCGGGCGCCGGTTCCCTCCTGGGCAAAGAAATCCTGCAAGATCAGGGCGGCGGCCACGGCGTCCAGTCGCTGGCGGCGTGCTTTCTGACGAGTGCCCGCCTCAATCATCTGCTCCAGGGCTTCCTGGCTGGTGTAGCGCTCGTCCCACAGGTAGACGGGCAGGTCGGTGGCGGCGGCCAGGGCCTCGGCAAAGGCGCGGCTCTTCTGGGCCTGGGGTCCCTCGCTCCCGTCGGCGTTCAGGGGCCACCCCACCACAATCTGTTCGGCGCCCTCCCGGCGGGCCAACTCCAACACCCGCGCGACGAGGGAGGAGATGGTGCCGTGGGGGAGGACGGCCACCGGCCGGGGAACGTGGCCCAAGCTGAAGGCCACCCCCACCCGCCGCTCGCCGTAGTCAACGCCCAGCGTGGGGCGACGCACGCTCCTCCGCTTCACGGTTGTCCTCCCGACGCTGGTGGCAGGGCCGCCACGCGCACCGTGATGCGCAGTGGCAGGTAGGGCATACGGGACCACCAGGAGGGCGTGAGTTCGATGCCGGGGTCAGCCGCCAAGGGGAGGCGCTGGAGCAAGAGGGCGTAAGCCTCGTCCACCGGCTGGCCCCGCACCAGGTCGCGCACCTGGTTGCCGTCAATGCGGGCTGCCGTGACGCCGGTCACCTCGGCCGAGACCTGCACCTCGCCCTCTGAGGCCGGCTGGCCGCTGATCAGCCGCACGCGAAACCCTTCCTGCAAGAGAAAGCGATCCGGCGGCACCTGCCGCTCGATGGCCCGCCGGGCCAGGCGTAACACGTCGTCCCGCGCCACGATGAGGCCAGAGACGCGCAGGCGGTAGAGCAGGGTGAGCACGTCGGCCTGCTCGTCCACCAGGCGGTCGAAGCTCTCGGTCACCGGCTCCATAGTGACACTGCCGGGCACCAGGGTGAAGCCCTCCGGCACCTGGTTTTCCAGCGCCGCCCGCCCCTCCTGGGCCAGGCGCTGGGAGAGCTGGGTGCGCAGTTGTTCCTTGTCGGCTGCCGTGACGACAGCCACTTGTTTCACAGAGCCGCCCTGAGTTGGCTCAGGGTTGAAGACGCGCACGGCCGTGGCCGCTGGCCCCTCCACCTGGTTGATGAGGAAGGCGTCCACGTTGCCCGTGGGGCCGGGGTTGAGCGCCTCCACCGGCACAGTGACGCGCCCGTTGGCCGGCACCACCGCGTCTTCCGTGGTGCGGAAGCGCACGGGCACGGCTGCGCTGGTGCGCACGATGGTTCCGGCCGGAATGGGCACGTCCTGGGGCAGCAAGTTGACGAAGACCACCGCGCCGGTGGCCGGCTTGTCGGGCACGTCCTTGCGGCCACTGGTGGCCGTTTGGGCAGTCCCCTCCACGGTGATGCTGAAACGCTGGGCCGGAATGCGCCCCTGTCGCAGAAAGACGCCCTCGGCGTTGAGGTCGGCCACAAACTGGAAGGGGACAGTCAACTCGGACTGGGCCGGGATGAGCGTGATGGTGGCCGCCGGCACGAGAAGCAGGGCACCAGCCACCAGCACGATGAGCACGCCCAGCACCAGGCCCAGCGCCACGAAGCGGTCCACCCAGTTGGCCGGGGCACCGATCTGCTCCCGGCGGGCCAGCACAGCCTCGCGCCCCCGCTGCCAGGCCAGAGGAACTCCTGAACGCCCGTTGGACGAGGGGTGGCGGCTCACGAGCAGGTCGGGCGAGGGCTGCCGCCAGCGGGTGGCCTTCTGGGCCGCTCGCACCGAGCGGAAGGTGGCCAGGTGAATCTCACGGGCCAGTTCCCGCACGTCGGGGTCGCGGGTCACCAGGGCCAGGTCCACCCCCCGCTCGTGGGCCTGGCGCGCGATGAGTTTGAGGCGCACGAGGGAGCGAAAGGCCGGATGATGGCGCGGCACGACCAGCACCAGGCGCTCGGCCTGGGTGCGGGCAATCAGGCCGCGCACAGCGTGGATGTCCTCGTCCCCTTCCAGGTGAACGATTTGCTCGGTCTTGACCATCAAACCTCCTCACCCCACCAACTCGCGCCAGCAGCGCTGGGCAACTTGCTCCATTTCGTCCGGCCGGTAGGCCGCCCAGGCAGCCAGGGCCGCGATGGTCACCTGGTCGGGCCCTTGGAGCAACCCGCGCGGGTCTCGCAGGCCGTGCAACCGGTTGGGATAGAGGCGGTCCACAGCCGGTCGGGTCGGGAAAGGCAGTGGACTGGTCCAGTTGCGGCGGCGCAACACGGCCAGCAACTCGGGCAGGCGCCCTCCGCCGCCGAAAATGTAGACGCGCGGCGGCAACGGGACGGAGGCAGCCAAGCGAATGAAGGCCTCCTCCACCTGGTCGGCCCACTCCTCGGCGGCCCGTTCCAGCACGCCGGCCAGCCGCGCCCGGGCGTCTGGCGCGCCGTGGCCCAGCGCGTACTGGCACTTGGCCACCTCGGCGGCCCGCATTGAAATGCGCAGCGCTCGGCGCACGTGCTCGGTAAACGCGCGCCCGCCCAAGGGCACGCTCGTCGCGCGGCTCAGGCGGTGGTGCTCCACCAGGCCAACGGCTGTGTGGGAGTGGCCCACGTCGAGCAGCACGGCTTCGGGCACCGGCAACGCGCGGGCGACGGCTTGCAAGGCCGGCACCAAGCCTGACAGTTCCAGGTCCAGGTCGGCCACTACTTGCGTGACCACGTCCAGGCCAGCCTCCGGCCAAGCAAACCCGCAGGCCGCAATGCCCAAAGGCGCTCCCGCTGGCCCTGGCAGCCCGATGACCTGACGGCGCCCCACCGCTGCCCCCACGAATTCCACCCCTACGGGCCGGCGGCGCACGCGGTCCTCTGCTTCGCGCTCCCCCACGCGGTCGAGCACCAGCCGACAGACCCGCTTCCAGACCTGCTCGAACTCCTCGAGGGAAAGGGGCCGGTCAGAGGCTTCTCGCTTGACCTCGAAGACGAGGGGGAACGTCTCCAGCAGAGGGCCACCCAGGGCCACCAGCGCCACGTCGGCGATGGCTGGCAGGGCGCTGGATTGGGTGGTTTCCCGTTCGGCGGCCGTGAGCGCCGACTCGGCCACGTGCAAAAGGGCGTCGCGGCGCGCGGCGCGGCCAGGTTCGGCCAAGCCTGTCTCGCCGCTGGCCGCGCCGTAGCCCAGGACTTCGGCGCCTTCGGGCGTGACTTCCACCAACACGGCGCGCGCGCTGCTCGTGCCAAAGTCGAGCAGCGCGCGCCGGGGTTGTCCTTCTCCCGTTGACGACCGGCTACGGCGCTGACGTTTGGTTGTGTTGGTCATGTCTTTGCACCCAAGTGGAGGAACAGGTTTGGGTAACTCCGTCAGGTCTTTACTCAAGATTCCAGCATACGCCGCACCAACGCTGGCACCTGTTCCAGCGCTTCGGGCAGTTTGTCCACGTCGCGGCCGCCGGCTTGCGCCATGGTGGGCTGGCCGCCGCCGCCGCCGCCCACGATGCGGGCCACTTCCCTTGCCAGGGTGCCCGCGTGCAGGCCACGGTCAGCCAGGTCGCGGGTGACGGCTGCTACCAGCAGCGGCTTCCCGTTGCTTACCGCGCCCAGCACCACCACGCCGGACTTCAGGCGGTCGCGCACCAAGTCGGCCATTTCGCGCAGGTGCTCGGCACTCATGGCCTCAACCTGGGCAGCCACCACCGGCACGCCGTTGACCTGGGTGCGGCACTGCTCCACGATGTCGCGCACCTGGAAGGCGCCCAGCTTGCGGCGCAGGTCGGCAATGGCCTTCTCCTGCTGGCGCACGGTTTCCTCCAACGCCTTCACCTGTTCCGGCAGCCGGTCCGGGGGCACGCCCAACGTGGCGGCCAGGTCGTTCCAGCGGTCCAGGTGATCGCGAATGTGTTCGGCCGCCCGGCGCCCCGTCAGCGCCACGATGCGGCGGATGCCGCTGCCAATGCTGCTCTCGCTCACGATGACGAAGGGGCCAATCTGGCCGGTGTGGACCACGTGGGTGCCACCACACAACTCGGCCGAGTAGACGCGGCCGTGCCCGTTGCCGGAGCCGTCCGCCCTCACGATGCGCAGCACGCGCACCGTCTCGCCGTACTTCTCGCCAAAGAGCGCTGTAACGCCCTGAGCCAGGGCTTCCTGGCGGGGCATGTACTCCCACGTGACGGCCTCGTCGGCCATGATGTGCTCGATGACCTCCCGCTCAATGCGCCGCAACTCCTCGTGGGTGACCGGCTGAAGGTGGGCGAAGTCGAAGCGCAAGTAGTCGGGCGCCACCAGCGAGCCGCGCTGCTCGGCATGTTCGCCCAACACGTTGCGCAGCGCCCGGTGGAGGAGGTGGGTAGCGGTGTGGTTGCGCATGATGTCCCAGCGGCGCTCCACGTCAATGGACGCTCGCGCGTTCTCCAGTTCCCGAATGGTGCCCTCCACCACCGTGCCGAAGTGGACCCACAGGTCCTCGCGGGCGCGCTGCACGTCAGTTACCAGGACGCGCCCGTAGTCCGTCTCGATGACGCCCGTGTCGGCCACCTGGCCCCCCCCCTCGGCGTAGAAGGGCGTCACGCTGAGCACAACCTCCACGTTGTCTCCCTCGTGGGCGGCTTCCACGCGCTGCCCGTCGCGGAAGATGGCCAAAATCTGCGTGGGCACGTTCGTCAGGCGGCTGTAGTCGTAGCCCACGAAGGTGGAACTCACGTCCAGGTCGCGGTAGCGCTGCGCCCACGTGTCCACGTCGAAGGTGCTGGCCGCGCGCGCCCGGGCCCGCTGCTCGGCCATGGCGCGGTCGAAGCCCTCGCGGTCCACCGTGAAGCCGCGCTCCTCGGCGATCAGGCGCGTCAGGTCGTAGGGGAAACCGTAGGTGTCGTAGAGGCGGAAGGCTTCCTCGCCGGGCACCACGCGCTGGCCCTGGCGCTCCAGCCGCTCCAGCAACTCCTCCAGGAGGGCCATGCCCGTGTCGAGCGTCTGCTGGAAGCGCTCCTCCTCCTGCGCCAGCGCTTGCAGGATGAAATCCCGGCGCTCCTCCAGCTCTTTATAGTGATGCCCATATTCGTCAATGACCGTCTCAGCCACCTGGGCCACGAAGGGTTGCGTGAAGCCCATCTGCTTGCCGAAGCGCATGGCCCGCCGCAGGATGAGGCGCAACACGTAGTTGCGCCCCTCGTTGCCGGGCAACACGCCGTCACCCACCAGGAAGGTGGCCGCCCGCAGGTGGTCGGCAATCACGCGGTACCCCACGTAGTGGGCCTGGCGCTCGGCGTCCGTGTGGCCCAGCAGCGCCTGAATGCGGGCCATGATGGGCAGGAAGAGGTCGGTGTCGTAGGTGCTCTGCACCCCCTGCATGACCATGGAGATGCGTTCCAGCCCCATGCCGGTGTCAATGGACGGCTTGGGCAGGGGCGTCAGGTTGCCCTCGGCGTCCCGCTCGTATTGCATGAAGACCAGGTTCCAGAGCTCGACGTAATCGTCGTCGCGGTTGACGCCCTCGGCCGTCTGCTTCTCCAGGGGGCCCATGTAGTAGTGAATCTCGGAGCAGGGGCCACACGGCCCAGTGTCGCCCATCTCCCAGAAGTTCTCGTCCTTGCCAAAGCGCAGAATGCGCTCGGGGGGCAGGTAGCGAGTCCAGTACTCGAAGGCCTCGTCGTCGTCCAGGTAGATGGTGGCCCACAGGCGCTCCTTGGGAAGCTGGAACACCTCGGTGAGCAGCACCCAGGCGTACTCAATGGCCTCGCGCTTGAAATAGTCGCCGAAGCTGAAGTTGCCCAGCATCTCGAAGAAAGTGTGGTGGCGCGGCGAGGGCCCCACGTTCTCCAGGTCGTTGTGCTTTCCGGAGACGCGCATACACTTCTGGGCTGAGGCCGCGCGCGTGTAGGGGCGCTTCTCAAGGCCCAAGAAGAGGTCCTTGAACTGGTTCATGCCCGCGTTGGTGAAGAGCAGCGTCGGGTCACCAGCGGGCACCAGGGACGAGCTGGGCACAATCTCGTGGCCCAGGGAAGCGAAGTAGTCGAGAAACGTGCGCCGGATCTCGTGGCTGGAGTTTGGAACGCTCATGGTCTCACCTTTTAACTACTGATTACTGATCACTGATTACTGATCACTGGCTACTGATCACTGGCTACTGACCACTGGCTGTACATGGGATTGTACCGGAAGGCCCACATCGTGTCAAAGGCTCGGACAACTCGATGACCTTCATCTGCGTGCCCAGCCCACCTCGTCCTCACCGAAAGGCCGCGATGGCTGCGTCTCAGCCGAATTCGCCAGTTGTACCGCTGACCGCCGAGCCGATGTCCTATTTGACAGGCATGTAGAGGTATGATATACTTTGTAACAGCAGGACGCAGTACCAGCCGTGACGTTCACGTCCACAGCCGGCGCGTCGTGCGCTGGCTTTTTTGTTGAGCGCCCGCGTGTACTACGTCCGCGCCCGTACCAAATTTTTAAGTTTATAAAGGAGTTTTGTATGAGCGAGCGCCAACTCGGCAAAGTGAAGTGGTTCAACAGCCAGAAGGGGTTCGGGTTCATCTCGCCCGAGGACGGAAGCCGCGACGTTTTCGTCCACTTCAGCGCCATCGAAGGCGAGGGATACCGCAACCTCGAGGAGGGTGAGCTGGTTGAATTCACGGTCGAGCAGAGCCCGAAAGGCCCGCGTGCGACGAACGTCCGGCGCGTCTAACCAAACCGGCTGTTAGCCCGAACAAAAGGCACCGCTTCGGCGGTGCTTTTTGTTTGGGCCGCGCACCTCGAAGTAAGATTTTTCCAGGAGGGAACGCCTGTATGGTGAAGCGTGTGATTGTCTGGTTCGTTCTCGGCACGTTCCTTCTGGTTGGCTGCGGGCGCTTGGGCCCGGCGACCACACCGCAGCCGGAGATGCTCATCTTAGCCACCACTACCAGCACGCGCGACAGTGGGCTACTGGACGAACTGGTGCCCCGCTTTGAAGCTCAGACCGGCATTCAGGTCAAGGTGATTGCGGTGGGCACCGGGGCAGCGCTGCGCATGGGCCGGGAGGGAAATGCCGACGTGCTCCTGGTTCCCGCCCCCACGGCCGAAGAAGCCTTCATGCGTGAGGGGCACGGGCTGGAACGGCGAGCCGTGATGCACAACGACTTTGTCATCGTGGGACCGCCGGACGACCCGGCTGACGTGCGGGGCCTGCCCGCCGCCGAGGCCATGCGCCGCATCGCCCAGTCGCACGCTCTTTTCATCTCACGAGGGGACGATTCTGGCACCCACAAGAAGGAGCAAGAACTTTGGAAAGCCGCCAGCATCACGCCCGAGGGCGCGTGGTATCAGGCCAGCGGACAGGGCATGGGGGCCACGCTCCAAATCGCGTCCGAAAAGGGGGCCTACACGCTCACCGATCGGGGCACCTTTCTCAACATGCGCGCCGTGCTGAACCTAGAGGTACTGGTGGAGGGCGACCCGGTGCTGTTCAACCCGTACCACGTGATCGTGGTCAACCCGGAGCGCCACCCGGCCGTCAACGTCGAGGGAGCCCGCGCCTTCGCCGACTTCCTCACTTCGCCGGAGGTTCAGGCGCTCATCGGAGCTTACGGCCGGGACCGGTTCGGCGAACCACTCTTCGTTCCTGACGCCGTGCCGCCGTGAACGGGCGACCGTTTGTCGCCGAAAGAAGAAGGGACTACAATGGACGCTCGCAAGATCGTTGGGGTGCGTGTCAGCCACCACTTCCTTCTGGTTCGGCTGGAAGAACTGGCACCCCAACACGGCGGCCTGTGGGGCCAAGACCGATACCCGATGAGCGCGCGGAGCGGACACTGATGACGGTCTCCTGGTGGCAGCGGTCGGACTGCCAGGCGCTGGCGGCTGACTACGTGGTGGTG
The DNA here is from genome assembly GCA_015491235.1 of Ardenticatenaceae bacterium. GTDB lineage: Bacteria > Chloroflexota > Anaerolineae > Ardenticatenales > Ardenticatenaceae > WFWG01. The sequence goes on from WFWG01000317.1 coordinate 16,423, forward strand.
GGGGCCGGCATTGTGGGCAGTTATGCCGCCTTTTGTCTGGCCCAAACCGGCGCCGACGTCCTCTTGACGGACATGCGAGAACCAGCGGCAGGGGCCAGCGGGCGCAACGCCGGTTTTCTGCTCAGCGGGCTGGTGCAGTACTACCATGAAGCTGTCGAACAGTACGGGCACGCCACCGCCCGCGAAGCCTGGCAGTTAAGCGTCGAAACACGGGAACTGGCCTTCTCGCTGGCCCAACAGCTCGGCGTTCCGGCTGAGCGCTGTGGCTCCTTTTTGCTGGCCACCACGCGCCGGGAGGCCCGGGCGCTCGAACGGGCCTCCCGTGCCCTGGAGGCGGATGGTTGGCCGGTCGCGTTTCAGCGCGGCGACCCCTGGGGGCGAGGGTTTGCCGCCACGCTCCACAAGCCGGACGATGGAGTTGTGCACCCGGTCAAGCTGGTGCGCGCCATCGCGAAGCACAGCGGAGCCCAACTGGTGGCCCCAAATGAGGTTTGGGCCATTGAGGCGCGGCCCGGCGGCGTGAGGGTGCGAGGTTCCAAAGCGGAGGTCGAGGCCAAGGGAGCCATCGTGGCCCTCAACGCCTACGCCCCGCTGGTCTGCCCGGCGTTGGCCGGGCTGGTGCGCCCCGTGCGCGGCCAGATGTTGAGCACCGTTCCCCTGCCCAGCCGGGTCTTCGATGGTGCCGGGTACGCCAACTGGGGCTACGAGTACTTTCACCAGCTTCCCGACGGACGCTTCCTCATGGGGGGCGGACGCCGTCGGTTCCGCCGACAGGAGACCGGCTGGGAAGACCTCACCACGCCCGGCGTCCAAGGCGCGTTGACCCAATTTCTGGAGCGCTATTTCCCCGAAGTGGCCGGTCAGCCGATCGAGTCGCGGTGGAGCGGCACGATGGGCTTCACGCCCGACGGCTTGCCTCTCGTGGGACGGCTGCCCGACGTGCCGCAGGCCGTGGTTGCCGTGGGCTTCAACGGGCACGGCATGGGACTGGGGTTGAAGGTGGCCGAACGGGCGGTGGACCTGCTGCTCAACGGCACGTCACCCGGATTTCTCGACAGCGCACGGTTTCAATTGGAGTGAGCACAACATCCAACGACATAAGCCCTGTCAATAAAAGGACGTGCGCTGTTGGGTGTTGTGCGAACGGAAAAAAGGGGAGAAGTGGGGGGACTCCCCCCCCTGCACCCCCGAAGGCAAAGAACAGGAGGAGTGCGCATGGCAAAGTGGCGTGTGCTGGTGCTGCACGGACCGAACCTGAACTTGCTGGGAGTCCGGGAGCCGGAAGTCTACGGCTCCCTGACGTTGGAGCAGGTCAACGAACGCCTTCAGGCGCGGGCCGAAGCCCTGGACGTGGAACTGCGCTTCCTGCAGAGTAACCACGAGGGCACCCTCATTGACGCGCTGCACGAGGCGCGCGTGTGGGCCCATGGCGTGGTCATCAACCCAGGCGGCTTCACTCACACCAGTGTGGCCCTGCGGGACGCCATCGCGGCTGTGGGGCTCCCAACGGTGGAAGTCCACCTCTCCAACATCCACGCCCGCGAGCCCTTCCGCCACACCTCGTTGCTGGCGCCCGTCTGCCTGGGGCAAATCAGCGGCTTTGGCTGGCACAGCTACCTGCTGGGCCTGGAGGCCCTCGTCCATCACTTGGAGGGCGTGTAATGGGCACCGTTCACGTTCACGTGGCACCAACGCTCGACGACCTCATCCGCGCGACCGCCGAGCGGTTCGTGGCGCTTGCGGAGGCGGCCATTCGGGAGCGGGGCGCCTTTACCGTGGCCCTCGCTGGTGGTTCCACCCCGCGCCCCCTCTACGAGCGCCTGGCGACTTCGCCCTGGAAGGAGCGGGCGGACTGGACCAAGGTTCACCTCTTCTGGGGGGATGAGCGCGCGGTTCCGCCCGATCATCCCGACAGCAACTACCGCCTTGTGGTCGAGACGCTGCTGGCCGGAATCGGGTTGCCGGTGGAAAACGTCCACCGCGTGGAGGCCGAGCGTCCCCCCGAAAAGGCCGCTGAGCGCTACGAGCAGGTGCTGCAGGACCACTTCAGGCTCCCGCCCGGGCACTGGCCTCGCTTCGACCTCATCCTGCTGGGGCTGGGGGCTGACGGTCACACGGCCTCCCTCTTTCCCCACACGCCAGCGCTGTGGGAGCACCGCCGCCTGGTCGTGGCTCCCTTTGTCCCCAAGCTAAGGAGCCATCGAATCACGCTGACGGTGCCGACCATCAACCACGCGCGCCAGATTCTCTTTTTGGTGAGCGGGGAAGCCAAGGCGGAGACCGTGGCGCGGGTGGTGCAGGGAACCTACGCGCCAGACGAGTACCCGGCTCAATTGATTCACCCGCGCGACGGTGAGTTGTGGTGGATGCTGGACGCCGGGGCGGCCAAGGCGCTTCAAACGTCGGGCGGCCAGGTCGCCTCCACCAGTGCAGGCAGCACGACGCCGGCCGGGCCGCGCAGCACGTAGTGGGCCATCGGCGTGACGGGGGTCTCCTCCAGGTTGATTTCCACCAGGGTGGCACCGTGCCGGACGGCCTCGAACGGCAGAGAGGCCGCCGGTTGCACGACGGCTGAGGTGCCGACGGAGAAGAAGATTTGGGCCTCCCGGGCAGCCTCGATAGCTGCCTGGAGCGCATGAGCGGGCAACATCTCGCCAAACCACACCACGTCAGGCCGCAGGAACCCCCCGCAGCGGGGACAGCGGGGCGGCTTCTCCCCTGTTTCCTCCCACTGCTCCACTACCAGGCGCTCGCGCGAACAAATCGTCCGCACAATGTTGCCGTGGAGCTCGATCACGCGGCGGCTGCCGGCGCGCCGGTGAAGGCCGTCCACGTTCTGCGTGATGAGGGTGAAGCGGGGGGCGCGACGTTCCATCTCGACCAGGGCCAGGTGGCCGGGGTTGGGCTCGGCCTGGCTGACGAGTTGGCGCCGCCACTCGTACCACTCCCACACCAGGCGCGGATTGCGCTGAAAGGCTTCCGGCGTGGCCAATTCCTCGGGATTGTACCGGGCCCACAGGCCCGTTTGGGCGTCGCGGAAAGTGGGCACGCCGCTCTCGGCGGAGATGCCCGCGCCCGTCAGCACGGCCACGCTCTCCGCCTGGCGGAGTTTAGCGACCAGTTCCGCAGGAATTCGAATGGGCGTGGTGTCCACGTCCGCCTCCGCGAAATCTCATACAATTTCTTCTCTTACGGCGGCGCCGAGCCGTATCTCTACAGCAACGCGCAGCAGCGAACGCGCACGCCCGGCAGGGGGACGGGCTGCCACTCCACGCGCTCCGTCCCGCTCCATACCAGCCGGCCGTCGGAGAGGACGGCAAACACGATTTCCGGCCACTCGGGGAAAAGGTAGAGTGCGTCTACCATACCAGGCATGGGCACCGGAAGGCCGGTGGCAGCCAGAATCCACGAGTCCCCGCCGTTCCTGGTCGCCAGGATGCGGCCACCACGCCCCACCTGACGCGCTGGCCCCGCGAAGGCCACTTCCGGCTTAAGGGGATGATAGGCCACGGCGCGGGTGTAGGCGTCCACCACACATTCCCACGTCTGGCCGCCGTTGCGGGTGCGGTAGACTCCTCCGCCTGTGGCGGCCAGCAAGGTGTTGGGATCGGTGGGGTGAGGGGCGAGGTGGTGCACGTCGGGGTCAATGCCGCCGTTCAGCAGGCGCCACGTTTTTCCCCCGTCGTCCGAGCGGAGCACGCCCCCGACCTCGATGCCCGCGTAGAGGCGGCTGGGAGCCGCTGGGTGGGCCGCGAAGGTGCGCACGGCCCCGGCGCGGGGCGAGTAAGGGAGATACCAGGAAGCGGCCTCCGGCCACGAACGGAGGCCGGCTTGCTGCCACGTTCGTCCACCGTCCGTCGTGCGCCAGATTTCCGCTGGCTCGAGGCCCACAAAGAGCGCTTGGGGATGGTCAGGAGGAGAGAAGAGGGCGCGCACGAACGCCGCGTCCTCCAACTCCACCGGCTCCCACAGGCTCCCGCCGTTTCGCGTGACCAACAAGCCGTCGCCGTAGGTGCCGGCCCAGATGGTGGGCGGTTCCCCTGCCACACACCAAAGTGCCGTCACGTCGTGGCCGTGGAGCGTCTGGTCAACTGTGCGCCAGCGATCGTCGTCGAAGACAAGGGCGAGTATTCCGCTTTGTGTGCCGACGAGAAGTGTCCCGCTCATCGAGATCGGAGATTTACAAACGGCTCAACACCCACCAGAACTGGAAGAGGCCAAACCCCAGCAGCGCGACAGCCGAAACGAGCGTCAACGTTTGCCGAAGGCGCCAGCTTTGCTGGGTGGCCGTGCCGAAGAGATAAACGAACAGGGCAAGCCCGCCCACCAGGGCGCCGTACATGCCCAAAATGAACCCCACGCCGTTCCAGGCCGATTCCTGCCACCCGCTGAGCAGAATCGGGCCGGCCAGAATGCTCCAGAAGATATACGGGTTCGGATTGAGGAAATTCGTCAAAACCGCCTTCCAGACACTGGCCGAGACGAGAGAAGGAGACGGCTCGTTTGTCTGTTCAGCAGCGGTCCGACAGGCCTGGTAGGCGTCCCACGCCAGGTAAAGCAGAAACGCGCCTCCAACCAACCGCAGGCCAACCAGGAAGCTGTTGGGCAAGCGGGTCAAGACCAGGAGCACCAGCAGGATGATGGGACCGTCACTGATGAGGGGAGCCATCGCAGCCGGAATAGTGCGTTTCCACCCCTGGCGCAGCGTTTGGGCCAACAGAAAGGCTTGGAGGGGACCGGGCATGACAGCCCCAGAGATGCCCAGTGTGAGCCCTTGCAGCAAGTAAACGAGCATAATCCTCTTAGCTCAACCACCGCTTGCGGCGCCGGTAGTGTTTGACTTCGCGGTAGGACTTTCGCTGTCCGACCGCGCTGAGGCCCAGGTAGAACTCCTTGATGTCCTCGTTGTTCTTGAGCGTTTCGGCGTCGCCGTCGAGCACGATGCGCCCGTTTTCCATGACGTAGCCATAGTCGGCAATTTCGAGGGCGATGGAGGCGTTCTGTTCCACCAGAAGCACGCTTACCCCCTGTTCCTCGTTCAGGCGTCGGACAATGCGGAAGATTTCCTGTACGAGCAGGGGAGCCAAGCCCAAGGAGGGCTCGTCCAGCAACAGCACTTTCGGGTGAGCCATGAGGGCTCGTCCGATGGCCAGCATCTGCTGCTCGCCGCCGGAGAGGTATCCCGCCTTGATCCTGCGCCGTTCGGCGAGGGACGGAAAGTAATGATAAATCATCTCGATGTCGTCTTGCAAATTGTCCCCACGGGGGCGCGTGTGGGCCCCCACGAGCAGGTTTTCCTCGACGGTCAGGTGCTCGAGGACCCCCCGGCCCTCGAGCACCTGAACAATGCCCATGCGGACGATTTCCGGCGGCTCCTCGTGATCAATGCGCCGTCCCTGGAAGTAGATGCTCCCACGGGTGACCTCGCCGCGCTCCGGCCTCAAAAGGCCAGAGATGGCCTTAAGGGTGGTCGTCTTGCCGGCCCCGTTGGCGCCCAGCAAGGTGACGATGCCTCCTGCGGGGACGTGCAGGGAGACGCCCTTGAGCACGAGGACCACTTTGTCGTAGATGACTTCGATGTTATTGACCTGCAGCAGGGGCTCTTGCCCGTTGGCGTTCGTCATCGTTACTCCTGGTACAGTTCAGGATTTTCTTCCTTGAACTTCTGGGCGGCTTGCTTCACAAGGGCGTCCACTTCCTCGCGGAAGCCGCTGATCCAGTCGGTAATGGGTTTGAACTGGGTGCCATCCCACTCCACGACCTGGACGAAGCCGCGCCCCTCGTGGTCCTTGTCGCTCAGCGTGACCTCTGGTGCCAGGTCCGCCACGCCCATACCGTACTTCTTCAACGTTTCAGGGGTAACGCGCTCCAGCCCCCAGGCCAGCTTCTCGCCGTCCAGCGGGTGACCGAACTCCTCGAGGGCAATCTGCATTCCGGCCACCAGGATGCCCACGTTGTAGACGCCACGGTTGTACAGCTCCATGCCCACTTGGTCACGGGCGCCCGCACCCTGTCCCTTGTCGTAGAGCTCCGTCAGAATTTCCTGGATGACGGGGAAGTCGGTGCCTGGGGTCACGAACTCGATGTGCTTCACGCCCACGGACTTCTCGGGGTTGAAGGCCAACACGTCCACGGCGACCGGCGACCAATAAGTGCCCACGATGCGGTCCATGGGATAGCCCACGCGGGCGGCCTCACGCAAGGCGGTGGGAGTGGAGTCGCCCCACAGGCGCCAGATCAGCCAGTCGGGCTTGTCGCGCTCGGCGATGTTGGTCCAAACGGCGCTCTGCTCCAGGCCCGGCCAGGGGATGGGATACTTGAGGAGCTCGTAGCCCAGCTTGGGCGCCAGCACCTCGTGCAGGGGGAGCGTCTCCCGGCCATAGTCAATGTCCAGGTAGAGGATGCCGATCTTCTTGCCCTTCAGGCTGCCCCCTTCCTGCTCCTGAATCCACTTGATGATGGCGGCATCGCCCGACCAGTAGGTGGGGGCGGCGAGGAAGTTGTAGGGGAAGGTCTCGCCGTCAGCCGCGGCGGAGATTCCGTAAGCCGTGTGGAGCACGACCACTTTGTCCTCGAACGCCTTCGGGGTGACGGCATACGTGGTTCCGGTGCTCAGGGGGATAAAGGCAACCATTCGACCAGTGGCTTTGGCTCGCTCATAGGCTTCCACGCCTCGGGGGGTTTCGTATCCCGTTTCGATGTCCATCACGTCAATGGGCACGCCCCCAACGCCGCCCTTGAGGTTGACCAGCTTCTCCATGTCCACGGCACCGTTGGCGAAGGGAGTCCCCGTGCGCCCAAAGGGGCCAGTGCGGTAGGCCGAGAAGCCGATGACGTAACTCTCCACCGGCGGCTTCGGGGTGGGAGAGGCCTCCTCGGCTGGTTCGCCCGCCGCCATTTGGGTGGGCGTTGGAGCCGGAGCCTGTCCCCGGGCGCAGGCGGCAACGGCCACCAACAAGAAAAGCAAAACAAGCGAAAGAACCTTTGCCCTCATCTTTCCCCTCCTTTCGTGTAAGCGGTTAATACGAGAATGGCCACAGCCGGAAGTAGTCCTTCACGTTTTGCCAGAATTTGGCCAGCCCCAAAGGCTCGACGATCAGCAGCACCACAACGAGTGCGCCAAACACAATGTTCTCAATGCCAGCAATGATGCCACTGCTCACCTGAAAGCCGGCGGCGTTCCCCAGAAACGTCAAGCTAATGTTCAGAAAGATGGGGAGCAAGATGATGAAAGCGGTGCCGAAAAAGCTGCCGATAATGCTGCCCAGCCCCCCGATGATGATGGCCCCCAGCAATTTAAGGGAGAGGTCCAGGTTGAACTCGCCCACGTGGGCCACGCCGTAATAGAAGAAGACCATGAGTGCGCCGGAAACACCCGCGTAGAACGAGCCAATGGCGAAGGCCAGCAGCTTGTAGTGGGTAATGTTGACGCCCAGGATTTTGGCGGCCACGTCGTGGTCCCGAATGGCGACCCAGGCCCGTCCCACCCGGGTGCGGACCAGGTTCATAGCAAATACGGTCATTACGACCAGGATGGCCAGCGACACGAAGTAGCGCTCGAAAAGGGAGTCAATCTCCAGGCCAAAGAGGTTGGGGCGGGGCGGGTAGACGGTATCTCCACCTGCTACAGCCAAGCCCGTGGGCACGACCAGAGGAACGACGCGGCTAATGGCCCACGGGAGCACGAATTGTGCCGCCAGCGTGGCCATGGCCAGGTAGAGCCCCTTGATGCGGGCGGAGGGAATGCCGAAGACCAACCCCACCAGGGCTGCCATCAAGCCGCCGAGCACCACGGCCGCCAGGAAGGGGATATCGTAAATCAGCAAGATCGTGGCCGTGTATCCTCCCACGGCGATGAAAGCCGCGTGGCCCAGGGAAACCTGTCCCGCGTAGCCGGTCATCAGGTTGAGGCCCAACGTGGCAATGGTGAAGGTGAGAAAGGGAATGAGGATGGCGCTGAACCAGTAGTCCGTAGCGAAGAAGGGGATCACCACGGCGACGACCAGCAGGCCCGCCACCGACCAGCGGGCCAGGGGGACCCGAAAGAGGGCCATGTCAGTTCGGTAGGTGGTGTGGTGAACACCGGTTTCCCGATAGATCATGGCGATTACACCCTTTCAATGATTTCCCGACCGAAGAACCCGTAGGGGCGCACCCAAAGGGCGATGAGCATGATGAAGAAGGGCAGGAATTCCTTGGTGCCCCCGCCAATCAAGGGGTCCAGGTAGCCGGCCACCACGTTTTCGGCTACGCCGATGAAGATGCCGGCGAGAAGGGCGCCAACCATGCTGTCCAACCCGCCCAGGAAGACGACTGGCAATCCCTTCAGGCCGAGGATGGCAATACCGAACTGAACGCCAATGCGTTGCCCCCAAACGATGCCGCTCACCAGCGCGACCAGGCCAGCACCAATCCAGACCACCGCCCACAAGTGGTCAATGGAAATGCCCAAGGAAAGGGCTACAGTCTGATTGTCCGACACGGCTCGCAGGGCCAGGCCAGTGCGAGTGCGGGCGTAGATGTAGCCGACAAGGCCGAACAGCAGCAATGCTACGAGGCCCCCCACTACCGACGAAGAGAGAAGGGATACCGGACCCAAGTTCAGCGAATCCACAGGAAGTCCCAGGTCAACCAAGTAAACGGGCCACTTGTTGCTGAGGATAAAGTAGATGCCCCGCAGGAACAGCGCGATGCCCACCGTCGCCATGATAAGGCTGATGACAGGTTGTCCAATCAACGGTCGGAAGGCCAGGCGTTCCACGAAGTAGCCGAAGGCGACCATCACCACGACGCCAGCCAGAATTGCCAGCCACGACGGGGCGCCAAAGTTGGCCGCCAGGGCGACAACGAAGCTGGCCAACAGGGCCATCTCTCCCACAGCCAGGTTCAACACGCTGGAGGCCTTGTAAATCAAGACCAACCCCAGCGCGATCAAAGCGTAGAGAACGCCAGTCAGCAACCCGTTGACGAAAAGCTCGAGGAAGAAATCCATGGCAACTCCTTACACCGCTTCACTCTGGACTCCCAGGTAGGCGTTGATGACCTTTGGGTTTTGCCGGACCTCGTCAGGCGTTCCTTCGGCAATTTTGCGCCCGTAGTCCAAGACCATGACTCGGTCTGAGATGTCCATCACCACGCCCATGTCGTGCTCAATGAGGATGACGGGCAAACCCCACTCCTCGTTTACGTCGAGAACGAAACGGGCCATGTCCTCCTTTTCTTCCACGTTGAGGCCAGCCATGGGTTCGTCCAGGAGCAGCACTTTGGGGCGCATGGCCAGCGCGCGCCCCAACTCCACCCGTCGCCGCAAGCCCATGGGCAGCGCGCCGGCGGGCGTTCTGCGGATGTGCTCGATCTCCAGAAAGTCAATGATCTCTTCCGCGAACTCCCGAACTTCGATCTCTTCTTTCTGGGCCAGGTTCCAGTAGAGCATACAGGAGAGAAAGTTGGAGCGCATCCACAGGTGGGCTCCCACCATGATGTTCTCCAGCACCGTGAGGCCGTGGAAGATGGCCGTGTTCTGAAAGGTGCGCCCGATGCCCGCCGCCGCCACCTTGTCGGCGGGGAGGCCGGTAATGTCCCGACCCTCCAGCAGGATGCGGCCCTTGTCCGGCTTGTACCAGCCGCTGATGCAGTTCATCAGGGTGGTTTTGCCAGCGCCGTTGGGGCCAATGACGGCGAGGATTTCACCCTCGTTCAGCGTCAGGTCCACGCCTTGCAGGGCCTGAACGCCGCCGAAGGCAATGTGAACATCGCGCGCTTCCAGGATGGCCATACGTGCTCCTCTGCACACATCGGTTTATTACGCTGGGACGGCGACCGGCTCCGGCTCCTCGACGGTCATAATGTGTACTGTGCGCTCCACTTCGGCGGTGCGGCCATCCTCGTATGTGATGAGCGCTTTGACCCTCACGTCGGCCGCACCGCTGTACAGCGCCTCGATGAGGTCGCGGTACTTCTGGGCAATGAACCGCCGGCGCAACTTGCGCGTGCGGGTAATTTCGGCATCGTCGGGGTCGAGTTCTTTGTGGAGGATGAGGAAGCGGCGAATGCGCAGCTCCGGGGAAAGGGAAGCGTTGACTTTCTTCACCTCCTGGTAGACGAGTTCGCGCACTTCGGGTTTTTGTGAAAGGTCAATGTAGCCAGCGAAGGGAATACTGCGCTTCTCTGCCCAGTTGCCCACGACAGCCGCATCAATGTTGATCATGGCCACAATGTAAGGCCGATCGTTGCCAATGACGACGGCTTCTTTGATGTAGGGGCTGAACTTGAGCTTGTTTTCGATGTACTGTGGGGCAAAGGCCGCGCCGCTCTGGAGCCTGGAAACGTCCTTGAGGCGGTCAATGATGACCACATGCCCATCGGGTTCGATAACAGCAGCATCACCAGTGCGCAGCCAGCCATCCTCGTACCACATTTCACGGCTCGCCTCGGGATTCTTGTAGTAGCCCTTGGTAACGTTGGGCCCGCGAACCAACAGTTCGCCCTCCTCGCTGATTTTCATTTCCACGCCAGGCACGGGGGGACCGACGGTGTCGGGACGCACGTCGCCGTCGCGGTGGAGTGTGCCCAAGGCGCTGGTTTCGGTCATGGCCCAGAGCTGCTTCAAGTTGATGCCCAGCCCCCTGAAGAAGAGCAACACCTCGGGGCCAATGGCGGCGCCAGCCGTGAGGCAGAAACGGGAGCGCAGCAGGCCCAAGTGGTCGCGCAAGGGGGCGTAGACCAACGGCTCGCCGAGGGCGTAGAGGAGGCGTTCCCGCAGGGTGAGGGGTTGTTTCTTCATCTTCTTCTCAGCCACCTGCATCCCCAAGGCGGTGAAATAGCGGGCGATGCCGCGCTTCACACGGTCCGCGTCTTCGATCTTGATTTGGATCTGGGACAACATGTTCTCCCAAATGCGGGGCGGCGCGAAGAGGAACGTGGGACCAATCTCGCGGATGTCCCGCTGCACGGTTTCGGGCTCTTCGGGGCAGTTGCAGGCGGCACCCGAAACGAAACCGAACACATAAGAGAGCAGGTGGTCGCCAATCCAGGCCATAGGCAGATAGGCCATGAGTTCGTCCGTCTCGTGGAGAGGTTGCACTTGCATGAAGAGGGTAGCGGCCGAAATCAGGTTGTGGTGGGTGAGCATCACGCCTTTAGGTTTGGACGTCGTGCCCGAGGTATAGGGGATGATCGCCAAATCCTCCGCCTGGCCTTGGGCGACCAACCGCTCGAACAGGCCCGGTTCCTTCCCGGCCACCTCCCGCCCGCGCTCCTGGATTTGGACAAAACTATACAGGAAGGAGTGGCGGTAGTTTCGCATTCCGCGCGGGTCATCGTAGATAATGGCTTCCAGCTTGGGGAGGCGGTCCTTGATCTCGAGGATCTTGTCAACCTGTTCCTGGTCTTCTGCCACGACGATTTTGGTTTCCGCGTGGCTCAGAACATACTCGATCTCGTCGGCGATGGAGTCCTGGTAGAGGGGTACGGGAACAGCTCGCAGACTTTGAGCGGCGGCCATGGCCCAGTAGAGTTGAGGGCGGTTGTCGCCAATGATGCCGAGGGTGTCACCGGGGCCAAAGCCGAGGGTTCGCAATCCAAGAGCAAAGTCCCGCACATTTTGCAGGTAGTCCGACCACGTGTACGTCTGCCAGATGCCGTAGTCCTTTTCGCGGATGGCTGCTTTGTTGGGCCACTGTTTCGCGTTCCGGAAGAGAAGTTTCGGAATCGTGTCGTAGGGCTCTTGAATCATTGTCTCTGTGCTTTTCGAACGATCTCCTTCGACCTGTTCACGAAAACGGAGGAGGGCACCAATTCGTCGCGTGGGTGGAGTATAACGGCCTTACGGGCATTGGAACAGCCGGCGGCTGCATTTTGCACCCCGTTGTTGCCGGCCTCCAACACGAGCAGACGACACCTGAAAGTTGACTCCATTATATGCGGCTTTTTACGCCTTGTCAAACGATTCTGAGCGCAAAGGAGATGGCGCGCGGGCAAAGTCTTCACGCACACACTTTCTCTTGCGTTTGGCACCTCATTCTGGCCGTGCTATACTTTTATGGAGCGCGCGCCAGCGCGTTCTTTCTTTGGCAGGAGGACCTAACGCACATGACCGGCACATTCTTGAACATCGGCACTGTCCTGTTAGGCGGAACAGCAGGACTGATGCTGGGCAGTAGGCTCCCAGAACAGACTCGCCGGACGTTGATGGGCGGCATTGGATTGGTTACGTTGGTCGTTGGAATGCAGATGGCGCTCAGCACGCGAAACGTGTTGATCGTGCTTTTCAGCGTGCTGTTTGGTGGGTTAGTAGGCGAGTGGTTGCAATTGGACGCCCATTTGAACGCCATAGGGGAAAAGGTGCAACAACGCTTGGGGCGTGGCAGTGGGTCAGCGAGCCGTGTAAGCGAAGGGTTCATCACCGCAAGCCTGGTCTTCTGCGTTGGGCCGATGACAATTTTGGGTGCCATTCAGGATGGGCTTGTGGGCGACTACCGGCTGCTGGCCATCAAAAGCGTGCTGGACGGCTTTACGGCGATGGCTTTTGCTGCCACCCTGGGATGGGGAGTGCTCTTGAGCGTGATCACGCTGCTGGTTTATCAGGGGGGCATCAGCTTGGCAGCTATGGCGCTGGCAGGCGCGTGGACGACGGGCGTGAGTGGAGAGGCACCAGCGATCGTGGAGTTAACGGCCACTGGAGGTGTGCTCATCATTGGCATCGGCCTGTTGCTGCTGGACGTGAAGCGCCTGCCCATCGCCAATTACTTGCCCGCCATCGGCATTGCCCCTCTGCTCGTGCTGTTGGTCCAGCGACTGAACATAGGGTGAAATGGTC
>WFWG01000318.1 GCA_015491235.1 Ardenticatenaceae bacterium
CTCGTAGTTTACAAGCCCCCACACGTAGTCGAGGGCAGCCTGATAGGTCACCATGGTGTGCTCCTGCGGGTCATTGCTTCTTTGCACCGTTTTCATTATAATACCGTTGTTCCCCAACACGAAACACTGTCCGGCGGGAGCAGATACCATGATGCCACCGCGCAAAGCCCACATCGGTTTCGTGTCCACCCGGTTCGCCGGCACGGATGGCGTCTCGCTGGAAACGGCCAAGTGGGTCAGGGTGTTCACCAGCATGGGGTACGAGTGCTTCTTCTTCGCGGGCGAGTCGGAGTGGCCGCCCGACCGCACGCTGCTGGTGCCAGAAGCCCACTTCAAGCACCCGGAAATTCAAGCCCTGAACGTTGACCTCTTCGACGACTACCGCCGCTCGGCGGACACGTCGCGCCGCGTCAACGCCATCAAGGACCACTTGAAAGCCCACCTGTACGAGTTCGCCCGCCGGTTCGACTTGGACCTGCTGGTGGCCGAAAACGCCCTTTCGCTCCCCATGAACGTGCCGCTGGGCCTGGCCCTGACGGAGTTCATCGCCGAGACCGGCATCCCGACCATCGGCCACCACCATGACTTCTGGTGGGAGCGACATCGCTACACCGTCAGTGCGGCCCACGATTACCTGCGGGCCGCCTTTCCGCCCACCCTGCCGAGCGTGCGCCACGTGGTCATCAACTCTTTCGCGGGCCGCCAACTGGCCTTGCGGACAGGAACGGGTTTCGTCATCATCCCCAACGTGATGGACTTCGACATGCCACCGCCCCCAGTGGACGACTACGCCCGCACGCTGCGCGCCAGCCTGGGACTGGAGGAGGGGGAGTACTTCCTGTTGCAGCCCACGCGCATTGTGCCGCGCAAGCGCATCGAGCGGGCCGTCGAGTTGGCCCGGCGCCTGGAGCTCCCCTGCGCGCTGGTCATCTCCCACGCTTCGGGGGACGAGGGGGACGCCTATGCCGTTTACCTGCGGGAGTACGCCCAACTCCTGGGCGTGCGCCTCATCTTTGCCGCCGACCGGGTGGCCTTCCGGCGAGGCCGAACGCCTGACGGCCGGCCCGTTTACTCGCTGGCCGACGTCTACCAGCAGGCCGACCTGGTGACCTACCCGTCGGCCATCGAGGGATTTGGCAACGCGTTCCTGGAGACCATCTACTACCGGCGCCCTATCGTGATCAACACCTATGAAATCTTCAAGACCGACATCCAACCCAAGGGATTCAAGGTGATTGGCTTCGACGAGTTCGTGGACGACGCCTGTGTGAAACAGGCGCGAGCCGTGCTCCTGAACCCCTCGTTGGCCGAGGAGATGGTGGAACACAACTTCCAGGTGGCCCGGCGCCACTACTCCTTCGAGACGCTGGAGAGTTACCTGTTGAGCCTGCTGTACGAGTGCCTGGGGGCTCGCGCGGAGTGACATCACGAGGTGCAACGCGCTTGCGAAGGGAAGGGCGTCGCACCTTCGTAATTAGAGGGCAGGAGGCGACGTTGACGAAGAAAGAGGGCGAAACGAGACGACTGCTGGGCATCTTCGCCCACCCGAGCGACGAATCCTTCGTGCCGGGGGGCACGCTGGCCAAATACGCCCGCGAAGGGGTCGAAGTACACGTCTGCACCGTGACTGACGGAGCGGCCGGAACGCCGGAGGGCGACCTGGAAAACGGCGAGACCCTGGCCCAAGTCCGCCTGCGGGAACTGGAGTGCGCCTGCCGCGAGCTGGGCGCCCAGTTGCACATCCTGGGCTACCGGGACAGCGGCATGGAGGGCACTCCCGACAACAAACACCCCGCCAGCCTCTACCAGGCCGACCTGGACGCCGTGGCCGAGGACCTGGTGCGGGTCATGCGGGAAGTGCGCCCCCACGTGGTCATTACCCACGATCCCACCGGCGGTTACTTCCACCCCGACCACATCAAGGTCAACCACGCCGTGCGACGGGCCTGGTCCAAGGTGAACGAGCCGGACGCCTACCCTCACTTGCGGGCCGAGGGGTACGAGCCCTGGCAACCTTTGCGGCTCTACTACACCGTCATTCCCAAGTCGGCCGTGCGCTGGTTCATCCGCGTTGCCCGCCTGCTGCGCCGCGACCCGCGCCGCTTTGGGCGCAACGGGGACATTGACCTGACGCGCGTGGGCGTGCCCGACGAGGAAATCCACGTGCGCCTTGACGTGGGGCCTTACCTGGCCGTCAAGGAGCGGGCCAGTGCCTGCCACCGCAGCCAGGGCGGTGGCGCCTTCCGGTGGCTGCCGGGCTGGTTGCGACGCCGCTTCATGCGCCACGAGCACTTCGTGTTGGCCTACCCGGAGCCCATTGGCCCCCACGACGACCTGTTCGCCGGGCTGGACGAACGCTCTCCGGCCTCACGCCCGGTAGAGACGGACAGATGAAGGAGATGAGCCCATGAGTCGTGTTCCGGCTTCGATTCACACGCGGTCACCGTCACCGCCTCCCGCGCGGGAGGCCATACCGCCCCTGGAATCCGGCGACCACCTGACCCGCGCCGAGTTCGAGCGCCGCTACAACGCTCACCCCGAAATCAAGAAAGCTGAACTCGTCCAAGGAGTGGTTTTCGTGACTTCCGCCGTGCGCGCCAGACAACACGGTCGGCCTCACAGCCAAGTCATTACCTGGTTGGGCGTTTACGAAGCCGCCACCCCCGGCGTCATGGTGCTGGACAACGCCACGCTGCAGGTGGACGAGGAGAACGAACCCCAGCCCGACGCCATGATGCGCCTGGAGCCGGCACTGGGCGGCCGCTCCTGGATTGACGAGGAGGACTACGTCAACGGCGCCCCCGAACTCATTGTGGAAATCGCCGCCAGCAGCGCCGCGCTGGACCTGCACGCCAAGAAGCGTCTCTACGAGCGCATCGGCGTGCAAGAGTACGTGGCCGTGCAGATGTACGA
>WFWG01000319.1 GCA_015491235.1 Ardenticatenaceae bacterium
CGGCGCCCAGCCAGCCCTGACCGGGGGGCGGGTTGAGCCGGGGCCTGATTTGGGTCGCGATACGTTGGCCGTCACGTTCGATGGTGACGCTCACCTCCCGGCCCAAGTATTTCGTCACCACGCCTTGAAGTTGCCGGGTACTGACGATGCGTTGGTTTGCGAGGTAGACAATGACGTCGCCATTGTGACGGGTGTCGCTCAGATCCTGCGGGGCACCATGCGAGCGGACGTCGCTGGCCCGCTGGGCATCGCCCAGGTTACGGGCGAGCTGGCCCGCCAGGGCGACATCCTGACGCTGGTCAACTTTGCCGGCTTCCTGAGCGTCAACCTGGCCATCCTCAACTTGCTCCCCTTCCCCGCTCTCGACGGTGGGCGCCTCATCTTTGTGCTGCTGGAAATTCTGCGGGGCGGCAAGCGCATTGACCCGCAAAAAGAGGGACTTGTCCACCTCATCGGGATGATTGTGCTGTTGAGCCTGATGCTCTTCATCACCTACTTCGACGTGCTGCGCATCTTCAGCGGCGAGTCCATCATCCGCTAATCCCACCTTATCGGGGATTCAGAACCCCGATAAGGTGGGATGGCTTCGAGGGGCATCCACCGGCGGTCTCCGCGAGTTAGCCCATTCAACCAGGCTGAAGGTTTGACGAATATAGTTAGATAAGCTAACATATAAACCGCTTTGAGCTTCTGTAGGCGGAACTTTCGGATCCGACAGCCGTTTGCCGAAGGGCGCAGCCGTGCTCCCTCTTCAGGAGCACGGCGTGTTCTTGTCCCACGTGGGAGCAAACGGCGTTCGTTTGAGATCGGCTAACCCTTACTTCGACCGCCACACGAATTAAGCCCACACGAGCAAGGCAGAATGTCGAACTCGAACCAGCAGGCAACGCCATCGGCCGAATTCACCCTGCCAGACCGCTACCACACCGACCGCAGGGGGCCTGTGCGCTGGCTCGTCTCCCACGTGCGCCGCTACTGGTACCTGGTGATCGCCGTCCTCGTGGGAGCCTGGGGGAACGCACTGCTGGCCGCCGTGGTGCCCATGCTGGTGGGACGCGCGTTCAACGCCATCACCGCTTCCCCCCCGCGCCTGAACGTGCTGCTGCCCACGGCCGTGGCCATCTTCGGCTCCCAGGCCGCGCGCAGCGTGCTCCAGTTCATGCGCAACTTCGGCGCCGAGTTGATCGGCCAACGCCTGGAGCGGGACATCCGGGACGAACTGTACGCCAGCCTGCTGGGCAAGAGCATGACCTTCCACAACTTGCAGCCAGTGGGCGACACCATGGCCCGCGCCACCAACGACGTGCGCGAGATCAACCTGATGTTCAGCCCGGGGCTCACGCTGGTCGTCGGGTCGGCCACGTTTCTCTTCATGCCGCTTTTGATGGCGCTCCGGTACCACCCTTCGCTTACGTTGGTGCCAACCCTTTTCCTGCTCGGCTACGCCGTGGCCCTGTGGCAGTATCTGCGCGAACTGGCCCCCATCACCGCCGAAGTACGCGAGAGCTTTGGCCGCATGAACGCCCGCCTGGCCGAGGCCATTGACGGCATCGAAGTGGTCAAGGGCACGGCCCGTGAGGAGGCCGAGATCTCCCTCTTCGAGCGCAACGCTCGCCGCTTTCGGAATGCCTTCGTGCGCCAGGGCGACGTGGAAGCCCGCTTCATTCCGCTCCTGCTGCTCGGCCTGGCGGAGGGGGCTGGCTTCCTGCACGCCCTCCTCCTCTTCCGCGCCGGGCTCATTGACTTGGGAGCCGTGATTGCCTACGTGGGATTACTGCGGCTGTTCGGGTTCCCGACTTTCGTCTCTCTGTTTGCCTATTCCCAGGTGGCAACCGGCCTGGCCGCCGCACGACGCATCCTGGAACTCATCGTCCGGAAGAACCACCTGGACCAAAATGTGAGCGGGTATGCGGCCCCCATGCGGGGCACGGTCGAGTTTCGCAACGTCAGTTTCGCCTACTCTGAGGGAGATGAACCGGTCCTCAAGGACATTTCCTTCAAAGTGGAACCGGGCCAGACAGTGGCCATTGTGGGACAGACCGGGGCCGGCAAGACCACCCTGGTCAAACTGGTCAACCGCACCTACGACGTCACTGCGGGCCAGGTGTTGGTGGACGGCGTGGACGTGCGCGACTGGAACCTGGAAGCTCTCCGCAGCCAGATTTCCATCATCGAGCAGGACATTTTCCTCTTCTCGCGCACGATTGCTGAAAACATCGCTTTCGGCAAGCCCGACGCCACTATGGACGAAATTGTCGAAGCGGCCAAGGCGGCCCAAGCCCACGAGTTCATCATGCGCTTCAAGGACGGCTACCAGACGGTCATCGGGGAGCGGGGTGTGACGCTTTCGGGCGGGCAGCGCCAGCGCCTGGCCCTGGCCCGCGCCTTTTTGACCGACCCGGCCATCCTCATCCTGGACGATTCCACCAGCGCCATTGACAGCGCCACCGAGGACAAGATTCAGCGGGCCATCTACGCGGCCGCCCGGGGTCGGACTACGCTCATCATTACGCACCGGCTCTCTCAAATTCGTTGGGCTGACCTGATTGTGGTGCTGCGCAAGGGGCGTATCGTCGCCATTGGCCGTCACGAGGAATTGCTGCGCACCTCCGAGGCATACCGGCGCATCTTCGCCACCTTGGGCGAGCCAGCCAGCGCGCCGGGCACCTGACGGGCAGGAGTACGCCTATGTCTTTCTTCGCCAGCTTGGAAGTGGAAGCTTACGACCGCCAGTACAGCGACCGGGAACTGGCCGTGCGCATTCTGACTTACTTGCAACCCCACCTGCGGCGGCTGGTGCTCATCGCGGCTTTGCTGGCGGCCATCTCCTTCACGGGCATCGCGCTGCCGGTGCTGGTGGCCCGTGGGGTAGACTTGCTGGCTACGCACCTTTCCGGCCTGGCCATCGGGCTGCTCAGCGGAGGAGTGCTGGCGGCTGGCGTCATCAACTGGTTGGCCAACTGGTGGCGCCGCCGGCTCATGGCTCGCCTGGTGGGCGATGTGGTGTTGACGCTGCGCACCGACGCCTTCAGGGCGGCCATGGAACAGGATCTGTCGTTCTACGACCGCTTCTCCTCAGGCCGCGTCGTCTCGCGCATCACCTCCGACACCAAGGCCTTCGGCGAGATGGCCGTGCTCATCGCCGACGTGACGGCCCAGTTCATCCAGGCGGCCATCTTGGGGACGGTTCTCGTTCTCATCGAGTGGCGCCTGGCCCTCCTCCTTTTTGCCTTTCTGCCGGTGCTCTTTCTGACAGCGGCTGGCCTGCGCCGCGTGGCGCGGGTCGTCACGAGGCACGGCTTCCGAGCCATTGCCAACGTGAACGCGGCCATCAAGGAAACCATCAGCGGCATTGCCGTGGCCAAGAACTTCCGCCAGGAGGCCGCCATCTACGCCGAGTTCGACGAGGCCAACCGGCAGTCCTACCGGGTGAACGTGCGCCGAGGGCTTGTGTTATCGCTCATCTTTCCCACCATGAACGCCCTGGGCGGCGCTGGCACCGGCCTGCTGGTCTACACGGGCGGCTTGAGTGTGGCCGAGGGCCTGGTGACGGCCGGCGCCTGGTATCTGTTCGTGGCCAGCCTGGATTACTTCTGGTTCCCGGTCTTGAACCTGTCGGCCTTTTCAGCCCAAGTGCAGGCGGGCCTCTCGGCGGCCGAGCGCATCTTCGCCTTGATTGACGCCGAACCGTCGGTCGTCCAGATTGCCAGCAAGCCCGTGCCCCCCTTGAAGGGAGACATCAAGCTGGAGAACGTCTCTTTTCGATACTCGGAACAGGAGCAGGTGCTGCGCAACTTCAACCTGCACATTCGCCCGGGGGAGAGCGTGGCACTGGTGGGCCACACGGGCGCCGGCAAAAGCACAATTGCCCGGCTCATCGCCCGCTTCTACGAGTTTCAGGGAGGGCGCATCCTGGTGGACGGTCACGACATCCGCACCTTCGACCTCCGGGAGTACCGCCGCCAACTCGGCATCGTGCCGCAGGTACCGTTCCTTTTCTCCGGCACGGTGGCGGACAACATCCGCTACGCCCGGCCGGAGGTAAGCGACGAGGAGATTCTGGAACTGGCCTATCGCATCGGGGAGGGCGAGTGGCTGGAGGCGCTGCCCCACGGCCTCCAGACAGAAGTGGGCGAACGGGGCAGCCGGCTCTCCATGGGGCAACGGCAACTGGTGGCCCTCATGCGGGTGCTGGTTCAGCGCCCGGCCATCTTCATTCTTGACGAGGCCACGGCCAGCATAGACCCCTTCACCGAGTGGCAAATTCAACAGGCCCTGAACTTGATCCTCTCCCAAACAACCAGCATTATCATCGCCCACCGCCTTTCTACCGTGAAGGCAGCCGACCGCATTATTGTGCTCCGCAAGGGCGAAATCATTGAGGCCGGCTCCCACGACGAGTTGATGGCGTTGGGCGGCCACTACGCCGAGCTCTACAACACCTACTTCCGCCACCAGAGCCTGGAGTACGTGGAGCAGGTGGGAGCTTGGAAGGCAAATCTTAGACCTGATTGAGATTGAGAGCGAATGTGGGGCGACGGCGTACCATCCTGAAGGCTTGAGCAGAGATGCGGCTCGGCGCCGCCGTATAGATGGGTGGGACGGCGGCGCCGAGCCATTTCGGTGAATATATGGCATTTGCAGACCCAATTGGTATCACATGGAGGCACAGAGGACACGGAGAAAATTGGTTTCGCACACCTGTCAGCCTGTGGGAGCGGGGCAGAGGTATCGGGGCGTGGCGGAGGAAGCCCGCACGGTGATGGGGGCCACTCGTGGGGCCACGCTGGTATCCTGGACAACGGCGCTGGTCTCCACCGGCGCATTGGCCGTGGTGCGCACCTCGAACTGGACATCCTGCACCACCGGACAGTCCGCCCCCACAGTGCCGTCCGCGGCTAGGCGCATCACCCACAGGTCCAGGTCCTGGCCGCGCTCCTTGTCCCAGGCCACCCCGGCCAGAGCCAGGCTGCCGTCCGGCATCTCCGCCACCGCTGTGGGCCAGTCCCAGCCGTACTCGTAGCGCCGCTGCCAAACGAGGTTGCCTTGCTCGTTCACCCGCAGCAGCACCATGTCCCAATCCGCCTGGCCCTCCTCGGCATAGGCGCCCACAAGCGCGCCGCCGTCCCGCGTGGCACCGACGGTCAAGGCTTCGTCCCAATCACCCTGAAGGCCGAAAACCTTCTGCCAGCGGACGGAACCATCTGTGTTCAGCCGCAGGACCCACGTGTCACCGCTGGCGTCGGGGCTGTAGGAGACTGTTACGCCTGCAAGGATGTACCCGCCACCTGCCGCTTCGGCGAAAGTCCAGAGGGAATCTTCATATTCGCCGCCGTAGGCCCTCTGCCAGAGGATTTCTCCGTTGGAGTCCAGTTTGACTATCCAGATATCCGACTCTCCCCTTGCGAAGGAAAGCGTCTCACTGGCTAGGACGAAGTTGCCATCTCGGTCTACTAACACCCGCACCACGAACTCGCCGTATGCGCTGGCGCCCCCGTCGTCCTGAAGACCACCCAAGGTTCGCTGCCAGCGCACAGAGCCGTCCCTGTTCAGGCGCAGCACCCAGTAGTCGGCGCCGCCGGCGCCGAAGGAAGTGGTAGCGCCAGCAACCACGTAGCCCCCGCCTGGAGCGAGATCAACCGCCCATCCTTGTTCCACGCCTGGCCCGCCGTAGGTTTTGGACCACATGACGTCTCCTTGAGCGTCCAGACGCAGCACCCACAGGTCCTCCTGCCCAGCGCCAAAGGAATCGGTCATGCCCACAGCGACGAACCCTCCATCGGCCGTTTGACGGATGTCCACGATGTTGTCTTCACCATCGCTGCCATACAGGCGCTGCCAGGCCACCCGACCGTCCCCGTGCAGGTTCAGGATCCAAGCATCACCCTGCTCGTCATCACTGTAGGAATTGGTAGCGCCTGTCAAGATCAAGCTACCATCGTCGGTCACCAGCAGGCCCTCTACCTCCTCGAAGCCCTGCCCACCGTACACCGCAGACCAGGTGGTGACCGCTGTCGGAGAGGCCAGCGGTGAATGAGCCGGAGGGGAGGGGATGAAAGTGGCAGAAACATCCGGCTCTGGCGGCAGGGGCGCACAGCCGCTCAACCAGCCGGCAACGTTCAGCAGGAACAACACAACGCAAAAGCGCCACATGTGGGACTCCTCCCGTTCAATATCTACCACCGGACAACTGGCAACAAGCATATCACAGCACCTTCGTCATCGGTGGTTCAAGGTCCCTTTGGTAGAACATGATCGTGCACTAAGACCTGACGTTTTCCTGACGTTGGAGTGCTATACTTTTGCTTGGAGTAAGGGAACACCTGTGTAACCGGACCACAACGTCTTGCTTGGTTGGCCGCTATGTGGTATGCTGTACCAAACTCACCGTGTGATGGCCTTGTCAACAGATTACCAAAAAAGTTGTAACTCACAAAAGGAGGAGTCCATGAATCGCTTACGCTTCCCTTCTCTCTCATTCTGGATACTTCTCGTTCTCCTTCTGGCTCTGGCGGCCTGCGGCGGAGGGGGCGGCCAGCCAGCCGAGCCAACGCCGACGTCTCCTCCTGCACCGACGAAACCGCCACCGCCCACCAACACGCCCAAGCCGGCCGACACGCCCACGCCGGCCCCAACCCCGACGCCCAGCGAGCGGAGCACACGCGTTGACGCCCTCTATTATGCCACCGAGGACGGTGAAGCGGTTGGCGGCACCAGCTCCGTGATCGTGCGCGTGCGGCCAGCTTCCCAGCCGGGCGAATTGCGCGTGGGGTTCTTCGAGGAGGAAGTCCAGGGTACTGGAAACCAGTGGCGGGCTTCGGGCTGGATGGCCGTGTTGCTGGCCTCCATGCTGGAAGGCGTTGACCCCACCGAGTACGAGTTCTCCTTCAGTGTGGGTGGCCGCATTGATGGTCCTAGCGCTGGCACTCTGATGACGGTGGGCGTGCTGGCCGCCCTGCGCGGCGACCAAGTGCGCGAGGACGCCACTATGACCGGCACCATCAACCCGGACGGCAGCGTGGGGCCGGTTGGTGGCATTCCTCACAAACTGCAAGGTGCCGCCGACGCGGGCAAAAAGCTCGTCTTGGTTCCAGTGGGCCAACGCCAGGACTTCGATCTCAACGAGGGGCGCATGGTTGACCTGGTGGACTTGGGCCAGGAACTCGGCGTGGAAGTGCGCGAGGTGAGCACGGTCTTCGAGGCTTATGAACTGCTCACCGGCAAGCCGCTGCCCCGGCCCCAAGCGCCCTCGGCCTCGCCTCAGTTGACCGGCCGGGCCTACGACCGCACCGAGGCCAAAGCGCGCGAGTGGCTGAGCCGCTACGAGAAGGACCGCAATGAGTTCCAGACGCTGGATCCGAGCATCCAGGAAGCCTTTGCCGACTTCATCTATGACGCTGATGACTCGGCGGCCAGCGCCGACAACTACATCACGCAAGGTTTGGTGGCCGTGGCTTACGAGGATGCGTGGGAAGCGGCCCTCAACGCCCGGATCGCCGTGCTCGCTGGCAACATGGTACAGCGCTACATTATCAACGATCTGTCGGCGGCCGTGAGTTACCTCCAATCGGCCATGACCGTTCAGTCGGAAATCAAGGCCCAGATCGGACTGCTCCAGACCGAAGACGTGCGCACGGTCAGCGACGTGATGACGGTCTTCGACGCGTACAGCAACTTGGCCATTGCCGAGGGGCTGGTGTTAATTGCGGACGACACCATTACCGAACTGGTGAACAACATCGGCTTTTACACCGACGAGGAACTGGTGGGCGGTCTGGCCGAAGCGGCTGCCTACTACACGCTGGCCTCGGGCTTTCTCCAAATTGCCCGGGATACTGTGGACATTGGGCTGGGGTACGGCGAGGCCCCCGCACCTGACCCGCAGAAGGTGCTCAACATGGCCGAAGCCCTGCGACGCGCGGCCGAAGCCAACGACGCCTACTTCGAGAGCGTGATCATCGAGCCGTATGCCCAAGCCTTCGGCGTTTCCACCGACCAGATGCGAGAAGTCTTCTACAACGTTGAAAACACCTACCTGATGTCAAAAGCCGCACGGGCCGGCCTAGAAGCCTTGCGCGACGAGGTGGGCAGTGGGCCAAAGGCCGCCGGGTTGATCTTCGGCCACTCCCAGAGTGCGTACACCCTTTCCTCCATGTTGATCGCCAAGTGGTACTCGCTGGGGGCCGAACTCGACGACCAGGGCAACATCGCCCGGTACAGCCGGGAAAAGGCGCTGATCGAAATGCTCGACAACGCCGACCGGCGCGCGCGGGAACTCATCGGCTTGGCCGGTGAGAACGCGCCGCCAGCCGCCCTCTACTACTACGAGGTGGCTCGCTCCCTGCGTCAGGGCACGCCCGACGACCAACTCAACGCCCTCAGTTACTTCTGGCAAGCCGCCTTGCTCTCCCAAGTGGCCAACTACTTCGCTCAACAGTGAAGGAAGAACAACTGAAAACGGGGGCAACGCCAGTGGTTGCCCCCGTTTTCAGTTACACCTCCGCGCACTTTTACTTCCAAAGGGAACATGTTTCAATACTGGTGTCCCCCTGAAGACGAAAAATTGTGGGGAACTGGGGCGGCGAAGCCGCCCCAGTTCCCCACAATTTTTCCCTATTTGGGTGGGCGAGTCGTTCAGCCCTTCAGGTTCTCGACGTGGGGGGAGGATTCTTGTCTACCC
>WFWG01000320.1 GCA_015491235.1 Ardenticatenaceae bacterium
GTAAGCCGGTATGACGACCGAGAGAAATGGCCTCTGTTCGGAAATGGGCGACCTCCTCTGTTGCGAATGTCACGGTTGGCGACGGGAAGAGGCGGATTCGCTGGCTCTTTCCCGGAAGACCTATGATACTCCTATTTGGCCGTTCGTCAATCCCGGAACAGCGAATTGCCGCCTGATTTCACGTCGCTCTGGGCGATCTTGCCGGTCCACAAACCCTCAGGGTTCGAATTGTGCGTCGGCTGGCATGCCCGCTTTCAGCACGCCGTCGGGGTTCGGCACTCGCACCCGAACGCGGAAGACGGTTTCCTGGCGATCTTCTTTGGTCTGCACGTTCTTGGGGGTAAACTCAGCTTCGTCGGCGATCCACACCACCCGTCCGGAAAAGGTGCGGTCTGGGAAGGCGTCCACGGTAATGGTGACGCGCTGTCCCAAGTAGACGGCGCCGAGGGCGGGTTCAGGCACGAAGACCACCAGGTCGAGTGTGGTGATGTTGCTGACGATGGCAAGTGCTTGTCCGGCCTGGACAGCTTCACCTGGCTCTACAAGGCGTTCGGCCACCACGCCGTCGGCCGGCGCGCGGACGGTGTAACGGTCCAGGCGGGTGCGCAGGAGTTCCAGTTGTGCCTCGGCCTGGGCAACACGCGCGCGGGCCATCTCGAGTTCTTCCTGACGCGCTGGTGCAGCGGCCAACGCCAGCTCAGCCTCAGCCACCTTCAACTGGGCTTGAGCGGCGCGCAAGGCTCCTTCTGCACGGTGAAGCTGGGCCGCAAGGGCCAGCGGATTGGCCCGAATGGCGCGCAGTACGCCAAGCAGCCGACGGGTGCCCTCGATCTCAGCTTCAGTAGCCCGCATAGTTGCCTCTGCGGCCTCCACCTGTTTTTGCCAAGCGGTGTACTGAGTGCGCCCCTGGAGCGAGTAGTCGTTCTGGAAGCGGTCGCGCATTACTACAGCTCGTTTGCGCGCAGCGCGGGCGCTGGCCAGTTGGCGTTCCAGCAGCGGAAGTCGGGCTTCGGCCAGGCGAATTCTGGTTTCCAGGTCCACTGGGTGCTCGTAAACCTGCTGCTGAAGTTCGAGTTGTCGTCTGGCCGTTTGAACCTGCGCTTCAGCCTGCCGCACGCGGGCGCGCGCCACAGCGACAGTCGTGGGGAGCGGTTGTGCTTCCAGGTCGGCCAGTTGTGCCCGAGCGGCTTCCAGCGCCGCTTCGGCCTCATGCACTTGGTCGGGCAAGGGGCCGGGATCTAGCTCGGCCACGACTTGACCGGCACGCACGGTCTCCCCTTCGTTTACCAGGAGGCGTACCACGCGGCCTGGCACCTCGGTCATCACACGTACTTCACGCGCCTCGAACATGCCCGAGGCTTCCAGTGAGCCTGCACTCCGCGCTGGCGGTCTCCCGCCCAGGACCAGAGCGGCGGCTGCGAGAAGAACGGCGGCCAAGTTCCAGGTGACGCCTCGTTTCATGGTTGCCTCCCGTCCCGCAACGTCACGTCGGCGGGCATTCCTGGCTTGAGCAGCCCTTCAGGGTTGGGCAGACGAATCTCCACGGCGTAGACCAGGTTAACGCGGTCCTCTTTGGTCTGCACGTTCTTGGGGGTAAACTCGGCTTCGTCGGCGATGCGCACGACACGCCCTTCGAAGACGCGGTTAGGGAAAGCGTCCACCTGCACGTCAGCGCGTTGGCCGACAAATATGCGTCCCAACTGAGGCTCGGAGACATAGACGACCAGGCGCAGCGTGTTCAGGTCGGCCAACCGCAGCAGAGGGGTGCCGGGCATGGCCACTTCACCGGCTTCGATGGTTCGTTGGAGAACACGGCCACTGATGGGCGCTGTCAAGGTGTAGAAACGTTGTTGGCTTAGGAGAGCCGCGTAGGCCGCGCGCGCCCGCTTGAGGTTGGCCTGGGCTGTTGCCACTTTCTCCTCGTTTGGTCCGGCACGTGCTGCTTCCAGCGCGGCTTCAGCCACGGAAAGGGCGCTCCGGGCTTCCTCCAACGCCGTCTCCGCCCGCACAACTGGCTCCATTCGGCGGGGGTCATCGAGGGCGGCTCGAACGGTCTCCAGGCGCGTTTCCGCAGCAGCCACAGCCGCCTCGGCCTGCTGATACTCCGCCCACGCGATAGCCGCTTCCTGGGTGGCCACGTTCCACTGAAAGTAGGCTTCTTCTCGCTGCTCAGGCGGTGTTTCGACGTGAATTGTCTTGCCAGTTGGCAGGGTGACGTCGAACCCTTTCTCCAGGTCGGGAATGAGCTTGGCCCACATGTTGGCCTTCTGGTCAGCGGCTTGTGCACGCGCGAGGGCCGCGTCGCGCAGGTGTTGGGCCTTGGCCAGTTCCATCTCCGCCTGTACCAGGTCGAGTTGGATCTCTTGGGCGGCCTGGTAGATAGCGCGGGCGTCGGTCAGGGCCGTTTGGGCCGTTTCCACACCCACTTTGGCGGCGGCGACCTGAGCCTCGCGGCGGGCAAGTTCTTCCGGGCGCGTTCCCGCGTTGAGCAGGGCAAGCTGGGCTTCGGCCACGCGAATCTCGGCTCTGGCGGCTGCGAGTTGTTTCTGCAACAGGGTGTCGTCGAGTCGAACGACCACCTGGCCGGCCTCGACGGGGTCGCCTTCTCGCACGGTGACCGTGATGACACGGGCTGCCACGAGGCTTACCACCTGAGCCGTCGTCGCCTCGATTGTCCCTGAGGCCGTTACGTCGGCCATTAGCGTGGAGGATGGCCTTCCCAGCAGGGCCAGCACCTCCTGCCATGAGGAGAAGGCCCACACCGCAAGCGCTCCCACCAACCCCACTGCCACCAGGAAGATGATCACGGCTCTTCTTCGTCGCAGGGTGCTCTTTTCCATCGGTTCCTCCCGTTACCGGATGCGGGCCACGAATACATCTTCCAGAGAGGGCGGGATGACCAGCATGGCGCGAACCTGCACGCCAGCGGCTTCGAGGCGCTGGCGGACGAGCGGTTCCAGTTCCCCCACGTGCTCCGCGACCACGTGGAGACGACGACCGTAGAGGGCCACCTCGTCGAATTCTGGCTGCCCCTTGAGTGCTCGCAGGGCACGGTCGGGATGGTCCACGTCCACTTCGAGCACGTGGCCCTTCATCTGGGTGGCCTTGATTTCGGCTGGAGAACCGCTGGCCACAATGCGCCCGTTGTGGATGAACGACAGGCGGTGGCAGTTCTCCGCTTCGTCCATGTAGTGGGTTGTTACGAAAATGGTCTTGCCCTGTTCGGTGAAGGTGTAGAGCAAGTCCCAGAAGCGGCGGCGCGAGAGGGGGTCTACCCCGGCGGTGGGCTCGTCGAGGAAGAGAATGTCGGGGTCGTGGAGGAGGGCGGCGCCGAGGGCCAGCCTCTGCCGCCACCCCCCGGACAAGTTGCGCGTGAGCTCGTGCTCACGCCCGACGAGGCCGGCCATTTCCAGAATAGCCTGCCGCCGTTGGCGCAACAAGGGGCGCGGCACGCCGTACATGCGCCCGAAGAAGTTCAAGTTCTCGCGCACTGTCAAGTCCTCGTAAAGGCTGAAACGCTGGCTCATGTACCCGGCGCGCTGGCGAATGGCCTCGGCTTCGCGGGTGACATCATATCCCAGAACGAGTGCGCGCCCTTCGGTCGGAGGAATGAGCCCCAACAACATGCGAATGGTGGTCGTCTTCCCCGACCCGTTGGGGCCCAAAAAGCCGAAAATTTCTCCCCGAAAGACGCGCAGGTTGATGTGGTCTACGGCGACGAAGCCGTCAAAGGTTTTGGTCAAGTTTTCGACCAGGATGGCTGGATGGTCACGTTCGCTCACGGTTCACTCCTGCACGGCTGGTACTCGACCACGCTGATTTTTGCGGAAACCCGCAACGAGAAAAGGGGATACATCTTCCAATTGCGCACGAAGCGCGCAGGAGATGTGTTCTGCAATTGTTTGCTCGAAAAAGTTCCCTTCATTGTCTGTTTCCCCAGGTGCCGTCGTGGCCAAAGAGCAGTTTTGTTTCTTGAGAGGGTGAGGAGACGCCCAATTCTTTGCGCAACAGGTAAAGGAATGCTTCTTCCATGTGGGGAAGCGCCGGTGCCACGCGGCTGAAAGAAATGTCAGCCGCCTCAAGGGCTTGTCGGATGGCTGGAAGAGCTGGTGCGGCCTCGGGGACAAAGATGTGGAGCCGGTCGCCGTAGATTTGCACGTCAATGAGGTTGGGCAACGCAGCCACGACCTGCTGGGCGCGGCGCACTGGCAGGCGGCCGTCGAGGTCCGGCTGCACGAGCACCTCGACCATCTCCCCCGGCACGCGGCGCACAATGGCTTCAGGCGTATCGCACACCACCAGCCGGCCCTCGTACATGAGGCCCACCCGCGAACAGCGTTCGGCCTCGTCCATGTAAGGGGTGCTGACGAGGATGGTCACCCCTTCGACGTGTAAGTCGGCCAGGATGTCCCAGAACTCGCGGCGCGAAATGGGGTCAACCCCAGTGCTGGGTTCGTCCAGCAGGAGCAAGCGAGGCTGGTGCACCAGGGCACAGATGAGGGCCAGTTTCTTCTGCATTCCGCCGGAGAGGTGGCGCGCCCGTCGGTCGCGAAACTGGTCGAGGCGGGCGAAGCGCAACAGTTGCTCCAAGCGTTCGCGCCGTTTGAGACCGCGCGCTCCTTGGATGTCGGCGAAGAAGTTCACGTTCTCCCACACGCTCAGATCGCCGTAAAGGCTGAAGTGTTGGGGCATGTATCCCACTTGCCGGCGGATGGATTCAGCCTCGCGCACGATGTCGTGGCCCAGCACGGTGGCCTCGCCCCGTGTGGGAGGGATGACCGTCGCCAGCAGGCGCAACGTGGTGGTCTTGCCCGCGCCGTCGGGACCGATGAGACCGAAGATTTCCCCCTCTTCCACCGTCAAGGTGAGTCCGTCGAGGGCGACGATGGGGCCGAAGGTCTTCGTAAGCCTTCTGGTTTGGACAGCCGGCATGGTCTTTCCCCCCTTACAAGCCCCGTTTGCGGAAGCGACTGGCCGCCAGCAGAAGCAGGGCCACACTGAAAACAGTCACCGCTGCCACCGGCTCCTTCAGTTCGGTTAGCCCAACGCCCTTGAGAATGATGCCGCGCACGATGATAAGCACGTACTTGAGGGGCACGAAGGCGCTGATGAACTGAAGGGGTTTGGGCATGGCGTCCACGGGGAAGAAAAAGCCGGACAGGAAGATGGAAGGCAGCATGATGAAGTAGGTCAGGAACATGGCCTCCTGCTGGGTGGCCGCTACGGTGCTGATGAGCAACCCCATCGCCAGCGAAGTCAAAAGGTAAAGGGCGGACGCCTGGAGCAAAAAGAGCACGCTCCCGCGCACCGGCACGTGGAACCACCAGACGCCCACAACGAGGATTTCCAGCAGGTCCCAGAACGCCACGGCCACGTAGGGAATCACCTTGCCAACGACCAACTCGATGGGACGGAGGGGGGTGACCACCAGTTGCTCGATAGTGCCCCACTCGCGCTCGCGCACAATGGCCAGCGCTGTCATCATCATGGTGATAAAGGTGAGCACCATGCCGATGAGACCAGGGATCATGAAATTTTGGGAGCGCATCTCAGGGTTGTACCAGACGCGCACACGCACGTCCACGCCCGGCTGGTCGGCTGGATTGATGTGGAGACGTTCTTCCACAATCCGGACCGAGAGGGCCTGGCCCACAGCCTGAGCGGCAGAGAAGGCCGTCTGGGCGATCGTAGGGTCGGAGCCGTCCACTATGAAGGCCACCTGAGCCTGCCCGGTGCGTTCAAGCGATTCGCTGTAGTCCGCGGGGATGACGAGGCCGCCGCGTAGCCGGCCCCGGTCAACTTCAAAGCGCAGCGCCTTCACGTCGGGCAGGAAGGCCACCGGCGTGAAGTAGTTGGAGGCCCGGTAGGCGTTCAGCAACTCCCGCGAGCGGGGGGAACGGTCGTAATCCACCACGCCGATGGCCAGATACTGCACGTCGGTCGTTGCCGCGTAGCCCAACAGGATGAGTTGAACCACGGGGATGAGGAACATCACGGCCAGCGAGCGGGGGTCGCGTTGGATGTGGCGAAATTCCTTGACGACGATGGCGAAGGTGCGCCGGACCATAATCCATGCTCCACCGACAGGAGTGTGATGGGAAGAAAGGCTTCCCGTTTGGGGAACCATACCACGCTTCAGTTTGCCCGGCAAACTTCATCGGTCGCTTTGGGAGGCATGGCCGCGCCCCTGTCATGATGGTGTTTGTGGCCTGCCGTCGGACACGGGCTGTCGGAGGAAGGAGAGTGGGCGCTACTCTGGCAATTCGATGAGGCCGGCCCGCACAGCAGCCAGGA
>WFWG01000321.1 GCA_015491235.1 Ardenticatenaceae bacterium
GGGGGATATATTCTTGCACGGTGTGCAACTTTCAAAACGTGTCGCCACCGCTGCGCAACGAAGTCCTCTGGGGTTTTGCGGCAAATCTCCTCTACTACATCAAGAGCCTGCTTGACCTCACCTGCTCGAAATAGGCTTACGGCGTGTATGAGATCAGGAGCCGACCTTCGGTTTGTTTCAGAACGGTCTCGCTCATGTGCCTGCAATGCTCTCTCGACCTTCTCCACCTCTTCGAGCACTTGCTCACGAGCCTGTTTTGGAATTCTTTCAGATCCTTCACTCAAAATTGCACGCGTAATTTCTAGAAGGGATCTTGCAGATTCAAGATTGGTGTCTTCTATGAAATGTTCAACCCTTGCCGGCATCTGGAACAGTTTACTTATTCCTTCAGAACCACGCGCCAACGAGAACCTAATATCCCACACATTGGCCAACCACTGCAAGGCTTCACCCAGAGTGGAGAGATTTTCCAAGGCACTTGTCATTTGCTGGCTGCTGTCATTTACCTCCATGCGCTGGCTATCATATGCCTTCCGATACCGTCGGGACGGATCGGGATCCAGTGCCCGCTCCAACACATACCGTAATCCCCGCGTCGTCTGTTCACACCAACGTGCTCCGCCCAAACGGGCAAGCATAGCAGGAGATGCCCCTCCACGGGGGGGATATGTGAGCGTCGTCATCCAAAAAAGATACCGGGCGAATTGTTCCAAGTCAGCATCTACCAAGCCTTGTCCTTTCCCGTGGCGAAGATCAACGGTTCCCTCACTTGTGACCACATTCCAATCCAAGATCTTGACCTGGCGCTTCTCAGGATCCCATCGGATGTTCTTGAGCTGGAAATCCTTATAAGCACGCCCCAAACTGTTGTGCAAAAGATGCAAGACACGACATGTTTGCCAGCCAATTTCCACAATGTCGGCTTCGTGGAGACCACGGGCCTGTTCGGCCTGCTGCCGCTCCGCTTCAACGCGCCGGGCAATTTCACCTTGAATTTTGCGGGCCTGTTTGACGAATTCTTCAAATGCATGACGCACATCTGGCGGAATCCCCTCTTGGGCGGCGGTGGTCCAATCGCGCAAGGAGCGCTCAATCTTTTCGGAGAGCCGCTCCAGGCGGGGAAGATTACTCTTGCCACGCACGAATTCTTCCACCGGAGGGGCCACCACATATTCCATTGTCATCCACAAGGGACGTGCTTCCCGACGGGACTTGTCGTATATCCGTGGAACGGCGTGCAAACCATCCCCGAGCTTCTCTTCTTCGCCCCACAGCAACTGCATGACCTGTATCTCATCTTCAAACGCCTGTTCCCATTGCTCCTCCAGACCATGATGAACTTCTTTGAGGACGATCTTTTGTTCCGTGGTCATATCTGTTACCAACCAGACCACGCTGGTTGCTCCCTGCCCTAAAAAGCGCTCAAGACGATATCTTTTCTCTTCGCCACGGCTTGTTTCCCGTCGAATCACTTCCCCAGGTCGCATATTCATTTTCAACCTCCCTCCACTTGCCATCATTACAGGGGCACCGGCTACATCTCCGAGAACCCCCATGCTAAGATGAACCAGTGTACATTCTTCGGGTTATGCCAATCGTCTTGCCACGCCCAAATATCGTTCAATATTTCTCCTACTCGCTTCTGATTGTCAGGACGCGAGAGCCACTCATTCCATTCGTTGATGGCTTCCTCCGGTACATCCCTCCAGTCTGTTTCCATGAACTGGACAAGGGCATCCAGAGGATGGCGCACGTGCCACGTCCACTTACGGTTTTGCCACACCAAGTGACACCTCCCCTCATGAGAATGGCACTCCACATTGCCAGCAAACCAAGCCCCTACAAAGGCCCTCACACGCCGCCTGTTCTCTTCGCTCACTAGCCAACGCATGACGGTTTCTGGCAACCAAGGAAAGACGTCTCGCTCGCCCTTGCCCCGCCTGTGCCTTATGTGTCTGCCAAATGCCTTGTATTCCAAAAGGAGCGCTTGTTGTTCAGGCTCGAAAATGTGCAGTGTCTTCGCCCTTCTTCCGTGAGCCAAATAGAGCTGCTGCGCGCGCACAAATGCGGAGACATGCTCAAAGCGAAGCGGAACCCACCAGCGGAACGTGACACCCAGCGTGCGCACACCGCTGTCAATTCGCTGCAGGCCCGCTTCAGAAGCCCCCCAGGAAGCCTCGCGCCACGTTTCATCTCCACTTATCAGATAGGAGAAACTCCACTCGGGCAGCGAGCCGTTATACTCGAGGCAGACGGAAACCTCTGACACCTCCTGATCTTGGTGAAAATTGGACAACGACTGCGGCCAGTAAGCCGGTTCTTGGGTATACGCCTGGACGACTTCAAGAACTCGCTGCCACAGAAGTTTCCCCGTTCGGTCGCCAACAGCAAGACGCCAACTCGTTGGCCTTCGAGCACGGCGCCATCCAGGGTAAAGCGTATCGAGATACAGGCGCACACGCACATCCGTACCGGTTCCTTCTACCACCCACGCCCAGCGCACATGCTGCCTTATTCGTTCGAAGAGATCCGGATTCGACAAGCGGTGATAGATGCGCTCCACGACATCTGAAGAAGCCTCGGAGGTCCAAATAGGATTTGTACGGCGCCTCTCAGCACGACGGCGCGTGTAAGGCGCAATGGCGCGTTGCGCTTCCCGGCGTGCTTGTGCTGACCAACGTATCCAGCTCTTCATCTCCTTCTCAACTGCTCGGAGAAAAGTGATGAGCTTTTCAATAACGCTCGGATCCGCCGCGTGTGCCTGGCTCAACAATCCTTTCAGGCCCTGGAGCAGCGCATAACAGGCCGCCAATCCATCCGCTCCCTCCTCGTCCACGAGACGTTGGAGTTGCTCACGTAAGGCCCCTGCGAATGAAAAAAGGACCTGTTCGGAAGCAAGCCCTGACCACTCGCGGCCTGTGGAATGGGAACGAGCAATGGCCTCCAAAAGAGGATGTTGGGTGCGCAGCAATACACCTCGAGCCGTCTCTTCGTCCGGAGCCACAGAGAAGACCGCACGTCCCTTGAACAATCCTCGTTCGTCGTCGAACAAAAGGTCGTATGCGAGACGCCGGCGCACGTTTTCCTGCAACTCATCCAGCGGAACGGCGACACATTTCAGCCCAAATGTTCCCAACAGCGAGTGTGGGGCACGTTGGGCACGCCGCACATCCTCCACATCCTCACGGAATCGCTGCCACGTCGCCCGCTCAGCCAGCGCGAAAAGCGCCGTTGCCAGGAGGTCAACAGCCGCCTGACCTTCTTCCTCCGCACGCACGGCCTCTTGAACAGGCGGACGAACAAGAAAGAGCAGGTGACAATCCTCTTGTCCCCGCGCGCTATGAGCGTGCAATGCTTGGTTATCAGCGTAGGGGTTGTACATGTAAGCCCGTTCGTCCTCCACAGCCAGCCGCTGCCACTCGCGCAACGTGGCGACGGCCTCAGGCCAGCACTCCCTGCCCCACTCATCTCCGGGAAGTGCCAGCATCCAGCCAATGAATGGTTCATAGTTGTAGGAACGCCCCACCAGCCGGATGAGATGGGCGAGGTCGAAGATCATTCCACTTCCTGTCGCCTCGAAGGTACTACCGACGAGCCAAACATCAGGACGGTCCCCACGGCCAAGGTGCCTGCCCAACGCCTCCCACACGTCAGGATGAGCCCGCTGTAGGTCCTGAAAGACCGCCAGGCGGCCTTCCACACGAGTAGCTCGTTGGCCCAGCGGAAACTCCTCAGGGAGCCAAGGCCATTGCTGGGTTGGGGACCTATCCCGTGAGAGCGGCATTCCCAACTCCTGAGAAGGGTCCAGGATTCTCTCTTGAAAGGGGAACCCACACATTTCCTCCGCAGAATCCTGGAGCCCGACGGCGAGCAAGGTCACCACCTGTGCACTCTCCTCACCGGCATATTGCGCCAGCAACCTCCGCAGGCGCTGAAGCACACGCTGGCCCGTTCCCCCCACACCGACGACGACGAGCGACGCCAACGACATCCGCTGGGCCGGAGGGTGAATGACCACATTAGGAACGTGCTCATAGTCTGGTTCCAATTGAAAGGAAGGCGGTGTAAAGGACATGCTTTGCTGCTCGTGAGGGCGAAACGGCTTGTTCCGGCTCCGAGGCGCAGGTTTTTGCTTTCGTTTCCGGCGCCACCACCCACGCATTAGAGCAACCCCTCGAAGTAATCTTGCGCGTAATCAGCCAAGTCACGGTAGACCGGGTTGCGATACGCTTCCCGATCGTGCTCATCAATGAAATACCCCGCTTCCTCCCTCCAGCGACTGACCAGGCCACCGTCGGCCAACGCCTCACGAGCCGCCTGCTGCATGGGGCTCTCTCCTTCACCCTCGGCGGGATCTTTCCATTGATCGCGCAACGCCGCTTGGAGCGCGCTCCAATCCAGTTGAGCGCTCCGACGGCCACGCGCGTAGTTGCGCGAAATGAGCACGAAGTGTTCCAGCGCCTCGAAAGCTCCCAATCGTTCGCTCTTCGGTTTGTTGGGCGTGAGCCAGAACGCATGTTCCCACCCCGGCACGCGCAATTCCCAGTGATACTGATCAGGGAGTTCTTCATCCTGAACGTCCTGCACCCACCCCAAGGCCCAACACTGCAGGGCCAAGTCGAGCCGCCGACGCTGGCCAAGCAGCGAGACGAATCGAGGATGAATGACGCGGTACGACCGTCCTTTGGAACGCCATTTGATCTCCAGAGCCACAGCC
>WFWG01000322.1 GCA_015491235.1 Ardenticatenaceae bacterium
CAACGTGCCCACCGCGTTGCCTCCCGACTTCGACCGCCAGGTGTGGCGGGCCAGGTGGGGCGTGCAACCGGGCGAATACCTGATGGTCCACTTCGGCTTGGTGAACCGGAGCAAAGGCATCCCCACGCTCCTGCGGGCACACGATCGTCTGCTGCGGGCCGGCCTGCCGGTGCGACTGCTCTTCCTGGGAGAGCCTCTGGGGGCCAGCGACCCCACCAACGCCGAACACCTGCGGGAAATCGAGGCCCTGATCGCCGAACTCAACCTGGGCAACGGGTGGACAGGGTGGACGGGGCGGCTCCCGCCGGAGGAGATCGCCGCCGGCCTGGCGGCAGCCGACGTGGTCGTCCTGCCCTACCAGGACGGCGCCTCCCTGCGGCGCACCACGCTCATCACGGCGCTGGCCCACGGGTGTGCAGTGGTCACCACCACGCCGGAGGCCCCCATCCCCTTGCTCCAGCCCGACCACAACGTGGTCTTTGCTCGCCGGGACGACCCGGGCGACCTGGCTCGCCGGATTGCGCTGGTGCTGCGGCGCGAGGACACGCGCAGGCGACTGGCTCGTGGGGCAAAGCAGCTCGCTCCCCGTTTTGAGTGGAGGGCTATCGCCGAGCAACACCGGGCGCTCTACGCCCACGTGCTGGGGAGGGAGTGAGGTGATTCGACGACGCTCCCCCCTGCCCGAGTTGCTGGCCTGGGGCATCGCGCTGGCCGGTGCCCTCTTCTTCGCGGCCCTCTCGGTGCAGCGCCACAACGCCTTCCTCACCACGGCCTTCGACCTGGGCAATTACGACCAGGCTGTGTGGAATACCGCGCGGGGCCGCCCTTTCCGGCTCACCAACATACCCGGCGTCACCACGCGGCTGGCTCACCACGTGGAGCCGATCCTGCTCCTCCTGGCGCCCCTCTACTGGCTCTGGAGTGACCCCCGTGTGCTGCTGATCGTCCAGGCGGCCCTCGTCATGCTGGGCGCTGTGCCGGCCTACCGCGTGGCGCGACGACACCTGAACCACGAGTGGGCCGCCCTGGCCTTTCCCCTGGCGTGGGTGCTCTTCCCCGCCCTGGAGTGGGCGGTGCTCTTCGACTTCCATGCTGTGACCCCCGCCGCCTTCTTCCTGGTGGCAGCTTTCGACGCCCTGGACGAGCGACACGACCGCCGCTTTGCCCTCTTCGCAGCCCTGGCCGCAGCCACGAAGGAGGAAATCGGCTTCCTGGTGGCGCTCATGGGCCTCTACGCCCTGGTGGTGCAAAAGCGCCGACGCCTGGGAACTATCGCCATTTTGGCCGGGGCGGGGTGGTCGCTGGTGGCTATCGAGGTGATCATTCCCCGCTTCAGCCCGCGCGGGGAGCACGTTTTTCTCAGCTACTACGAGGGGCTGGGCGACGGCTTCACGGGCTTGGTGGTGACCGCCCTGACGAGGCCCTGGCTGGTCGTCGCGCGGGCCCTGGCAGGCGGCGCACTCGAGTACGTGACGCGGCTCCTGGCGCCGCTGGCATTCTTGCCACTGCTAGCCCCCCACGTGTTGTTGATTGCTGCCCCCTCCTTCGCGGTAAACCTGCTCAGTTCCTACGAGCCCATGCGCACCTTGGAAGGGTACCACTACCCGGCGCCCATCGTGCCCTTCGCGGTGCTGGCCGCTGCCGTAGGGCTGGCCAACTTGGGAAGGCTGGCTCAGGCAGCGGGAACACGGCTCCGGCGCTCCCTGGACCTGCGCCGGTACGTGCTGGTGACTGGGGCCTTGCTGGTGGTGGGAGCAACGCTGGCGTACCACCGCGCCCGTGGCGCCACGCCGCTGGCGGTTGAGTTCGAGTGGCCCCGCGTAACCGAACACCACCGGGTGGGCGAGCGCATCATCGCCCTTATCCCGCCAGAGGCGGGCGTATCGGCCCAGTGGCGGCTCAACCCCCACGTCAGCCAGCGCGAGCGCGTCTACCAGTACCCCGACGTGCGGGACGCCGAGTATGTCTTGCTCGACGTGACCATCAACTCCTGGCCTCAGCATCCCAACGACCTTTACCGCGACGTGCAGGCCATGCTGGCCGGCGAGTGGGGCGTGGAGGCCGCCCGAGATGGTTGGCTGCTGTTGAAGCGTGGTGGAACGCAAAAGACGTTGCCCGACGAGTTCTACACGTTTGCTCGCGCCCCCAACCCCACTCCGCAAGTCCCTCTTAATGTACAATTTGGACAGGTTCTGCGCCT
Source organism: Ardenticatenaceae bacterium (assembly GCA_015491235.1). Classification (GTDB taxonomy): domain Bacteria; phylum Chloroflexota; class Anaerolineae; order Ardenticatenales; family Ardenticatenaceae; genus WFWG01. The sequence goes on from WFWG01000322.1 coordinate 2,201, forward strand.
GGTGGGACTCGATTTGAGTGAGGAGCGGGACGGGGTGCGGCTTGCGTTGTACTGGCAGCGCACCGACGCCGGGCCAATCGGTGAACAGGTGCGCCTTTGGCCCTATTACTTCGACCTCCAAAGCGGCCTCGTGTTGGAGGACACCTCCCAACGCCCTTTGGTGGAAGCCCTCTGGTATCCGCCGCAGCGGTGGAAGGCGGGTGAAATCGTGCGCACTCGCACCTTGCCGTGGCCTGTGCCGGAGCCCTTCGGCGTGGCCGTAGCCGTGCGCTCGGACGATGGGTGGTTGCCGCCCACCGTGCGCCACCTGAATCCGCCGGCCTCCTATTTGCCGTCAGGCGCCGTGTGGGTGTGGTCTCGGCCCCCGAGGCCGTGGGGAACCTTTGTGGAGGGGCGCTGGCGGCTGGAAGCAACGCCTTCCCCCGCCGTGCTGGAGCGCGTTGCCGTCCCGAGGGCACCTGTCCAGGCGGGCACCCCCTACACCGTGACACTTCAGTGGCGAGCCACCGGGCCAACAAATGTGCCCCTCACCGTCTTCACGCAGCTTTTGGACCGCAATGGCCGGCTGGTGGCCCAACACGACGGTCCCCCGGCCAACGGACTGCGCCCCACCTACGACTGGCGCCCCGGGGAAATCATCACCGACCAGCACGTCATCCCCTTGCCGGCCACCTTGCCACCCGGCACCTATCGCCTCATTGTGGGCCTGTACGACGGACAGACGGGCCAGCGCGTGCCCGCCCCTGGACCAGACAACGCCGTCCCCGTGACTGAAGTGGAAATACAGCAACCGTGAACGCGCCACGCGCCGCCCCAAGCGGCGCCTGATACCAATTGGGTCTACAAG
>WFWG01000323.1 GCA_015491235.1 Ardenticatenaceae bacterium
GGCCGGGGCTCCTCCCCGTGTGGACATTTTGTGGACAGGCGCGCGCTATCTTCGGCTTGAAAGGTGCGACGCGCTCTGAGAGTGTGCCGCACCTTCTGACGGGACAATCGTTGAGAGGCCAGCAAAATTATGTCAAGCCAATCGCCGGAGGGCAAATGGCTCTACGTCTCCATTCTAATCCGGGCCTGGCGGCCAGTCGGAGGCGAGAAGGGGGCGTGGAGCGGCGAAATTTATTACCTGCAGGGCGGCCGGCGGTGGACCTTTGACGACTGGTTCAGCCTGACAGCCCGCTTGCAGGCCATCTTTCGCGCGGCCGAGGTGCTGACAAAACGGGAATGACCATCAGGAGGGAAAACGATGAAGGTGAAATGGACACTTGTGAGTTTGCTCGTTTTGGCCCTTCTCTTGAGCCTGGCCACGGTCAATTTGAGCCTCGCCCAGGGGCCGGAGGGGGCAGGGCAGCCCCAAGGAGAAGCCGCGATCGTCGGCACGGTGGGTGGCAAGATAAGCTACCAAGGTGTACTCACGGAAAATGGCCAGCCGGTGAACGGCACCCGGGACATGGTCTTCCGCCTCTATTCCGACAGCAGTTGTGCGACCCAGGTGGGCAGTGACATCGCCAAAAACAGCGTTCAAGTGACCGATGGCCGGTTTCACGTGACATTGGACGTGGACCAGAGGAACTTCAACGGCCAGGCCCTCTGGCTGGAGGTGGAAGTTGGCGGCACGAAGATCGGCTGCCAGGAGATCTTGCCCGTGCCCTACGCCCTCAGCCTGCGGCCCAACGCGGTAATCAGCGACACGGACGCCTTCGTGGGGGTGAACTATTCGTACACCTGGGGCTGGCCCACCCCCATCTTCATGAACACGTATGGCCTGTACGCCAAGGTGAAGGGGGACGCTACGGCGGCGTTTTACTACGGCGTGTACGCCTCCACCGAGTCCGACCAGGGGTACACGGGGGCATTCTACAACGAGCACACGAACGGAACCGCCCTTTATGCGAGAAGTGGAAGCGACGATGCTGCCGACCTGATCTTGGGCGGAAATTCCGGCAGTGATGACAACGGCATCATTCGCTCCGACCCCGCACACTCCAGCAGCGACATCGTGCTGGTGTCCGGCGACAACGTGCGGGTTGACCTGGACGCGGACAAAAACGACTCGGACTCCGACTTCGAGATTTACGACGAGAACGGCACCCTCATCTTTGGCGTGGACGACTCCGGCGCTGTGACGTGGAAAGCCCAGACCGGATACGTTTCCGTGCCGGCAGCCGCCTTCAGGCCCTGGGAAGACGGGTACGACTACGAGAACCGGGGGCGCTCGCTGAAGAACATGGACGGCAACAGTGACAACTACTATGCCCCCGTGCAGTTGCCCCACGGCGCAACGGTCACGAAGCTCACCTTCTATTGGAATGACACTTCCACGAACGACGGACAAGCAGTGTTGCGCCGGGTTGACAGCAATGGCAACTACATAAACATGGCCACAGCGACCACCAGCGGCAGCGGCGGCAACGGCAGCAGTTACGACGACACGATAAGCGCAGCGAGTGTTGACAACAGCCAGTACGCCTATTACCTCCGGTGGTATCTTCCGGACAGCAACGTCATCGGCTACTACGTGGTCATCGAGTACACCTTTACCGCGCCACATTGAGGAAGAACCCCAGGGGCGGCGCCCTTCCGGCGGGGTGCCGCCCCGCCGTTGTGACCATCAAAAGGAGGCAGGAATGCGCACACTGAAAGAACTGGTGCTCGTGTTCCTCACCGGCCTGCTTCTCACCGTCGGCGTGGCCCTGGCGAGCAACGGCGCCAGCGTGGAGTGGTCCGTCGTCGGCGGCGGGGGTGGGCGTGCCGAGGCCGGTAGTTACGCGCTCGAGGGAACCGTGGGACAGCCGGTGGTGGGCAGCGCTACGACGAACAGTTTCCAGGTGTGCTCTGGATTCTGGTGCGGCGCAACGGTGGGGTACGAAATTTACCTCCCACTGGTTTCCAAGGAGATGTAGCATACGCCACCACCACAAAAGGGCGTGCAGGGGCGGCTTCGCCGCCCCTGCACGCCACAATTTCTCTTTTTCGTACGGCGGCGCCACACACGTTCATGCGCTTGCCTCCGAGGTCTCCGATTGAAACCCTTTTGCCAACATGCGCCCTAACCGCGCAATTTTGCCCCTGCCCGTGCCGGACGCTATAATGGGAAGCTGAGGCTGTCCACAGCTCAGCCCTCTTTCCAGTCCGGCGGCTTACAGAGTCCGCCTCGCGGTGTCTCCTCACGGAAACTTGTTTCCGGTAATTTGAGATAGGGGGGAGACGATGCCACAGCAACGGACCGTTGGTATCTTGCTCTTTGACGCCGTGGACGTGCTGGACATTTCCGGTCCCTTAGAAGTGTTCGTCATTGCGAGCCGCCTGCTCAAGGACCAGAAGCCGTTCCGCGTTTTCACCGTGGCCGAACACGCGGTGCCCATCCTGACGCGCGGCCAGCTTAGCGTGAATCCACGTTACTCCTTCCAGGATTGTCCGGCTCTTGACATCCTGGTGGTGCCAGGCGGTTCGGGCATTCGTCGAGAAATGGACAACATCGTGCTCATCAACTGGATCCGGGAGAAAGCCCGGCACGCCGAACTCGTTCTTTCCGTGTCTACCGGCGCCTTCCTGCTGGCCCAAGCCGGACTGCTGGACGGCTTGAAGGTCACAACTCACCAGGGGGCTATCAACAAACTCAAACAAGCGGCGCCTCACGCTGTCGTTCAGGCAGGCGTGCGCTTCGTGGACAACGGCCAGATCATTACCTCGGCCGGCATTACGGCTGGCATTGATGCGGCCCTTCACGTGGTGGCCCGGCTTCTGGGCCATGAGACGGCCCAACAGACGGCCAAGTGCCTGGAATATGCTTGGCGGCCCATCAGCACTTCGGTTTCAAGCGACGTGTAGTCCGTGCAGGAAAAGGGAACCGGGACCACGGCGGCTTGTTGCCCGGCTCCCTTTGTACTTTTTCGCCGGCCTGTTTGAGCGTATCTTCCGGGCATCCGGCGGCGTATGAACGAATGAGAGCACAGGAATGAGCAGCGAACGGAACAGACCTATTCATGAGGAGACGCTCGTCAACTTGATCCAGCGCGCTCAAACGACCGGTGATCCAGCAGCCTTCGAGGGGCTGTATGTCCTGTATGCCGACAGGATCTACCGGTTTCTCTTGACACGGGTGCAGGACGTGCAACTCGCCGAGGAGCTTACGTCACAAGTGTTCCTGCGCCTCATCGAGCGAATTCACCAGTACCGCATCCAGCCACAGGACAATGTGGCGGTTTTTTCCGGCTGGCTTTATCAGATCGCACGCAACATTTTAAACGACATGTACCGTTCCGAACGCCGCCGAACATTCGTTCCGCTGGACGAGGCGACCAACGCGCCCCATCACGACCCCGAGCCTCTCGAAGCGGTGGAAAAGAAGATGACGATGGAGCATGTCCTCGCGGCTCTGGCGCGCCTCAACGAGCGGCAGCAACAGGTTGTCGTGCTCCGCTTCCTTGAGGGCCTGAGCATCGCTGAGACCGCCCGCATCATGCGGCTTACCGAAGGGGCCGTCAAGGCGCTGCAACACCGTGCGCTCAAGAACCTACAGAATTACTTATCCCATGAGATGCCATCATGAAGACCTTTGAAGATATTCTTGCCCAGTGTCTCGAGAGCATCGAAAACGGTGAATCGGTAGAGGCGTGTCTGGAGCGTCATCCCGAACACGCCCGGGAACTGGAGCCCCTGTTGCGTCTGGCCGTAACACTCCAGCGCACAGAGCCACCACGCCTCTCGCCCACGGCATTCGCACGCGGGCGCGAACTGGTCGTCCAGGCAGCCGCCGCCCACCAGAGAAACCGCCATCGGACAGGCCGCACAACGATTATCTCGTTCTTCCGACGAGGAAGGCGAGCCTATTCTCGTCCCTCTCGGACCAGCAAGTGGACATCGCAGGCAGCCGCCATTGCGGCCGCGGTCGTGCTCACGTTGGCCTCCACTGTGTGGGCTTCGAGCAACAGCCTGCCCGGCACGCCTCTCTACGGTGTCAAGCGTGCCACGGAAAACGTCCAAAGTCTGCTATACCTCTCTCCCGAAGCCAAGGCCAACTGGCACGCTTCCTTGGCTGCCCGTCGCCTCGAAGAAGCCTTGGAACTTCAACGGCAAGGCCAATCAGTTCCTCCTGAACTTCTTGCAGAGGCTGAACAGGAACTCCGCGAGGCGCTCGCCCTGAGCGCGGCGTTGCCACCTGACCGGCGCGAAGCGCTGCTTCGCCAGTGGCTGGCGGAATTACAGCAGTTGAAAGACGAAATGCCGGCTGACCACCAGATGCTCCAGGTCTTGGACGAGACGACTGACGAACTGCGCACGCTGCTCCAACTGCCTGTCACCCCTACTCCGACTCAAGTGCCCGTCTCGTCCCCGTCGCCAACACCGTCGGCGCTTGCGGTGCCGGGCACAGCACCGGACATGACAGCAACGCCACCTCCTCCGCCTCTGTCTACGCCGGCATCGCCGACGAACACACCGGTCTCGCCGACCAGTGCACCAGTCCCGCCGACCAGCACGCCGGTCCCGCCGACCAGCACGAGCACGCCGGTCCCGTCAACCAACACGCCGATCCCACCAACCAGCACGCCAGTCCCGCCGACCAGCACGCCGGTCTTGCCGACCAGCACGCCAGTCGCGCCAACCAACACGCCGGTCCCGCCGACCAACACACCGGTCCCGCCGACCAGTACGCCAATTCCGCCAACGAGCACACCAGCCCCGCCGGTTCAGGTCGAAATAGAGTTTAAGGGGACTGTGGAGAGCATTTCGGGCAACATCTGGCGCATCGCTGGTCGTCAGGTGATCGTGACGGCCCAGACGAGCATCGAAGGCCAGCCCGAAGTTGGCGACGTGGTGGAAGTACGCGCCGCTCGGCAGAGTGACGGCACGCTTTTGGCCCTGCGCATCAAAGTGGAAGAGAAACACGAAGACGAAGAGGAACACGAAGGAGCCCCCACGCCGACGAAGACGCCAAAACCGGACGAGGACGAAGAGCACGAACCCCCAAAACCGACTGAAACCCCCAAACCCGAGGAAACGCCTGACGCCGGTGACGACGACCACGGGGGTCCTGGCGGCGGTGACGAAGACAGCGACGGTCCTGGCGGCGGCGACGAAGGCAACGGCAACGATCGTGGCGGCGGCCCTGGCGGCGGTGACGAAGGCGACGACGACAGCCACGGGGGCCCTGGCGGTGGCGATGGGAGCAGCGACGAGGATGAGAACCACAATGACCTGGACTAGCGGGTGAAAAACGCACACAGGGCAGTTCTCCCGTCACCGCCCTGTGTGCTCCTTGCTCACGGCATGTGCGGTCTTTGCGCTGAAATTCGTCCGTCCCGAAGTGCTTACAACGCCGCCCCTGCACCACGGCGCGGCGGACGGCGCGTGGTGCCGCTGGCACGTTCACTTCCCTTCCGATAATTTGCCCCCTCCTTTCTTTCCCCTATAATTGAGACGATGTCTCAATTCCGCCGTTGGTTTGCGCACGGAGTCCTGTATGACTGGTGTCGAAACCCTGTTCCAGCACATTCGCCAAGCAGGCTACAAGCTCACCCGTCCTCGCCAGGTGGTCATCGAGGTATTAGCCGATGGCCACGCCCACATGACGGCAGCCGACATCGTGAGCGCCGTTCACCAGCGAGCCCCCGATGTTGGGCGAGCCTCGGTCTACCGCACGCTGGATCTGCTTGTCCGGCTGGGGTTGGTGCAGATATCCACGCTGGGCAGCACAACCACAACGTATATGCTGGTGTTGGCCCACCATCACCATCACCTGGTGTGCACGCGGTGTCGCCGGACGGTCGAGTTCGATGAATGTCAGCTCGCCGAACTGGAGCAAGCCTTGGCCGAGCAGTTTGGTTTTCAGGTTTACGGCCACCTTGTGGAAGTCTACGGTGTGTGCCAGCGCTGCCAAGGTGCTTCGCCCTGAAGCTCTGAATCGGTGCAAGGGCAGGCTGGAGAAATGCAAATGCGGTACGCGCAACAACTCGCGAAACTGTTCGTCCTCCTCTGGCTTCTGGCAAGCCTCCCCGGTTGTGGCGTGCGAGGGGGCAACAAAGCAGAAAACCAGCTTGTTATTGTGGCCGAAACGCCAGTCATTGCCGAGTTCGCCCGGGAAGTGGCTGGCGACCGGGCCACGGTCCACGCGCTCATTCCGCCAGGCCAGGATCCCCACACATATCAGTTGACTGCTGCCGACCTGCGCCTGCTGGCAGAAGCCGACCTGGTGCTGCTGAATGGCGGCACGCTGGCTCCTTCCGTCGAGCAAGCTGTGAAGACCCAGGTTGACCCTGCCCGAGTGGTGGTGGTCAGTGCTGGCCTTGAGCCTCTCCCGGCCGCTCGCGAGAATGGCGAGCAGGTTGACCCTCACTTCTGGCTGAGCGTGCCCAATGCGATCTCATACGTCAAAACCATTCGGGACACACTGGTAAGCGCCGATCCCGAGGGCGCTTCCCCTTACAACCAGAATGCGGAACGCCTGATCAAGCGCTTGGAAGAACTGGACGCCTGGGTTCGCGAGCAGGTCTCCTCCATTCCGCCAGAGCGCCGCCTGCTGGTAACCGGTCACCGAGTTTTCACCTATTTTGCCCGCGAATATGGCTTTACTGTCGTGGGGACCCTGGTGCCCAGCGCGAGCACGGAAGCCGAACCCTCAGCAGCGGACCTGCGGCGCCTGATCGAGCGCATTCGCGAGAAACGTGTGCCGGCCATCTTCGTCGAACGGGGATTCAACCCGACCTTAGCCCGACAAGTGGCCGAGGCAACGGGCGCAAAGGTTGTCGAGGGGCTGACTGACCAACCGGACCCCAGCCGCCCCGAGGTAGCCACGTATGAGGCCATGATGCGCCACAACGTGATGTTGCTGGTGGAAGAACTGCGATGAGCACATCCCTTTCCCTTCCAGCAATCGAACTGCGCCAGGTTTCGGCCGGATATGACGCCGAGCCGGTGTTACACCACGTTTCCTTCACCGTCCGTGCAGGCGAGCGGGTGGCTGTCTTGGGGGCAAATGGGGCTGGCAAATCTACCCTCTTCAGGATTATCGTGCGCCTGCTACCTGTCAAACGCGGCCAAGTGCTCATCTTTGGAGAGCCGGTTGAAGCGGCCCGCACGGAGATTGCTTACCTGCCTCAGGACGTTCACCCGCCAGCACGCTTCCCCGCAACCGTGTTCGACGTGGTGATGATGGGGCGCTACCGGTTCTTGAAACGCTTGCGCCCTCCCTCGCCCGACGACCGCCGAGCCGTTCGCCGGGCGTTGGAGCAAGTGCGCCTAGCCCACCTCGCCGACCAGCCTATCACCGTCCTCTCGGGAGGCCAACGCCAGCGCATGTTCTTGGCCCGTGCGCTGGCCCAGGAAGCCCGCATTCTGCTGCTGGACGAGCCCTTTCGGGGAGTGGACGTGGGGAGTCAACAAGTGATTCAGCAAACCCTGGAACAGTTGGGCGCTCAAGGTGTGACTGTCTTGCTGGCCACACACAACCTGGCTCTGGCTTCCCTCTTCGACCGCGTTATTATCCTGCGGGAAGGGCACGTGGTGGGAGACGGCTCACCGGCAACGCTGCTGACCACCGAACGGCTGATGGACATCTTCGACTTGGTTGATGTGCCTGAGACGATTCCACTGAGGGAACAAGGGGAGGAGGAAAACCGGTGATCGAGTGGCTCCTGACGCCCTGGCAGTACACTTTCTTCACTCGCGCCGTCATGGCCGCCGTACTGGTTGGGCTGGTGGGCGGTGTGGTGGGAACATACGTCGTGCTCAAGGGAATGGCGTTCTTCGGAGACGCGCTGGCTCACGCCATCCTGCCGGGAATTGCCATTGCGTATCTCATGGGAGGCGGTTCCAATCAAGTGCTCTTCTGGGGAGCGCTGGTAGCTGGTCTGATCGCTGCTCTGGCCATCTCCCGGCTGAGCGAACGGGGACGCCTCAGCGAGGACGCGGCCATTGGCATCGTCTTCGCGGGGATGTTTGCGCTGGGCATTGCCATTATCTCCACCGGCCGCACGTTTGCTGTGGACCTGGCTCACATCCTGTTTGGGAACGTGCTGGCCGTCCAGCCGTCCGACTTGGCTCGCATGGGGATTGTCGTGCTCCTGGTGGTGGGCGTAATCGTCTGGTTTTACCGGGAACTGCTCATCGTGACGTTCGACCCCGTGCTGGCTACCACTTTGCGCCTTCCCGTCGTCCGCCTCAACGACCTGCTGGTGGTGCTGATTGCCCTCAGCATTGTCGTTTCGTTGCAAACAGTCGGCACCGCCCTGACGCTGGCCATGCTCATTACCCCCGCAGCCACTGCCCAACTCGTGGCCGTGCGGTTCCTGCCCATGATGGTGCTGGCCACGTTCATCGGCGTGATCTCGGGCCTGGTGGGGCTTTACATCTCGTTCTACCTCTCGATTGCCTCCGGCGCTGCCATCGTGCTGACGGCCACGCTTATCTTTGGGGGCATCTGGCTTTGGAAGGGGCGGTGAACGGCCCAAAACGAAAAGAGCGGGACAACACACTCCCGCTCCCCCCGTGGATGCTCCATGGCACAGCAACGGTTCAGGCCGATTCTACCGCTCCCTCTGCTTCCAGGTCTTCCACCCTGTAGAGTTTCTCCCGGCTTTCAAGCCGGTCAACGAAGAGGATGCCGTTTAGGTGGTCAATTTCATGCTGCAACACACGGGCTAGGAAGCCCTCCGCCTCAATGCGGCGTGGCTTGCCCCACTCGTTGCGCCCCTGGACGACCACGCGCACGTGGCGCTTGACTTCTCCAACATAGCCCGGAATGGAGAGACATCCCTCAATACCCTCCTCCATTTCAGGGCTGACCTCAACGATCTCCGGGTTAACTAGAGCAAAAGGGCGTCCCACCCACGGGCCTGTAATGCCCTCCTCTTCGTCCTCCGGCACTTCCACCACAATCACCCGCTGCCGCACACCTACTTGTGGACCAGCAAGGCCAACGCCACGGGCCTCCCGCATGGTCTCGATCATGTCGCGCACAAGGGTCCGCAACTCCGGACCAAAGTGCTTCACAGGTTCGGCCTTCTGGCGCAAAATGGGATCACCAATTAAGACAATTTCTCGTACAGCCATGGGTATCACTCACTCGTTTCTGGTTATGTCTTGCGTCCCGTACTTCGTCTTTGGATTTGCGGCCAAATTATAGCACATCCTTCCAAAACAATCCATTTTGGAACTTCTTGTTCGAGGCCAGAGGGTATCCTGAAGTGGGAGAACACCGCCCGGCCATTCCCGTCAATTCCCGAACCCTCTTGAAAGCGACCACCAGGCGCTCGTTCTCCTCAGCACGGCGGGCCGCCACGCGCACGAACGCTGGCAGCCCGAAGGAAGTGCAGTCCCGCACCAGGATGCCCTGTTTGATCAGGGCTGCCCGAAAGCGGGGCGCGTGGCCCACCTTCACCAGGAAAAAGTGTGTGGCCGAGGGCACCACGGGAAACCCCAGTGCTTCCAGTTCACGTGTGAGATCCCGCTTGGCCTCGCCAAGTTGGCGCACCGTGCGTTTCAGGTGCTCTTGGCCGGCCAGGGCTGCCAGGCCAGCCGCCTGGGCCAGTGCGCTCACGTTCCACGAAGGGCGCACGCGGGCCAGGCCGTCCACCAAGTCGGCGTGTCCCACAGCGTACCCCAGCCGCACACCGGCCAAGGCGTAGTCTTTCGTCATGGAGCGCAACACCAGCAAGTTTGGACGCGCCGGGGCAATGGCAGAGGGAAGACCGGGCACGAAGTTAATGTAAGCCTCGTCCACCACGAAGAGGGTATGCGCACAGCGAGCCGCCCACGTTTGGATGAGGTCAGCGGGAACCACCTGACCAGTGGGGTTGTTGGGCGTGCAAATGAAGCAGAGCCGTGGTTGCGCTTCGGCCAACAGCCGTTCGGCCGCTTCGAGGGGCGGCGTGAAGCCCTTCCGCGGGCTCGCTTCACAGGATATCACCTGCCCTCCCATCAGGCGGACAGCACGGGCGTAATCGCCGTATGTGGGGGTCAGGATGAGAACCCGGTCGCCCGCCCGCACGAACGCCAGTGCCACAAGCCAGATAAGCTCGGCCACGCCGTTGCCCACCACAAGGTGAGCCGGAAGCACACCGTGGTGCGCGGCCAGCGCTTCGCGCAAGGCCAGGGCCTCGCGGTCGGGATAGTGGGCCAAGTTGACGGCTTCCAGGGCTGCACGCACGCCCGGCGGCGGCCCGTAGGGGTTGACGTTGGCGCTGAAGTCGAGCACGTCATCGGGGTGCAGGTCCAGGTGGCGCAACTCACCATAGTCCAGCGCGCCGTGGTGCACGGGTGGTGTAGTAAGCACTTCAGGGCGGACGAATGTCAAGGGTTGCCTCTTCTTTTCTCGCGCTCTTCTTCACGATTGTGACTTTGAACCAGAACGCGCTCGATTTCGTCGTGCGTCTCGTCGGCTTGATCCAATAGCTTGCATTATAGACTGCATTCCCACGCTTGCGAGAACCGTCCCACCTACGGCCAGTCCAGCCACCCCGTTCACCAACCGCACTGCTCGCCCAATGTCCCTTGGCTGCGGCATGGGCAAGGTTTCTCCCAGCCGGTAGTGATCCACCTTCTCCAGCTCCACTCCCAGCGCCCCCGCCACAGCGCTCATGGGATGGCCGGCGTTTGGACTGGCCGTCTTGTCAGCATCCCGTCGCCAAACGCGCCAGGCGCCACGGGCGTCTTCCTCCAGTAAGGCGGCGACGCCCACGAACAGCAAGGCCGTGAGCCGGGCCGGAAGCCAGTTGGCCAGGTCATCCAAGCGAGCCGGGATTTTGCCCAACCATTCGTGGTTCGCATCCCGGTAGCCCAGCATGGCATCAGCCGTGTTCAGAAAGCGATACGCCAGCGCTGCTGGCAGGCCCCCCCAAGCATAGTAGAAGAGCGGAGCCACGATACCGTCAACGGCGTTCTCGGCCACGGATTCGATGGTGGCCGCAGCTACTTGGGAAACGTTGAGGGCTCCCGTGTCGCGGCTCACCAGGTGCCAGGCCACCAGACGGCGTGCCGTTTCCAGGTCACCAGCCTCGAGAGCCGCCTGAACCTCCTCTGCTGCCCGCACCAAGCTGCGCAACGCCAGCGTGCTCTTCAGTCCTGCGGCCAGCAGGAGGGGCCCGGCTGGCGGCCCCAAGCGGCGAGCCACTTGCTCCAATACCCACCCGGCCAAAGCCACCAGCGCCGTGCCGCTGCTCACGATGAAGGCGCCGGCTGCCAGCGGCTTCCAACACCCCCTGCGGGGCGACCGCGCTGCCAGTGTGCCGATCCAGCGTCCCATCCAAGCCACTGGGTGGTAGCGGTTGGGCGGATCGCCCAAGAGCAGGTCAAGGAGAAGAGCACCAATAGGAGCTCCTTCCCACAAACCGAAGTCCCACCTCTTCTTTTTGGCCCCACCGCGGGTAAATGCCATAACAGGCAAAGACTTTCGGTCACTGGGGTTCGGACCAGAGTTAGGACAAAGCGGAGAGGGCCCCTCCCCGGCGTGAAGACGAAAAGTGGAAACCAAAACTCAACCAAGGAGGCCGCCCCACGAGAAAGGATATCTGAACGGAACGGTTTGTGCAACTACCACCAGATGAGGGGCAAGGCCCTGGAAAGTCGGAAAGCCCTGGCTTCACCCAACGCCGACTTGACGCAGGCCCATTTTTAGGTTAGAATAAAAACGGTTTTTAGCTTTGGCTAAAAAAGTTGGCTTGGTAAGGCAGGCGGGTGAAACCATGAGCGATGTCACAGGAGTTCTGGTGGTGTTGGGCGCGTTGGCGGTGCTAGCCGCCCCCGGGTTGTTGCGGTTGAAGGAAGCGTACCGCCTGCGTCAGCGCGAGACGGTGGAAGATGCGCTCAAAGTGCTCATCGAGCTGGGAGAGCAACGTCCGGCCAACATGGCTGACATCCTGGCCGGCCGGCTGCACCTCTCCCGCCGCGCGGCCCTTCGCCTCATCCAGCTCCTGAGCGAGCGGGGGCTCCTGCGCGTGGAGGACGACCACGTGCGCCTGACACCTCTGGGTCGGGCGCTTGGCCTTCACGTGGTGCGCGCCCACCGCCTGTGGGAATGCTACCTCTCCGACGACGCGGCTGTGCCGCTGAAGGATGTGCATCGGCTGGCCGAAAAGGCCGAACACCACCTCTCGCCCCACGACGTGCGCCGGTTGGAGGCGCGCATGGGCTACCCTCGCTATGATCCCCACGGCGACCCAATCCCTCGAGAGGGTGACGAGGAAGTTGACCGCCCCGGCACGCCGTTGACCGCTTGGCCGGTGGGCACGCCGGCGCGCATCGTCCACGTGGAGGACGAGCCCGAAAGCCTGTTCGCCCAAGTGCTGGCCGAGGGGTTGACGCCGGGCACCCAGGTCATCGTGGTCGAACGTTCGCCCCAAGGTCTTCACTTGCAGGCGGATGGAAACGACATTTGGCTGGCCACTGTTGTGGCCTCCCACGTTCACGTGGCGCCGGTGCCTCAAGACCTTCCCCAAACCACCGGTAACATGACGCTGGCCGAAGTCCCGGAGGGAATGCCGGTGAAGGTCGTGGGCCTCTCTCCCGAGGTGCGCGGCCTGCTGCGCCGCCGGCTGCTCGACCTCGGATTCACGCGAGGGGCCGTGGTCGAGCCCGTCCTGCGCAGTTCCTTTGGCCGGGGCGACCCCACGGCCTATCGCGTGCGGGGCACCCTTATCGCTCTGCGCCGGGAACAGGCGCAGCACATTTTCGTGGAACCCGTCAACCAGGCCCATCAGGAGGAGCACCATGAAAACGCCGACGAAAACGCGCGCGCGCACACTGTTAACACCTGAGTGCGAAGCCTGTCCGCTCTTCGTCAACCAGTTGGGCATTGATTTGAGCAACTGGGATTACCTGGTTGCCCTGGCAGGAAACCCGAACACTGGCAAGAGCACGCTCTTCAACCGCCTGACCGGCCTCAAGCAGCACGTGGGGAACTGGCCGGGCAAGACGGTTACCCGCGCCGAAGGCGGGTTCGAGTTCAACGGAAAGCGGTACAAGTTGGTTGACCTGCCGGGCACGTATTCGCTCCTCTCCGCCTCGGTGGAAGAAGAGGTGGCTCGCGACTTCATCCTCTTCGGACACCCCGACGTGGTGGTCATCGTGGTAGACGCGACAGCGCTGGAACGGAACCTCAACCTGGTGCTTCAGGTGCTCGAGATCACCGACAAGGTGGTTGTGGCACTCAACCTGATGGACGAAGCCAAGCGCAAGGGCATCCGCGTGGAGCACCGCCGGCTGGCGCGCGAGTTGGGCGTGCCTGTGGTGCCCATCGTGGCCCGCACGGGCGAGGGCATCAGCTATTTGATGCAGGCCGTCGAGGATGTGGCGGCTGGCCGCGTTCCCCTGCGCCCACGCCGCGTGCCGCTGAGTCCCAGCCTGCGGCAGGCCGTTGACAAGCTGGCGCCCCGCGTTCAGGCGATCTTCCCGGACGTGAGTGCACCACGCTGGGTGGCCATTCGGCTGCTCGACGGCGATCTCTCGGTGGAAGAGGCCGTCAGGACCGGCCAATTGGGCGCGCTGGCCCCCACATCACCCCGTCCCGCGCTCGCCACGCCCACGCCGGACGACGGCCACGTTCACTTCCCGGAGGGCGAAGCCCTCGTTCAACAGGCGCACGAGCTGCGCCGTTCCCTGGCAGCCGACTTTCGGGACCGCTTGGTCGAGGCGCTCTACGCTGAGGCGAGCCGCATCACCCGCGCCGTGGTCCAGGCGGAGGGCAGTCGGGCCAGCTCGTGGGAGGAGCGCATTGACCGCCTCGTCACCCACCCGGTCTGGGGGTTGCCCCTCATGCTCTTGGGCCTGGCCGTAGCCTTCTGGATCACTATTGTGGGGGCCAACTACCCCTCCGAGTTGTTGGCCCGCTTCCTGTTCACCGTGGAAGACATGGGCGTGGCGCTCTTCCAACGGGTGGGCCTGCCCTGGTGGATTACTGGCTTCTTCTGGCAGGGTGTCTACCGGGGGCTGGCGTGGGTGGTGAGCGTGATGCTCCCGCCGATGGCCATCTTCTTCCCTATCTTTACTATCCTGGAGGACCTGGGTTACCTCCCCCGCGTGGCCTTTAACTTGGACTGGCTCTTCAAGCGGGTGGGAGCACATGGCAAGCAAGCTCTCACCATGACGATGGGGTTCGGCTGCAACGCGGCTGGTGTCATTGCCACCCGCATCATCGAATCGCCGCGCGAGCGGCTGATCGCCATCCTGACCAACAACTTCGTGCCGTGCAACGGGCGCTGGCCCACGCTGATCATGCTGGGAACTGTTTTCGTGGCGGCAGCCTTCCCGCCGGGACTCTCCGCCCTCATTGCGGCTGGATCTGTGGTGGCGGCGGTCGTGGTGGGCATCGTCTTCACCTTCCTGACGTCGTGGCTGCTTTCTCGCACCTTGCTGCGCGGTGAAGCCAGCGCCTTCACGCTGGAGTTGCCCCCTTACCGGCGGCCCGACATCAAGCGCATCCTCTATACCTCGCTCATAGACCGAACCATCTTCGTGCTGTGGCGGGCCGTCATCATGGCGGCACCCGCCGGCGGCGTGATCTGGATTCTGGCCAACATTTACGTGGGAGGGGCCTCACTGGCCCAACACATCGCCACCTTTCTGGACCCCTTTGGCCGCCTCTTGGGGCTGGACGGGGTGATCCTGCTGGCCTACATCATTGCGATCCCGGCCAACGAGATCGTGGTTCCCACAATGATTATGATTTACAGCGGCGCTGGCGCCATGGTGGAGGCAGAAAGCCTGGCCGAACTCCGAACGCTCTTCGTGGATCAGGCTGGGTGGACGCTGCTCACAGCCATCTCGTTGATGCTCTTCGCAGTGCTCCACAACCCGTGCTCCACCACTATCCTGACCATTTGGAAGGAAACCAGAAGCCTCAAGTGGGCCACCGTTGGCGCCTTGATGCCGCTGAGTATCGCCTTCCTGGTGACCTTCCTCGTGGCTCGGGCGTGGTACCTGTTCTTCTGATCTCGGCCGGGGCTCTTCGGTTCTCCAACGAGGCCGTGGTACGGCCCTCGACCACAGAACATTTCCAGAGGAAAAGGGGCTGCGTTTGCTGGACTCTTCAACGGGAGTAAAATGAAGGCATGATGAGCACGCCAGCTATCCTCCTGCGCGACGTTCACAAGTGGTACGGCCAGGTGTACGCCCTGCGAGGCCTCGACTTAGAGGTGCCCGTCGGTACCATCTTCGGCTTTCTGGGACCGAACGGCGCCGGAAAGACCACCACCATCCGCTGCCTGTTGGACCTCATCTGGCCCCAACGGGGCGAAATCCAGGTGTTGGGCTTGGACGTGCGCCGAGACTCGGTGTCGGTTCGAGCGCGCACCGGTTATCTGCCCGGCGAACTCCACCTGGACGACAACCTGACCGCCGCTCAGCACCTGCGCCTGTTCAACGAAGTGCGTGGCAGGCGGGCGAAATGGGACGACGTGGTGGAGTTCGCCGAGCGACTGCACCTTGACCTTCGCCGTCCCATCCGCAACCTCTCGTTGGGCAACAAGCAAAAGGTGGGCATCATTCAGGCGCTCATGCACCGCCCCGAACTGATCATCATGGACGAGCCCACCACGGGCTTAGACCCTTTGATGCAACGGGAGGTTTTCCAGCTTCTGCGCGAGGCGCGCGATCAGGGAGCCACCGTCTTCTTCTCGTCCCACATTATGAGCGAAGTCGAAATCCTTGCCGAGCAGGTTGCTATCATCCGCCACGGGCGCGTGGTGGAAGTGGCCGAACCTTCGACCCTCATTCGTCGTGCCCTGCGACGGGTCCACGTGCGCTTTCGCGAGCCGGTTGATCCCGCTCCCCTCACAAATCTGCCGGGCGTCACGCTGCTGACCCAGGAGGACGGGCGCCTGTTGACCCTCCAGGTCCAGGGCACCATGGACGAACTGCTCCGGGCGCTGGCCACCATGCCGGTGCTGGACTTGGACACGGAACGCCCTTCCCTGGAGGAGGTCTTCCTGGCATACTACGCGGACGAGGAGGAATGAACCATGTGGCCCCTCTTCAGGCACCAACTCAGCCGGCTGCGGGGTACCATGTTAGGGTGGGGAATCCCGCTGGCATTGCTGGCCGGCTACCTGATGCCCTTCTACGCCAACCTTTCCGAGGAACGCGAACTCCTCGAGCAACTGATGCAAGTGTACCCAAAGGAGTTGCTGGTCTTTTTCGGCGGCGATGCCCTGGACGCCATGTTCACACCAGAAGGCTTCATCCACGTGGAACTTTTCTCGTATCTTCCCCTCCTGCTGGGCATCTTTGCCCTGCTGACGGGCAGCGGGCTGATCAGCGGGGACGAGGAACGCGGCCTGCTCGACCTTTTTCTCTCGTTGCCCGTCAGCCGCACCCGCTTCTTTCTGGCTCGTGTGGCCGCGTTCCTGGTCGCCACAACTGTCATTCTGGCCTTCGTGTGGGGTGGCCTTGTGGCGGGCCAGATGATCACGGACTTTCCGCTGAAGGCCGGGCGCCTGGCACTTCCCGTGATTGATCTGTTCAGCCTCTTGTTGGTTGTGGGCAGCCTGGCGCTGGCCCTGAGCCAAATGCTGCCTAGCCGGCGGAGCGCGGCCATGCTGACGGGGCTGATCATCGTGGCCAGCTTCTTCTTGAACGGACTCGCCGAACTGAACGAAGATCTGGTCCCCGTTGCACGCCTCTTGCCCCTCTACTACACCCAGGGCGGCATGGCCATCACCGACGGCCTGCGGGCTGACTGGCTGTTCGGCAAGTTGGCCGCGGCCGCACTCCTCTTCGGCCTGGGCTGGTGGCGTTTCGTGCGCCGGGACGTGCGCGTGAGCGGGGAGGGGACCTGGCCCCGGCCGTGGCGCCCCCTCAGGCGCCGGGGCGAGATAAGGGCCTCTCAGAAGCAACTGGGAACGGCTTGACTTCTACGACTCACCAGCCGTACCGGCCAGCCGTCCCAACTCATCGCGAGTGAGAACAAACTCCCCATCTCCTCAGCCAGCCCGCGTGTGCCCCCAAAAGTAAGCCTGGCTAACAAAACCGTCAGTTTTGACACCGCGCCTGACTGCGTGTATGCTCCTATGGCACAGAGCAACCTGACTCTTGTCTTTGTGGTGTAAAAAACAGACGGGGACACGGGGAAAACACCAAAATCTCCGTGTCCTCCGTGCCCCTGTGTGAACTTCAAAGGAGTTTGCCATGAACGACCTGGCTCTCCGTGCGCTGGACACGGCCCGCACTCTGGGCGCCACCTATGCTGACGTGCGCATTGTCCACCGTACCACCCAGTTCATCCGCACCCGCAACGGTGCCCCTGAGGCCATTGAGGCCGACGAGAGTGAAGGGTTTGGCGTGCGCGTGGTGGTGGACGGCGCGTGGGGCTTCGCCTCCAGCCACCGCCTGACGCCGGAGGAGGTGGACGAGGTGGTGGGGCTGGCCGTGCGCATCGCCAAGGCCAGCGCCCTGGTTCACAAGCGCCCCGTGCGCCTGGGGCCGCCGGTCACCTCGCGCGGCACCTACCAGACGCCGGTCGAACGGGACCCCTTCACTGTGCCCCTGGAGGAGAAAGTTGCCCTCTTGCTCCAGGCCGACGAGGAAATGCGGCGCGTGAAGGGCATCACCATCGCCACGGCCAACATGGTGTGCATTCGCGAGCACAAAGTCTTCGCTAACAGCGAGGGCGCCCTGACCGAGCAGACCATCTACGAAGTGGGCGGCGGCATCGAGGCCACGGCCATCGCCGAGGGCGAAGTCCAGCGGCGCAGCTACCCCAACGCCTTCGCCCGCCACCAGGTGACGGGCGGCTACGAACACGTCCTCGCCTGGGACCTGCCCGGCCACGCGGCCGCCATCGCGGAAGAAGCCGTGGAGCTGTTGAGCGCGCCGGTGTGCCCCACGGGCACCTTCGACGTGATCATCGGCCCCACGCAACTCGCCCTGCAAGTCCACGAGAGCTGCGGCCACCCCATCGAGCTGGACCGCGTCTTCGGCACCGAGGCGGCCTACGCCGGCACCAGCTTCCTCACGCCCGACAAGCTCTACACCTTCCGCTACGGCAGCGAGGCGGTCAACATCGTGGCCGACGCCACCGTGCCGCTGGGCCTGGGCACCTTCGGCTGGGACGACGAAGGCGTGCCAGCCCAGCGGGTGGACATCGTGAAGGAAGGGCTCTTCGTGGGCTACCTCACGTCGCGCGAGACGGCCCAGCAACTCCACGAACTCAACCCCCAGGCGCCTCCCACCAGCAACGGCACCATGCGGGCCGACGGGTGGAACCGTATCCCGCTCATCCGCATGACCAACATCAACCTGCTGCCCGGCGAGTGGGACTTCGAGGACCTGCTGGCGGACACCGAAAACGGCCTCTACCTGGAGATGAACCGCTCGTGGAGCATTGACGACAAGCGGCTCAACTTCCAGTTCGGCGTCGAGGTGTGTCGCGAGATCAAGGGAGGGAAGCTGGGCCAGCTCTACAAGAACGCCAACTACACGGGCATAACCCCTCAGTTCTGGAATTCCTGTGACGCCGTGTGCAACGAGCGGTACTGGAACGTGTGGGGCACGCCCAACTGCGGCAAGGGACAGCCTTCCCAGCTTGCCCACGTGGGCCACGGCGCGGCGCCGGCCCGGTTCCGCAAGGTGCAGGTGTTCGGCACGCCGGCCGGACGGTAACAGGACAATCACGTTTCCAGCGGAGGAACCCCATGTACGGATCACAAGCCCTCCGGGAGGCCGCCGAGTGGGTGCTGGCGCGCTCCCCGGCCGACGAGACGGAAGTGGTGCTCCTGGGCACCGACAGCCAGCTCACGCGCTTCGCCAACAACGAGATTCACCAGAACGTGGCCGAGCGCAATGTGGAGGTGCGCATCCGCACGGTGCTGGACAAGCGGGTGGGCGTGGCCGCGGCCAACGCCCTCCACCCCGAGGCATTGGAGCGCGCGCTCCAGCAGGCCCTCGACCTGACCAGGCAACAGCCGCCCATCCCCGACTGGCCGGGCCTGCCCTCGCCCGAGGGTGAACCATCCACCGTGCGCGGCTTCAGCGAGGAGACGGCCGCCACCACGCCCGAGGACCGCGCCCGCCAGGTGGCCCGCGTGTGTCGTCCCGCCGAGGAGGCCGGCGTGATCGCCAGCGGTGCCCTGGAAACGGCCACGCAAGAGCTGGCCGTAGCCAACTCCCACGGCGTTTTTCGGTACTACCCGGCCACTTACGCGGACTTCGTCACTGTGGTGATGAGCGACACGGGCAGCGGCTACGCGGCCGGCGCCCACCGGGACTTTTCGGCCCTCGACGTGGAACAACTGGGGCAGGAGGCCATCACCAAGGCCCTGCGGAGCCGCAACCCGGTGGACATCGAGCCCGGTGTCTACGACGTGGTGCTGGAAGAGTACGCCATGAGTGACATCCTGTGGTTCATCGGCTCGCTGGGCTTCGGGGCCCGCCCCTTCGTGGAGGGCCAGAGCTTCGTCAGCGGTCGCCTGGGAGAGCGCGTGCTGGGGGAGAACATCACCTTGGTGGACGACGGCCTGGACGAGCACGCCCTGCCCTTGCCCTTCGACTTCGAGGGCGTGCCCCGCCAGCGGCTCACGCTGGTGGAGCGGGGCGTGGCCAAAAGCGTGGTGTGGGACACTTATTGGGCCGCCAAGGTGGAAGGCCAGAAAAGCACGGGCCACGCGCTGCCCGCGCCCAACCCGTGGGGGCCGCTTCCCCTCCACATGCACCTCGAGGCCGGCACCACCCCCAAGGCCGAACTGGTGCGCCAGGTGGAGCGCGGGCTGTGGGTGACACGCTTCCACTACACCCGCACGGTGCATCCCCTGCGCGTCATTGTCACTGGCATGACCAGAGACGGCACCTTTTTGATCGAGAACGGCGAAATCGTGGGGCCGGTCAAGAATCTGCGGTTCACCCAGAGTTATGTAGAGTCACTCAACCAGGTGGTGGCCCTGAGCGCGGAGCGGCGCCTGCTGCGCGGGTACGCCGGTGCCACACTCGTTCCGGCTGCCGTCATTCGGGGCTTTACGTTCACCAGCCGCACAACGTTCTAACGGTTTTGGCCTGTACCCTATGCCTCGTCTGCGCCAAAGGCGATCACGCTCGAGCCTGTTGACACGCTGGGCCGGGCTGCTGTGCCTGTGCGGCCTCCTCGTCACGTGGGGCACGCTTCCCCTCCAGGCCATGCCCTTGGCACAAGCCAGCCCGACACCCACGGCCACGCCATCTCCGGTGCCGCCCACCGCGACGCCCACGCCGTCTCCTGTCCCGCCAACGGCCACCCCCACACCAACCACGGCACCACCGACCGCCACACCGACGCCGACGCCCGCGCCGCCCACCGCGACGCCCACACCCGTGCCGCCGACGGCCACGGCCACGCCGTCCCCGGTGCCACCCACCGCGAC
>WFWG01000324.1 GCA_015491235.1 Ardenticatenaceae bacterium
ATTGACGAACGGCCAAATAGGAGTATCATAGGTCTTCCGGGAAAGAGCCAGCGAATCCGCCTCTTCCCGTCGCCAACCGTGACATTCGCAACAGAGGAGGTCGCCCATTTCCGAACAGAGGCCATTTCTCTCGGTCGTCATACCGGCTTACAACGAGGAGCGACGGCTGCCCGGGAACTTGCGGCGCATTCTGGACTATTTGAGTCGCCAGCCGTACACGTTCGAGGTCATCGTGGTGGACGACGGCTCGACCGACCGGACGGTCGAGCGAGTGCGGGCCGTGGCAAACGGGGATCCACGGGTCATCGTTATTGAGAACCCCCACTATGGAAAAGGATACACAGTGCGAACCGGAATGTTGGCTGCCCGAGGAGCCATTGCCCTCTTCACCGACGCTGACCTCTCGACGCCCATCGAGGAGATCGAACGCCTTTTGCCCTACTTCGACGAGGGGTACGACGTGGTCATTGGGTCCCGCGAGGGGGGCGGGCGCAATCAGCGCATCGGCGAGCCCTTCTACCGCCACCTCATGGGGCGCGTCTTCAACTTCATCGTGCAGTTCATCGCCGTGCGCGGCATTCAGGACACCCAGTGTGGCTTCAAGGCCATGCGGCGTGAGGCGGCCCAAGACCTCTTCCCACGCCTGCGCCTCCACGATGGGAGCACAGGCCCCATCCAGGGCAGCATGGTCACGGCCTTCGACGTGGAACTCCTCTTCTTGGCCCTCAAACGGGGGTACAAAATCAAAGAAGTTCCCGTTGAGTGGTATTACAGCAACGAGAGTAAAGTCAATCCCCTCAAGGATTCGTGGCGGAACCTGCGGGATGTGCTGCTCGTGCGCTGGAACGACTTGTTGGGCCGGTACGACTACAGCGACAAGCCGGCCTCCCCTCCCTCCGAGCGGCAGGTCAGCAATCTCGGTGAACAGTGAGCGGTTGGCGCGGCAGCCGACCGCTCACCCCCTGCTGGTAATCGGCGCGCCGCTGGACACCGGAGGTCAATGTGACCGAACCTGTTTCCCCCACTGTGCGCCCGGTTGAACGCACCCGGGCACGGCAACTGGACGGCCCCATTGTAGTGACCGCGCTGGTGCTCCTCCACGGCACGGTGAACTGGCTCTGGCTGCGGGCCAACACGGTTACTTACGGCTGGGACCGGATGGATCACCTTGTCTCCAGCCTGGCGTACAACGACGTGCTCCGCACTCTTTCCCTGCGTTCGCTCTTTGAAGCTCTGGCGTGGAGCAATTACTACCCGCCCCTTGTCCACCTGGTGGCCGTGGCCGCCTACAAGCTTTTCGGGGTGAACGAGGACGTGGCGGCTATGACGAACTTGGTTTACCTGACCCTGCTCCTCAGCAGCGTCTGGTACTTAGGATGGCGGTTCGAGGGCCAACGTGTGGCCCTCTTGGCCACGTTGATGGCGGCCACGTTTCCCATGTTCTACGCCATGTCGCGCTATCTCTACATTGACTTTGCGCTGGCCGGATTCGTGGCGGCCAGCATTGCTGCTCTGGTGGCAACGGACGAGTTCAGGCGCCGGCGCATGTCGCTCCTCTTCGGCGCACTGCTGGGGCTGGGCTTTTGGGTAAAGTGGACGATGGCCGCCTTCCTGGCCGGGCCGCTGCTGGTCGTTCTCTGGCGGAGCGGCGTAGTGGCCCAACTGATTCGGCGGCCAGCCTTGCTACGCCCCGCCTGGCGCCGTCTGACGGTGGCCCTGATTGTGGGTAGTCTCCTAGCCTTTGGGGTGCTCTGGCCAGCACGTGAGATGGTCGCCCAGCAACTGTTGGGACTGTGGCTCCTGCCCCTCTTTGCCCTGCTGGTTGCCGGAACCGTGTATGGGCTGCTGGCACCCTCCCGTGACCCGGCGCGGAACGCCCTCAGTGCTGGCGCTGTGGCCGCCCTGGTCATCGGGCTTTGGTATCTGACTAACATTGAGTTCCTGGTGGGCTTTTACGTCAACGCCTACGGCAAGCCCTCAGGCCGCCGCTGGGCGTACCAGGATTACCTGGAATACGTCGTCACCGAGCAACTTGGCCCCCTGTACACGGTTCTCTTTGTGATGCTGGCTGTCAGAGCACTTTACCGGTGGTGGCGAGAGGGGGCGAGCGCACAACGCCTGCGCTCGCTCGACACACTCCGTCTGGTGCTCCTGACCTGGGTTGTGGTGCCGTTCCTCGTCTTCGGGACGCGCGTCAGCACCGTACACTCCCGCTACCTCATGCCGTTCCTGCCGCCCTTTGCCCTCTGGATGGCCGTTGAGCTAAGCCGCCTGAAGCCACCTCGCTGGCGCGCCTTTAGCATTGCCCTGGTGATGATGCTGGCGTGGGGCCAGTTCCTGATTATCTCCTTCGACCGCTTCGACCCCTGGCGGGGACGCTTCTTGGTCTCCCTGCCGGGGGTAGGTCAAGTGAACCTGTTGGCCCACGGCTTCAACATTCAGTACCCAACTGTGGGACGCACCGATCCTAACTTCGCCATCGCCGACGACGTGTTGGACGTGCTGGAAGCCAAACGCCAAGCAGCCGGACGTAAGGTGATCACGCTGGGCCTGCTGGTCAACACCTATCAACTTCACGAGAAGCACTTCCTTTATCAAATTTATGTCAAATATCCCCGTGTCCACCTGCGCGAACTGGCCCGCAACTGGACGGGACGCCCCGCTTACCCCCAACTCTTCGAGATGGACTTCGTGCTGGTGAGCGACCGGCACACCTACCGCACGTCCGAAGAGAGCCAAGCCGTGGTCGAGCGCATTCTCAACAACTCGGACGATTTGTTCAACCGCGCCTTTCGCCCGGTTAAACAGTGGGTGTTGCCGAACGGCGAGCGAATTGTGTTGTACGAGCGCCGCTTTTCCGACTTCGAGCCTGGCATTGCAGCCGAAACGTACCACCGACTGCTCCAAGCACTCGGCCCGGAGTTCGGCGCTGGTGATGCGCTGATCCTCTCGGCTCCCAACCAAGTCTACGTAATGGGACAACTCCTGCCGCCGGACACAGGGGCTACCGTTGTTCCCTGGCCTCCTGATGGCGAGCCGCCGGAAGAGGCCACGGCCCTTCTGGCTGATCTGGCAGCCACTCACCGGCGCATCTTCCTGCTGGACCGTTACAGTCGCACGGTGGACCCGGAAGGCCACTTGACTCGTTGGCTCTCCCAGCGCTTGCTCCCCGGCCCAGAGCGTTGGTTCGACGACGTGCGCGTGCAACTCTTTGTGCCTAGCGCCCCAGCCAGGTCACCGACACGACAAGTCGCCGCAACCTTCGAGGGCTCAGGCATCACACTGGTGGGGGTGGCTGTGGGAGCGGAGCGTATACCCGCCGGGGGTGCCGTTCCGGTCACGCTCTTCTGGAAGGTGCCGGAGAATCCGAAAGGCGTCAAAGTGTTTGTGCACCTGTACGGGCCTGACGGCACTCTGCTCGCTCAGCACGATCTGCTCCTGGACAGGAACGTGCTCACTGCCGTGCTCCCTGTGCCGCGTGCCATCGCACCGGGGATATACCGCCTCGTGGTGGGCGTATATGACGCGAAGACGGGGCACCGCTTTCCCCTTTCCGACGGACGGGACGCCGTCGAAGTGGGGACGGTTGTAGTCGTCGAGCAGTAATTCGGAGAAAAGAAATTGCGGCGAGCAACAAGGGCCCGCCGCAATTTCTTCGCTACTCGAACTAAACAAGCGGGAGCAATGCCAGGAACTGGCGTCCCAAGTTGGCCAGGTCGAGGAAGGGTTGCGGGTAAATTCCGATCAGCAGCGTGCCCACCAGGGAGATGGCCAGCGCCAGGCCCATCGCCTGCGGGTATCGCACTCGCTCGCCTTCACTTCCTTCTGGCGGTGGCATGAAGAACATCTGGCGCACCACGTTGAAGTAGTAGTAAACGCTGATTACGCTGTTGATCACGCCGATAATCGCCAGGTAGTAGAGCTGGGCGTTGATGGCCGCGCCGAAGACAGCCAGCTTGCCCACGAAGCCCGCCGTGGGCGGAATGCCCGCTAGGCTCAAGAAGAAGACCACCAGCGCGGCTGCCAGCCAGGGCGCACGCCGCACCATGCCGGCGTAGTCCTCGATGGCCACAGAGCCAGTGGCTTGCTCGTAGGCGATAACGGCGATGAAGGCCCCCAAGTTGGTGAACAGGTAGGCCACCAAGTAGAGCAACACGCCCGCCAGGCCGTTCAGCGTGCTGGTGTCGGTGGCCACGAACGCAGCCAAGCCCACCAGGATATAGCCCGCCTGCGCGATGGATGAATAGGCCAACAGCCGCTTCATGTTGGTTTGCATTAGGGCCACTAAATTCCCCAGCGTCATGGTGAGGATGCTGACGGCCGCCAGCACAGCCGCCCAGTCAATCTGGAACATGGGCAAAGCCGTCAACAGGACGCGGGTCAGGACGGCAAAACCAGCCGCCTTGGAGCCCACCGAGAGGAAGGCCGTAACAGGCGTGGGAGCGCCCTCGTAGGCGTCGGGAGCCCACTGGTGGAAGGGCACCAGAGAAGTCTTGAAGCCGAAACCGGCCAGCATGAGCACGACGGCCGGCAACACCAACTCGTCCAGCGTGCCAACGCGCACGGCCGGGTCGCTGAAGGTGCGGGCAATGTCCTCCAAGCGCGTGCTGCCAGCCGCGCCGTAGAGAAGGGACATGCCGTAGAGCATCACGGCCGAACTGATGGCGCCGTAGAGCAGGTACTTGATGGCTGCCTCGTTGCTGTAGGCCTCGTCACGCAGCCAGCCCACGAGAATGTAGCTGGTGATGCTCAGAAGCTCGAAGGAAAGGTACAGCAGAATCAGGTCCGACGACGCGGCCACCAAGATGACGGCCAGCGTCACCCAGAGCAACAGGCTGTAAAATTCGCCCGTGTGTCGGCTGCGGCTGCGCACGTAGTCAATCGAAACCAGCAGGATGAGAATGCTGGTGCCGGTGGCCAGAATGCGGAAGAAGGCCGTCAAGTTGTCCACCTCGAACATGAAGAGCGCCGTGCGGTCGAGCCCCAAGTAGGCGAAGCTCAGCAGAAAAGCCCCACCCAGCGACACGAAGGTAAGGCCAGGCAAAATGGGACTCCGGTCATCTTCCATCAAAAAGTCGAGCACCAACACCAGCAACGCGCCGACCGTGAGAACAAGCTCCGGCAGAAGCAACCAAGTTGTCTCAGCCCAGTTGATTTGCACCATGGTGCCTCCGCTGCGCTTAGCTCATCAACTCCAGCACTTTGACAACGCCCGCATTCACGTACTGTAGCACAGGCATCGGGTACACGCCCAGCAGCGTGAAGAGCACCACAAGCGGCGCCATTGTGACCACTTCCCACCAATACATGTCGGGCAAATCCTTCCACCGCTCGTTGAGCGGCCCCAGGAAGACCATCTGAATGACCTTCCACAGGAACATGGCCGCCGTCGCCACAATGCCGATAACACCGATGGCCGCAATGTACGGAATGATATGGAAGGCACCCCGGAAGACCATGAACTCACTCACGAAGCCGGCCAGGCCGGGCAACCCAAGACTGGCAAAGGCGGTAATGGCAAAGAATCCGTAGATGATGGGCAAAATGGCGCCCAACCCGCCGAACGCTTTGAGGTCGCGCGTGTGGGCACGCTCGTAAATTACGCCCACCATGAAGAAGAGGCCACCCGTAATCAGGCCGTGAGCAATGAACTGGAAGAGGGCACCGTTCAGGGCGATAGCCCGGCTCGTGAATATGCTCTCCGACGTGTCCAGCGTGGCCGCCGCCGTGGCAATGCCCAGCATGGCATAGCCCATGTGGCTCACCGAGGAGTAGGCAATCAGGCGCTTGAGGTCCCACTGGGCCATGGCCACCAGCGCGCCGTACACGATGCTGATGACGGCCAGGACAGCCACTATCGGCCAGAAGGCATTGAACACGTCCGGAAAGATGGGCATCAAAATGCGCAGGAAACCATACCCGCCCAGCTTCAGCAGAATGCCAGCCAGAATGACGGAACCGGCCGTGGGCGCTTCGGTGTGCGCGTCGGGCAACCAGGTGTGGAAGGGCCACATGGGTACTTTGATGGCAAAAGCCAGGAAGATACCCCAGAAAGCCAGGCTCTTCAAGATGAAATTCCCGCCGAACAACTCCTTGCCAGGCAACGCCGTGATGTCAAAGGTGCCCGTGCTGAAGTAGAGGCCCAGAATGGCCAGCAACATCAACACCGAGCCGGCCAGGGTGTAGATGAAGAACTTGATGGCCGCGTACTCACGCCGGTCGCTGCCCCACACGCCGATGAGGAAGTACATCGGCACCAAGCCGATTTCCCAGAAGACGTAGAACAGGAAGAAATCCAGCGCCACGAAGACGCCGAACATACCTACCGCCAGAAGGAAGAAGAGGAAGAAATACTCCTTGACACGGTAGTGAATGACGTAGGTGCTGTAGAAAATACTCAGGAAAGTCAGCAGCCCCGTTAACGTAATCAGGGGCACGCTCAGGCCGTCCACCCCTACCCGATAGAAGACATTGATGGCCGGAATCCAGGGGTACTCCTCCACGAAGGCAAACCCGTCGGAGGACGGCCGGTAGGCAAACCACAGCCAAACGGTCAGCAAAAAGATGATGAAGCTCGCCAGTATTGACCAACGTTTGATGAGTCGCTCATTTTCGCTCGGAATGAGCAACACGATCACTGCCGCGACCAGCGGGGCAAAAGTGATAATAGAGAGAATCGGTAACGTGCTCATGGTTGCCCAGCGCCTCCCTTGTTCCAGTGATCAGTGATCAGCAATCGGTTATTCAGTAACAGGATGTTCGCTGTTGTGCGAACGGCAAAGGGATGTAGAGGTACAGCCAACGCTGCACCGCCGGGGGACATCCCCACGCCCCCCGGCAGGGGGTTCCATCCGCTGCCCCCCGAAATATGGCTGGCAAAATCTCTTCTCCAAAGCAACCGCGTAACTCCTGTCAGTCATTTTCGGTAAGCAGTAGTGAACCGGAGTCACCTGAGAAAGAGGCTGGCCAACGCCAGCACCCCGGCCAGCAGGATAATCAGATAGTTCTGCACACGTCCCGTCTGAATCAGTCGCACACCGCCGGCGATTTCGTCAATGATGTACCCGATGTAGTTGACGATGCCGTCCACGATGTAGGTGTCAATCCAACGCCCGACGTCCGAAATCAGGCGGACCAGGCGGCCTACACTGTCAACCAGTGGGTCAATAATCCAGCGGTCGTCAAAGCCGTTCAAGAAGTTTGCGAAGGCCACCACAGGCCGCACAATGAGCACACCGTAGATTTCGTCAATGTAGTACTTGTTCTCCAGCAGCAACCAGAGCTGACGCCCAACGATGGGAACACGGGCGAAGGCACGGGCCAGCGGATCACGCTCGAACGAGGGGACTGTGGCGTCGCCCGTAACGTTGCGGTAGAGCCACCAACCGGCTGCCAGGCCTGCGATGGCCAGCACACTGGAGATGGCAGCAACGGAAGCGGTAAAGGGCACGCCCTCGTAAGCCTCACGAAGCGCGTTGATATGGGTTTCCGCCAGGAAGTGGTGGAGCCACCCCGTACCTACCACCGGGACGTTTTCGGGAATGTTGATCCAGCCGTACCCGATGGAGAAGAGAGCGAGGATGACGAGCGGCACTGTCATGGAGCGGGGCGACTCGTGGGCGTGCTTGGCTGCTTCGGTGCGCTCCTGTCCGCCGAAGACCAGGGCGAGCTGGCGTCCCATGTAGAAGGCTGTGAGAACGGCACCCACAGTCAGCAGCAGCCACACCACGAACGGAACCGAAATGACTCCCTTGTGGGTCCACTTCTCAAACGCCTCGGCCAGAATCTCGTCCTTGGACCAGAAGCCAGCCGTAAGGATGGGCACGCCGGCCAGTGCCGCGGCCCCCACGAGGTAGGTCCAGAACGTGGTGGGCATGTACCGGCGCAGGTTGCCCATGTTCCACATGTCCTGTGGATCCA
>WFWG01000325.1 GCA_015491235.1 Ardenticatenaceae bacterium
GGGTGGCTCCAAGTGCAAAGCGCTGAGCAGGCGGTCCACGAAGGAGCGGCGGCCCTCGTATGAGAGTTCCTCGAGGGCCAGGTCGGGCACGCCAGCCGCACGGGCCGCCCGGTAAATGATTTCACGGTCCACGAAGCGCCACCCCAGGGCTCGGGCCAACTCAGCCGCAATCTCGCTGCCCTGGCTTCCCAGTTCCCGCGAGACGGTAATGACACTCATTGCTGCTAAGGCCTCACCTGTTCAGCGCCCGTTCTTCTTGGGCAACTGGGCGAAGATCATGCGGCCGGCCACGGTCTGAAGCACGCGGGTCACCACGACTTCTTTGGTCTTGCCAATGTAGGGCTTGCCCTCCTCCACGACGACCATCGTGCCATCGTCCAGGTAACCGACGCCCTGGTTGGGCTCCTTGCCCTCTTGAATGATGTGCACCTTTAGACTCTCCCCCGGCAGCATGATGGTTTTGACCGCGTTGGCCAGCTCGTTGATGTTCAGAACGCGCACGCCTTGAAGCTCAGCCACCTTGTTCAGGTTGTAGTCGTTGGTGATGATGGCGGCGTTCAGGTCGCGGGCCAGGGCCACCAACTTGGCGTCCACGTCGTGGAACTCGGGCACGTCCATGTCGGTGATTTCGAGGGGCGTTTCGGAGTCCTTCATCAGGCGGTTGAGCATTTCCAGGCCGCGCCGCCCCCGGTTACGGCGCAGGGGATCGTTGGAATCGGCAATGTGCTGAAGCTCGTTGAGCACGAAGCGAGGCACCAGCATGATGGCGTCAATAAAGCCAGTGCGGCTGATGTCGGCAATGCGACCGTCAATGATGACGCTGGTGTCCAGCAACACATACCGCTCACCGCTGCTTCCGTTGCGCGAGAAGCGGGCGTGCAGGGCAGCAATCAAGTCGCGCTCCCGCGTGACCATGGTCATCACGCCGAGGTAGGCGAGAATCACAGCGGCCACAAAGGGAAGGAAGCTGCCGAAGGGATCGGGCAGCATGGAGAGGGGCAACGCCAGCAGCGCGGCAATGATCAGCCCCAAGGCCAGGCCGATGGTGCCGGAGAGAAGATAGTGAGCTGGAATTTGGCGAATTTTGCGGCGCAGCCAGCTAGCCGGGCGGGTTGTGAAGTAGGGTGTGAGGAGCAAACCAGCGGCAAACCCCGAAAGTGTCAACACGATGATGCTGCGGACATCTTCGTTGCCAGACCGTGCCGCGAGGGTCGTGCCAACCCACCAGCCCACAGCCGCCATGACAAAAGCACCCACCCACCGCAGAAGAAACTCCAAACTCATAAGATAAACCTCCGGATGATGACAGACATTCGGTAAGTCAAGTGTTTCGCCGCCCCCATACGATAAGGATAAACTGTATCCACCTCATTCCACGGTCGCTGTTGAAACAAAGGGGGCTTGAATTGGGCGACCCTTGACTATCTAGATAATACCCAAATCGCCCCAAAAGACCAACTCCGAGTTCCTTGTCCTGCCGCTTTGCCTGCTGGGTGTTCCTGACGTGTAGCTGGCTGCTGGCCCGTCTAAATGCTTGCTCAACTTCACGAATCAAGGTATACTCTCCGGAGAAATCGGGGACAGATCTCATGGCTACCGTCAACATCTTTGACCGGGTGCTGAAGATTCTGGCGCGAAATTACCCGCAGCGCTTTCTGGAACTGGCCATGCCCCACGCTTCTGTGGAACTCATTGGCACTCTCGAGAACGTGGAGCTGGCCCTGCCCGAACAGCGGGTGGATTTCGTGCACCAGGTGTTGGACGGCGACACGGAGAAAGCCTTGCACTTGGAATTCCAGGTGCGCCACACCACAGGGTTGCCCCGACGCCTCTTTGAATACTCAGCGATGTTGACCCGCCAATTGGGGCTCCCGATCATCACAGTCGTGCTCTACTTGCGGCCCCACCGAACGGAGTTGCCCACGGCCTATGAGGTGACCGTCGGCGGTGTGGTGGTCAACCGCTACGAGTACCTGGTCGTGCGACTGTGGGAGTACGCGGACAAGATTGCAGCGGGACAGTGGCCGGAGTTAGCCCCGCTGCTGGTGACGATGGTGGAGGGCAAGCCGGACCAAGAGGTGCTGGCACGGGAACGAGAACTGATCCTGAGGGAAACAGACGAAGCAAAGCGGGCGGACTTGCTGGCGTGCGCGGTGACGCTGGCAGCCTAGCACTTCGACAAGGAGTTTCTGTGGCGGTTCTTTCGCAAGGAGGTGGAAGCAATGCGTGGGGCAGAATTTTTGGAAGAGTTGTTTGCCGACCAGTTGGAGAAAAAGCTGGAGGAAGGACTACAAAAGGGGCTGCAACAAGGTCTGCAACAAGGTCTACAACAAGGTCTTGAGCAGGGGTTGGAGCAGGGAACGCGCCAAGCGCGGCTGGAAGATATCCGTCGTATCCTGCGTTGGCGCTTTGGGGCGATACCTTCCCGGCTGGTCTTCCTGCTGGAGCGCCTGACAGCGGCCCAACTGGAACCGCTGGTGGACGAAGCCCTGGAAACGCCCGATCTGGAGCACTTTGAGGCCCGCGTGAGCACATTACTTCAGAGCGACGAGGCCTGAAGACCAAGACTTGCATGTGAGGCCCTGCCCATGGACCTGCTGAAGTTCAACGAGTATCAACGCACCCGCTATCAAAAAGTCATCGAGCTGCGTGAGTTGGGCATTGAGCCGTATCCACCGCGAGTCTCGCGCACCCACACCACCCGGCAGGCCATTGCCGAGTTCGAGCGGGCGGAGCGGGAAGGTACCCCCGAGCCCGTTCGGGTGACAGTGGCCGGCCGATTGGTGGCGTGGCGGGAGATGGGCAAAATCACGTTCGCCCACATTGAGGACGGTGAGGGCCGCGTTCAGCTATTCTTCCAGTTGAACACACTGGGCGAAGCGCCCTACCGGATGGCTCGCAAATACCTGGACTTGGGAGACTTCATCGAAGCCTCGGGCGAGATGTTCCGCACGCGCACTGGCGAGCCCACCGTGCGCGTGCAATCGTGGCGACTGCTGGCCAAAGCTCTCAACCCGCCTCCCGAAAAGTGGCACGGCCTCACGGACGTAGAGCAGCGTTACCGGCAGCGCTATGTGGACCTGATGAGCAACCCCGAGGTGCGCCGCATTTTCGTCATCCGCAGCAAAATCTTGCGCGCCATTCGCGACTTCCTGGACGAGCGCGGCTACATCGAGGTCGAGACGCCCATCTTGCAACCGGTCTACGGCGGAGCCGAGGCGCGCCCCTTCATCACTCATCACAACTGGGCCAAGCGGGACTTCTATCTGCGCATCGCCACTGAACTCTACTTGAAGCGCCTGCTGGTGGGTGGCTTCGAGCGTGTCTACGAAATCGGCAAGGACTTTCGCAACGAAGGCATTAGCACCAAGCACAACCCAGAGTTCACCGTGCTCGAGGCCTACCAAGCATATGGCGACTACTACGACATGATGGAGTTGGCTGAAACGTGCTGGGCTGCCGTGGCCGAGCGTGTGCTCGGTTCCACCGTCATTACTTACCAGGGCCACACCATTGACCTGAAACCACCCTGGCGGCGCATCACCATGCGCGACGCTATCCTGGAACGCACCGGCATTGACATCGAGCAGGCCGACACGTTTGAGGCGCTTCAAGCAGCCATCAAAGAGCGTGGGCTGCACGTAGACCCCAAACCGACGTGGGGCAAGCTGGTGGACGAGCTGTTCAGCGAATACGTGGAACCTACGCTCATCGAGCCCACCTTCGTGGTGGACTACCCCCGCGAAATTTCGCCCTTAGCCAAACAGAAGCCCGACAACCCCAAACTGGTGGAACGTTTCGAGTTTTTCATCGGCGGGCTGGAGTTGGGCAACGCCTTCACGGAGTTGAATGACCCCATCGAGCAGCTTGAGCGCTTTCGTGACCAACAGCGTCAACGCGCTGCTGGTGACGAAGAAGCACACCCCATTGACGAAGACTTCATCAACGCCCTGATGTACGGCATGCCTCCAACTGGCGGAATTGGGTGGGGAATTGACCGCATGACCATGCTTTACACCGACAAGGCAAGCATTCGGGAAGTGATCCTCTTCCCCCAACTGCGCGAGCGTCAGTGAGGGAAAACGCCTGTTGCACTCGGTGCTTCTTGACGGCTGACGAACGGATGATTATTCTTTACAGTGAAAAGGGCTGCGGTGTAAATTGTTTCGTCCGAACAGGAGTTAAGGAAGAAAAGGTGGAGTGTCATGCGAATAACTACGAAAAGTGAGTACGGGATTCGGGCGTTGCTCTACCTCGCCCGACATTACGGAGAGGGCCCTGTACCGAGTGCTACCATTGCTGCCCGGCAGATGATTCCAGAGAACTACTTGGACCAGATTTTGCTCACGCTGCGGCGAGCCGGTCTGATTCGCAGCGTGCGCGGACCGGGCGGCGGCCACATGCTGGCGCGTTCCCCCGACCAGATTTACTTGGGCGAGGCGATCACGGCCCTGGAGGGTCCCTTCGAGCCCATGGACTGTGTTAACCCGGACTTCTCAGACTGCCTTCTCCTGGAGCGGTGCACTATTCGTCAGGTGTGGCGCGAACTGAAGCACGTGACCGACGAAGTGCTCTACTCCACCACGCTTGCCCAGTTGATTCAGCGGCCGCTCGAAGCCGACACGCAGGTGTACTACATTTAACTCGACGCAGCCGGCATTCTCGCGTTCCGCGCTCAGCTCGTCTCCTTATACCAATTGGGCGTGGAAATGGCATGAGGTCACGTACTCCTTCGGAGACCTCGGAGGCGAAAGAGAAATTGTGGCGTGCAGGGGCGGCGAAGCCGCCCCTGCACGCCACAATTTCTCCCCCCTCCCTTGACCTTGGCGGCCGAGGAGCGGTCGTCGCTGGAAGACACCGAGTATCAACAAAGACAGAACTTCGCCGCACAGCAGAAGCAGCAGACGATAAACAAATGCAATTTGCTGGCTATCACTCTTTTGCTATACTTCCCCAAGGAAAGCTGCAGATAAAACACTCCCTTTCCCAATAAAGGCGTCTCTTCTTGCCGTCTTCTCGCGGTGGCTGAAGCAAGCTGGTTCCGGCGTTGTCTCAAAGGAGTGTGCGCTTGAAGTTACACTTCAAGCGAAGTCGGAGGCAAATTGTGCGCCCGGTCTGATTGACTGCCGGGCGCTCTTCACAATAAAAGCAAACAGGGCAACTTTCCATGCACATCGAACACTACACGGACGAGACCGCTTTCGAGCAACTGGCCACAGAGTGGGAGGCGTTACACGCTCAGAGTTCTACAGCAACGATTTTCAACAGCCCAACGTGGTGTTGCACTTGGTGGCGCCACTTTGGCGGATTAGGCCGTCTTCACGTGGTGGCAGCCCGGACTGAGAGTGGCCAGTTGGTCGGGCTGGCCCCCCTTGTCGTTACGGTTGATCGCGAACAAACCCCACCCCAGCCAGTGATTCGCTTTGTGGGCCGCAACGACTTGTGCGACTACCTGGACATTCTCATTGCGCCCGGCTACGAAGAAGCTGTGGTGGAGCACTTCATTGATGCTTGGCTGGACCTCTCATGCGAATGTGAGCTGGACCTGCACACCCTGCCTCACACTTCGCCTCTTCTCCGCACGCTCCCTGTGCTGGGGCGTCAGAGAGGACTCGTAGTCACCCGCACTGTTCAGGATGTCTGTCCAGTTATTCCGCTTCCCGGCACGTGGAGTGCTTACCTCGAACACCTTGAGGCCAAGAGCCGCCGTGAACTGCGCCGCAAACTGCGCCAGGCCGGACAACGGGCGTTCACAAGCTGGTACTATGTAACCTGTCCAGACCAAGTGGCTGAGGACCTGCCCACGTTTTTCGCCCTCCACCGCTCCAGCGGCCCCGAGAAAGCGGCTTTCCTGGACGACCGCCGAGAGAACTTCTTCAGGGAAGTCGTGCCGGCTTTAGCCTCCAAAGGGTGGGTCTGGCTGGCATTTTTGCAGGTCAACGGGCAGCCGGCTGCCGCATATCTGTGTTTCGACTTTCGGGGCGAAGTACAGGTCTATAACTCCGGGCTCGACCCGGCGCTGGCCACCAGCTTAAGCCCGGGCTGGATTCTCCTGGGCTACCTCATCGAACACGCCATCCACTTGGGGTACCGCCGGTTTAACTTCCTGCGCGGCGACGAGGAATACAAGTTCCAATTTGGCGCCAGGTCAGAGCCGGTTTATCATCTTCGCGTTGTGTCACACGCGCAGGAAGCTGTACGTTAGCAGTGAACACCACGCCCGGGTTGCTCTCCACTTTTCGGCCCTCCGGTGCCTGGCACGAGACTGACCTGAAACTTCCTGCCAGTCGTCCCTGGTTGCGAGTCTACCTGAACGACTGGTTACCGTTAAAGCGGACAGCACAGGCTCACCGGGTAGAGGGCGTCTCGTGCGTGCTCGAATGCTGGCAACGCGGTGGGCAAAATCTGTAAACAGTGAGGAGGACAATGCTCCAACGAACACCTTGTTGTGATCAAGCTATCTATTCGACGAATTTTGTCACCCCCCTTTGGCCTGACGAGCCGGAAGCACGGCGGGGTCGCATCGCCATGTTGAGCGCCCACACTTGCCCGCTGGCCATGTTGGGCGGTCGCAAGACAGGCGGCATGAACGTGTACGTGCGCGAATTGAGCCGCGAACTGGGGCGGCGCGGGTGGGCGGTGGACATTTTCACCCACGCGGAGAGCTTGACGCGGCCTATTGTCATCCAGATGGCTCGCAACGTGCGCGTGGTTCACGTGGTGGCCGGTCCGGTCAAGCACATTGGGCGCTATGAGTTGTACCGGTACTTGCCAGAGTTTGCCAAGAACATCCTGGATTTCGCCGACAGCGAAGGCATTGCGTATAACCTGATTCATAGTCACTACTGGTTGAGTGGTCTGGTTGCCCAGCGGCTGCGCGAGGCGTGGGGCATCCCTTTTGTGCAGATGTTCCACACGCTGGGAGCGCTGAAGAACCAAGTAGCCGAGACGGATGCCGACCGTGAGCGCGCTGTGCGTATTGAAAGCGAAGCTCGTCTCATGCACTTGGCGGACTCCATTGTAGCCGCCACACCGCTCGACAAACATCATATGGTCGAGCATTACAGGGCCAATCCGGCCAAAATTCGCGTTATTCCGTGTGGCGTCAACTTGAAGCTCTTTCGTCCCCTCTCTCGCACCGAAGCGCGGCGCGAACTCGGCTTGCGGGCCGACCACCACGTCTTGCTCTACGTGGGGCGCATCGAACCGCTCAAGGGGTTGGACACGCTGTTCCACGCCGTGGCCCGGCTGATGGCCCGGCGCCCTGAGTGGCGCGCGCGCACTGAACTCATCGTTGTTGGCGGCGGTACGGCCCCAAGTGCGGAAGGGTGGACAGAGGAGATGGCTCGGCTACGCCACCTGCGCCACCAGCTCGGCTTGCACGACGTGGTCATTTTTTTAGGCGCCCAAGACCAGGAGACACTGCCCTACTTCTACGCGGCGGCCGACGCCGTCGTCATGCCGAGTCACTACGAGAGCTTTGGCCTGGTGGCACTGGAAGCAATGGCGTGTGGCACCCCTGTCGTGGCCAGCCGCGTTGGCGGGCTGACACACACGGTGGTGGACGGCGTGACTGGCTTTCTCGTCCCGCCCAAATCTCCCAACGCGCTGGCAAGTCGTCTGGAACGCCTGCTCGAGGACGCAGCCCTTCGGCGCCGCATGGGGCAGAACGGCATCCGGCGCGCGCGCCAGTTTGGCTGGCCGGCCGTGGCAGATCGAGTTGAGCGTCTGTACCGGCGTCTTCAGTCCCAAAACGTTGTTCTGCAAGAATCGTCCCTGTAACAAAGTTCTACTGAGGAACAAGTGCGCGCGGCTTCATTGCTCCGCGCGCACTTGTGCTGCCGACGAGAGGCCGCTCAGGCATGAAGGGGTTTGTAAAGCCCGTCATGTCCGGGGCCTAACGGTTCGTCATCAACGTGCTCACCGATTCCACCTGTACGCCCTGCTGCTGTAGCAATTGAAAGAGCGGCTCGACGAGGGAAAAATCCTCCCCAATAGTCTCGTCGTTGAAGACGATACCCAGGTACTCATCGGGAGCAGCCGTTTGCAAGGCACGCTCCACATCGGCCAGAGTAGCCGCCTCCGCCCCCAAGTGGTCAATTTCGTAGCCTGCGTTGTAGATTTCCACCACGGGATAGCCGTTGTGAGTGGTTTCCACCGGACGGCTGAGAAGGTCGTCCTTGGACGGCTCCTCGCCGGAGTCGGTGGCGTAGTAAAGCACGCCGGCGGGCCACTCTTCGGCGTCAGCGTCGTACATGCTGGCCGAGGTAATGCCCTTGTTCGTCAGCGGCGCCATGAAGGCCATCAGGTCAACAATCGTGCCCTGGTAGGGGTAGTTGGTGGCGTACCAGCCGTCGGTGCGGATGGCGTCCGGGTTGTCGGTGTAGCCGTCGAAGAACTTGTGCGTGGGACCGTGGTGGTGCAGGCCGATCTCGTGGCCGTTGGCCTCCCAGGCGTGAACGGTGTTCAGCAGGTTGCGCTTGTAGGCGTAATCCGCCCACGGCCAGGAGAAGTGGACAGTCAGCTTGACGCCGTACTGGTCGGCCAGGGCCACGAGCCGCTCCAGGTTCGCCCAACGCCTGGCAACGACCTGAGGGGTCTGTGGCACCTCCAGGTGCACCACAATGAAGGCGCCCTTGGGACCACCGGCAGCGGACTCCGCCGGTGGGTGTGCCCCCACCGAGCCATAAAAATGGCATTACCTACCTGATACCACAGAGGCGCAACAACAGAACATCTTGGGCGCTTAC
>WFWG01000326.1 GCA_015491235.1 Ardenticatenaceae bacterium
ATTATGGCGTGCAGGGGCGGCTTCGCTACCCCAGTTCTCCATTTGGGTGGGCGAGTGGGGCGGCGGCGCCGGGCCATTTCGGTGAATACATGGCATTTGTGGACCCAATTGGTATTAGTTGCCCAGCGCGCAGGAGCCTGTTATCATATCCAGCGAGCAATCGGGAATTTGGCAGCGGCCGAAGTCGCCAAGCGGCTCTCTTTCTGAAGAACTGTGCTTTGCCACGCCCGAGAGGAGAAGAACACCACGTGCGCGACCGAACCAACGAGGAGTGGCTCGAAGACCTGCGCGGCCCCCATCGCGACGAAGCCTTGGCCGATCTGCGGGCCATCCTGACGCACGGCCTGCGCCACGCGCTGAGCAGCCGGTCCCGCGTGCGCGACGAAGACATCGAGGACTTCGTGCAGGAAGCGCTCCTGCGCATTTTGAACGCCCTGGACACGTTTCGGGGTGAGAGCCGTTTCACCACGTGGGCGCACAAGATCGCCGTGCGCGTGGCTTTCACCGAGTTGCGCCGGCGCCGCTGGCAGGATGTTTCGCTGGACGCCCTGCTGGCCAGCTACGAAGGCGACTTCACGCCCACGTTCATGGCCGACCGTGCGGCCTCAGCCGACCAACAGGCCCTCCAGCGGATGTTGTGGGAACGGGTCCGGCGAATCATTCAAGAGGAATTGACCGAGAGGCAGCGCCGGGCACTCGTAGCGGTCGTCATTCACGGGATGCCGCTGGAGGAAGTGGCCCGGCGCATGGACACCAACCGCAACGCCCTCTACAAGCTGCTCCATGACGCGCGCAAACGGCTCAAGGAGCGCCTGCTGGCTGAGGGTCTTTCCGCCCAAGAAGTGTTGCGGGCTTTCGAGGAAAGGTAGGCTGTAAGAAACCGGAACCCTGTCACGTCCAAGAGGTGGGTTCGAATCATGGCACTCCATTGGTTGACTCGCGTTTTAAACAAGTTTCGTTCCGCACGTCAAACCTCCGGTCGGCGCAACGGATATCTGGACACGCTCACGCTGAAGCGTCTCGTAGAGGGGGTGATCTCCACCCGCCCTGACGAAATCGGCTGTGATGAGTGCTTCGAGGAACTGGACCGCTTTGCCGAGTTGGTTCTGGCCGGGCGAGAAATCCCCGAGGCGTATCGGCTCGTCCAGGATCACTTGGAGCGGTGCGGCGATTGTCGCGAGGAGTTCGAGGCGTTGTTGGAGGCCCTGCGCGCGCTAAACGGCTCAGGGGAAGCCCACTAGGCCACTAGCCGCTCCTTCCTCACGGCGAACGCAAGCGCCCGTCGTGAATTTCCACCCGCCGCTCGGCCCGCGTCGCCAGGGTCGGATCGTGGGTAACGAGCACGACGGTTTGCCCCGCACGGTGAAGTCCCTCCAGGATGTCCAGGATGGCCCGTCCGGTCTGCTCGTCCAAGTTGCCCGTGGGCTCGTCGGCCAGCAGCAGGGGTGGCTCGTTGGCAATAGCGCGGGCAATGGCCACGCGCTGCTGCTCCCCTCCGCTCAGTTCGGCCGGCAGGTGGTGCAGGCGGTGCCCCAAACCGAGCTGTTCCAACAGTTCCGCAGCCCGCGCGCGCGGGTTGGGGTGCCCGGCCAGGGCCAGGGGCAGCATGACGTTCTCCAGGGCGGTCAACGTGGGCAAAAGCTGGAAGAACTGGAAGACGATGCCCACGCCGCGCCGGCGCCAGCGGGCTAGGTCATCCTCGCTAAGCCGGTCAATGCGCTGGCCCGCCACCCAAACCTCCCCCGACGTGGGCCTGTCAATCCCGCCGATAATGCTGAGCAGGGTGCTTTTGCCGCTCCCACTGGGGCCCACCACGGCGACGAACTCCCCGGCCGCTATCGTCAGCGACACGTCGTCCAGCGCCCGCACCAGGCCGTGTCCGGCGGCGAAGTGGCGCGAGACGTGGCGCAACTCGACGAGGGGAGCCCCGTCCACACTCACGTTTGCCCCTCCACCAACCGCTCGAAGAAGGCATCGTACAGGGGCGCCTGCACGTTCCAGTCGAACCGGCGCATGGCTTCTTGCAGCGGGCCCACGTCGGCCGGCAGACCGTGGCGCAGGTAGGCCACCAGCTTCTCGACCAGCTCGTCGAGGGTGTCGTAGAGCACGACCTCGTGGTAGGCCGGGGGAATGTACTCCGGGTAGACGAGTTGGCGCGGCAGGAGGGGGAAGCAGCCCGCCGCCACCGCCTCGACCACCGCGATGCCGAAGAACTCGTGCAGGGCCGTGCTGACCACGATGTCGGCCCGGCGCAACAGCGCCCGGTAGCGCGGTGGCTCGGCGTACCCGAAGTGGACGATGCGGTCACGGAAGCGCTCGCGGGCTTCCAGAAACTCGGTCGGCTTGACGCGGTAGTTCTCGCCCGCGATGGCGAGACGAAAGGGGGCGCCGGCCGCCGCCACCCGCTCGAGGACGGCGAAGAAGGCCTCCGGCCCCTTGTCGTACTCCCAGCGCTGGTTCCACAGGATGAGCGGCGGCTTCGACCCGCGCGGTGGCAGCCCGGCCGCGTCCTCCTCCCCTTCCAGCAGGTCGCGCAGGGCCACGCCAGGGTAGAAGACGTGTGAGCGCCGGCGCAACTCCTCCACCGTCTCCAGGTTGTTGTAATCAGGAAAATGCTTGAGGAGGCGGGGCAGTTCGTCGTAGAAGGCGTCCCGGTGGTAGGCCGAATTGAAGAGCACCGCGTCGCTGGCCAGGGCCGAGGCGTAATTGATCCAGCCGTAGTGCAGGTCTCGCTTCGTGCCCGGCGGCACGGGATAGGTGAGCTGGTTCTCGTGGAAGTAGGTGGCGACGGGCACGCGAGAGGTGTGGGGGCGAGTGAGGGCCAGCCAGGTGGTCACGTCGAGCATGTCTGTGGCCACCACCAGGTCAGGCCGCTCGGCAGACCAGTCAACCTGGCGGGCCAGCGTGACCGCTCCCCCGTGCATGCGCCACTTCCAGAAGTAGCCCGGCATGGTGAAAACGCGAACGTCGTGGCGGCTGTGCTGCTGATAGCCCACGGCCCAGGCGCGGTGGGAAGCGACGGCGTAGGGTTCCAGCACCACAATGCGCATCGGCCCGCCTCGACCAGCACGCTCCGGCGAATTACCCGGCCCGTTCCCGCGCCGCCACAAAAGCCACCTCGCTCAGCGTGGGGTGGGCGGGGAAGAGGGCCGCCATTTGCGCCACTGTGGCCTCCAGCGCGATGGCCTGGGCCACTGGCGTGAGCACGTCCGCCGCATGGGGGCCCACGGCCACTCCCCCCACGATGATGCCATCTCGTTGGCGGTACACCAACTCGAGGAAGCCCTCCCCGTGGCCCAGCACGTGGGCCTTGAGGGAGACCGCAAACGGCACGCGCACCGAGGCGACGCCCTCGCCTTCCACCACCCCCACCTGAGCCACCTCGGGCTCCGTGTAGACGGCGAACACAACTGTTTCCTCCCGGAAGGGGGGAGCCTTGGCGCCCGCTGCCGTGAGGCCAGCCACATAGGCCTGGGCCATGCCCCGGTTGGCAATCATCGGCTTGCCCGTCACGTCGCCGGCGGCGAAGATGTGGGGCACGCTGGTGCGGCCGTAAGCGTCCACCTCTGGGGCGCCGTCGGACCGCAAGGTCACGCCGGCCGCCTCCAATCCCAGCCGCGCCGTGTCGGGCCGGCGCCCAATGGCGATGAAGGCCATCTCGGCCTGGAGGGTGGTGCCGTCGGCCAGCGTGACGGCCACGCTGTCCCCAGCGGGTTGCGCGCGCACGGCCCGCTGGCC
This sequence comes from Ardenticatenaceae bacterium, assembly GCA_015491235.1. Classification (GTDB taxonomy): domain Bacteria; phylum Chloroflexota; class Anaerolineae; order Ardenticatenales; family Ardenticatenaceae; genus WFWG01. The sequence goes on from WFWG01000326.1 coordinate 3,739, forward strand.
TTCCACCACGCGCACGCCGCGCGATGTGAGGGCCTGGCGCAAGGCATCCCCCGCCGGCGGGGCGAACATGGGCAGGATGCCGAACTCGTCCACCACCCAGGTCACATCCGTGCCCAGCGCGTTGAACAGGTGCGCAAACTCGCTGCCCGTGGGGCCAGCTCCCACCACGATGATGGAACGTGGGAGGGCCTTCAGGTGAGAGGCGAAGCGGGGCGCAATGATGCGCTGGCCATCAGGTCGCATTTCGGGGGGAAAGATGGGCACCGAACCGGTGGCGATTACGAAGGCGTCGGCCGTCAGGCGGGTCACTTCGTCCCCTTCGGAAGTGCGCACAACAAGTTCGTGAGGCGAGAGAAAGGTGCCCACGCCGGTGACTTCCTGGACGCCCAGCGCCCGCAGGGCCTCGGCCCGCGCATTGTTCCACGCCTGGGCCACCTCGCGCAGGTGAGCAACGAGCTGGGAGGCGTTTACCCGCGTCTCCTCGCTGATCACGCCTGTGTGGCGGGCCTCCTGCGCCGTGCGGTACACCTCGGCCGCGTGCAGCCAGACTTTGCTGGGCAGCAGGCTGTGCCAGCCAGCGCGTCCGCCCAGCGGGCTGTCGCTCACGATCGTGACGCGGGCGCCGTGTGTGGCGGCCGCGCGTGCGGCCTCCCACGCCACTGGCCCTCCGCCAATGATGACG
>WFWG01000327.1 GCA_015491235.1 Ardenticatenaceae bacterium
GTCAACCTGGCCAAACACCTGGTCTGGGAGGAAGGGCGGGCACGCCTGGACTGGGAGAAGCTGGCCCGCACGGTGCACACGGCCACCCGCTTCCTCGACGACGTGGTGACGGCCAACAAGTACGTGCCCGCCGTGCCCGAGCTGCGCGAGGCGGCCGAGCGCGCCCGCCGCATCGGGCTGGGCATCATGGGGCTGGCCGACGTGCTCTACGCCCTGCGGGTGCGCTACGGCTCACCGGAGGGCCAGGAACTGGCCGCCCAAATCATGGAGTGGGTGCGCTACCACGCTATGCTCGCCAGCATCGAGCTGGCGCAGGAGCGCGGCCCCTTCCCCGCCATTGACGGCTCCATTTACGACCCTGCCAACCTGACGTGGGAGCCGCCCACGCCCCTGGAGCCTTACACCCACGATTGGGGTCGCCCGCCGGTGGAGTGGGACCGCGTGGTCCATGGCATCCGGCAGCACGGCATCCGCAACGCGGCCCAGACCACCATCGCCCCCACGGGCACGCTGAGCACGGTAAGCGGCGTGGAAGGGTACGGGTGTGAGCCGGTCTTCGCCCTCTCCTACATCCGCCACGTCCACGAGGGCGACCAGGTGCTCGACCTCTACTACTTCAGCCCCCTCTTCGAGCAGGCCCTGACCCACGAGGGCATTGACGCGGAAACGCGCCAGCGCATCAAGGAGAAAGTAGCCCTTACCGGCAGTTGTCAGGACGTGCCCGAAGTGCCGGAAGACCTGCGCCACGTCTTCGTCGTGGCCCAGGACATCACGCCAGAGGAGCACGTCTACATGCAGGCGGCGTTGCAGCGTTTCGTTGATAACAGTATCTCCAAGTGTGTGACAGGCGACACGCTTGTGTTGACGCCGAACGGGCTGGTGCCCATCCAAGAAATGGGCGAATTGCGTCTGCCGGACCAGTTCGCCGACCTTGATGTGGAGATCATAAGCCCAGAAGGACGTGAAAAGGCCAACGCCTTTTATTACGGTGGTTTCCGCGAGACTCGTAAGGTTTCATTAGAATACGGCTTCGGCATCGAAGGCACGCCCAACCACCGCGTTCACGTACTGGATGAGAACGGAAAGGTGGTCTTTCGCGCACTGGGTGAATTGAAGCCAGGTGATACAGTTGTGCTGTACAGTGGCCAGCGGGCCTTTGGGCCGCCCAATGCTCCGTTGCCAGCGTTCAGTGGCACATTCCGCACCAACAGTACGCGCATCCGCTTTCCCGAGCGCATGTCAAAGGAATTGGCCTTCTTCCTTGGCTGTCTGACGTCCGAAGGGGCCATCACGCGCAACGGCATAAACATTGCCAATACAGACCGCTCTCTACTGGAAACACTGCGCGAGATTGCCAAACGGCTCTTCGGCTTGGAAGGAAACATTGCCACCGACTCCCGCAACGATGTCTGCTATCTGCAACTCAATTCCCGGCCACTGCGCCACTGGCTTGTGGTTGACCTCGGATTGCAGGCAGGAGCCACACAAAAGATCATACCCACCTGCATTTTGCAGGCCTCTGAAGCCGAAATCGGTGCATTCTTGCGTGGCCTGTTCTTAGACGGCTTCATGACGAGAAATGGGAGAACTTTCGGCATTACATTGGCAAGCCAAACCCTGATCCGCCAACTGCACGTGTTGCTACTCAACTTCGGCATTTTGGCAACGGTGCGCCAGACAGCCGAGCGTGCCTGGTCACTGACCGTCCAAGGGGGCGAACTGGAACGCTTGGCCGAAATCATCGAGTTCGTTGAAGTTTGGAAAAACGAGCGGCTTGCCCGACGAGGGGTAGGACGTATACAGCGCTATCGTAACTACAGCCGTCTTCTTCCGGCAGAGGTTACACGTGCTTTGAGCGAAATGCAAGCCAGTGCAACAAGCAGTTTGCGCAGCCGTTACGAGGTTACCCGAACAGACGAAGCCAAGGCATACCAACGAACACGTGTCAATTTGTTACAAGGGCACCGTCTTGAACGTCACGACGCCCTCCGACTCTATAAAGCATTGCGAAATGAGGGCGTCCGACATCCTTTCGCCGATGCGTTCTTCGCTCATGACGACGACCAGAAGATCTACGTGCGTGTTGAAAAAGTGGAGGCTGGTTTCTCCGAAGTTTTCGACATTAGTGTGCCGGGTTCCCACACCTTCATCGCCAACGGACTTGGGAATCACAACACCATCAACTTCCCTGAACACGCCACTGTGGACGACGTGGCCAAAGCCTACTTCCTGGCCTGGAAGCTGGGGTGCAAGGGCATCACCGTCTACGTGACGGGCTCGCGCGAGCAGGTGGTGCTGGAGACGAAGAAAACACTGCTCCAGAAGCAGCAGCCGCGCAAAGTAATGGTCGAAACGCAGCCCAAAGCCCGCCCCCGCCGCCTCCAGGGTGCCACCTACTTCATCCACACCCCCCTGGGCAAGGCCTATGTCACCATCAACCGCGAACCCGACGGGGAACCCTTCGAGGTCTTCGCCAACGTGGGCAAGGCCGGCTCGGACATCGCGGCCGTCAGCGAGGCCATCGGCCGGCTGATTAGCCTGATTTTGCGCCTGCCGTCGCCCATGACGCCTACCCAGCGGCTGGAGGAGGTGGTTGACCAGCTCAGCGGCATTGGCGGGGGGCGCCACCTGGGCTTCGGCGCCAAGCGCATCCTGAGCCTGCCGGACGCCCTGGCCCAGGTGCTGCGCGAGGACCTGCTGGCCCATGCCGACCAGAACGGCCAGCGGCCGGTTGAATCCCTTCCGCCTGAACCCAGTCCGGTGCAACCTGAACTCTTCGAGGGCGTGCTCAAGGCGGATCTGTGCCCCGATTGCGGCCACGCCAGCCTCGTCAACGAGGAGGGGTGCCGCAAGTGTTACTCGTGCGGGTACAGTGAGTGCTGAAGTGTAGCGCAGGAGACGACGCGGTTGGCAATGACAAACGCTCCCCTGTTGCCAGAAGGCGGAGGGCTTCCTCCTGGTCCTCCGCCTTCACCCCAATGGCGCGAGCGCGTGCGGCGCGCCGTGAGCGCCACGCCTGACCTGATGATGGCGTGGACGTTTCTTCTCGCGTGGGTGGCGCCCCACCGCTTTGGCGTAGACCGCATCCCCGATTTGCTCACCATCATGCTGCTGGAGTTCTTCGTGATCCACGCCACACCGTTCTTGCTCACGTTCCTGCCCTCGCCCCCTTTAATGAGCATCAAGCAACTCGGCTCCTGCGGTCCGTTGTTAGGGGTGAGCCTCTTCTATACCGCCTTCGTGGGCTGCTTCAGCCTGACACTGGGCAGCCCCTGGATGCTGGTGGCCTTCTGGGGGCTGATGCTCAACCGAATGCTGGGGCGCCTGCTGGCTCCGCCGGACGAAGCCGAGCCTTCTCCCATCGCAGGCAAGTGGGGGCTGTCCGTCATCCTCTTCGTCACTTCCGTCGCCGTGACTGCCTTTCTGCCCATGCCCCGCCTTGGCATCAGCGCCGACGTGATCGAAGTGTTGAGCGCCGGCGGAGCCACCGGCTTGTGGATCGAGCGCCCCCAACACCTGCTGGCCGCCGGCGTGCTCTACTTTGCCAGCCAGGGCACTGCCACGCTGTTGGAAGCTGACAAGCGACTTGTGAAAGGAGCCGAGGAGGGATGAGGCTCGCTGTTTGTCATCCCCTTCTGTCTACGCTATCATTCCCGTGTAGGAACAAACCTCAATGCAACCACCACGTCCGCCCAGAACGATGACCAGAAAAAGAGCGAGAGACGACATGACACGCCGCCTGACCGACAGCCGACTGGCCAACTTGGGAGCCCAGACCATTCTGCTCGGCTTCGACGAATACCACACCGAGTTCAAGACCATTACACGGCGGGCCAAAATCCGCTTCGAGCAGCGGGACTGGCACGGCATGTTCACCGACGCGGCCGAGCGCTTGGACCTCTACCGCGAAACCGTCAACCGCACGGTGGCCGAACTGCGCGAACTGCTGGGCGACCGGGCCAACAACAAGCTGGTGTGGGCCAGCATGAAGGCCGTTTACTCCGGCCTCATTGCCGACCGGGACGATTGGGAGCTGGCCGAAACCTTCTTCAACTCCGTCACCCGCCGCATCTTCACCACGGTGGGCGTGGACGAGCAGATCGAATTCGTGGACACCGACTTCGAGTCGCCTCCTACCCAGGCCCGCCGTTCGGTCTACCGCACCTACCGGCGCGCGGCCTCCACCAAGGCGCTCGTCGAGCAGATTTTGCGGGACTTCGCCCTGCGCGAGCCGTTCCACGTGCCCTTTGCCAACCTGAGCCGGGATGCGGCCCTGGCCGCCCGGGAAATCGAGTCCCACCTGCGAGCCGTGGGAGCTCTGCGGGTCGTCGAACGGGCCGAAATGGTACGGGCCGTCTTCTACCGGGGCAAGGCAGCCTACTTGATAGGTCGCCTCTTCAGTGGTTCCCACCTTCTTCCCCTGGTAATTGCCCTGCTCCACGAGCCCGAAGGCATTGTGATAGACGCCGTGCTCCTGGAAGAGAACGAGGTCAGCATTTTGTTCAGCTTTGCCCGCTCGTACTTCCACGTGGACGTGGAGCGCCCCTACGACTTGGTGCGCTTCCTGAAGTCCATCATGCCTCGCAAGCGCGTGGCCGAGCTTTACATCTCCATCGGCTACAACAAGCACGGGAAGACGGAACTCTACCGCGACATTCTCAACCACCTGGCTACTACCGACGACCGCTTCGAGATCGCTCCCGGCCAGCGAGGCATGGTCATGGCCGTCTTCACCCTGCCGGCCTACGACCTGGTCTTCAAGGTCATCCGGGACCGCTTTCCGCCCCCCAAGCGCACCACGCGCCGGGAAGTGAAGGAAAAGTACCACCTCGTCTTCAAACATGACCGCGCTGGCCGCCTGGTGGACGCCCAGGAGTTCGAATACCTCAAGTTCGACCGCCGCCGCTTCACCGACGAGTTGCTGGACGAGCTGGGACGGGTGGCCGGCCAGACGGTTTACGTGGACGGGGACCATGTCGTGATCCGCCACGCTTACGTGGAGCGGCGCGTGATCCCGCTGGACATCTACGTGCGCGAGGCGGACGAAGAAGCTGCCGAAGCGGCCGTAATTGATTACGGCAACGCCATTAAGGACCTAGCCGCCACGAACATCTTCCCCGGTGACATGCTGCTCAAGAACTTCGGCGTGACGCGCCACCGGCGCGTGGTCTTCTACGACTACGACGAGTTGTGCTTGCTCACGGATTGCCGCTTCCGCCGCCTGCCGCCCGCCCGCACGCTGGAGGACGAGTTGTCCGGGGAACCCTGGTTCCACGTGGGGCCAAATGACATCTTCCCCGAGGAATTCCCCCGCTTCTGGGGACTGAAGGGGCGCCTGCTGGAAGTCTTCCTGGAACATCACGCCGACCTCTTCGACGCGGAGTTCTGGCAGCAGATGCAGGAACGCATCCGCAGTGGCGAAGTCATCAACATCTTCCCCTATCCCCAGCACAAGCGGCTGCGGTACAAATATCCTGAGGCTTTCCGCGAGCCTGCTATCTCATACCAATTGGGCGTGGAAACGGCATGAGGTCACGTACTCCTTCGGAGACCTCGGAGGCGAGCGCATGAACGTGTGCGGCGCCGCCGTACGAAAATAGAGAAATTGTGGCGTGCAGGGGCGGCGAAGCCGCCCCTGCAC
>WFWG01000328.1 GCA_015491235.1 Ardenticatenaceae bacterium
ACGAATATTCGAGACTGTTAAGGTACGATATTACAGGACAACCAGGGGTATGACATTACAAGACTTTACACTTGATTATGCTTTACACCTTGCTCACCACGGGCCGCCATTTCCATGACCTTCCCCCTCAGGGGGATGCCCCCTCCTGAGGCTTATAGTTGACTCCTTTCTTTCCATTTTCGGTCCCAACCAACAGAATCCCGACCGAGGGATTGAAACGCCAACAACGGTGAGACCCCCATTGAGGACCTGACGGGTCCCAACCAACAGAATCCCGAGCGAGGATCAGTCTCCCGGAGGTTCCAAACCTCCGGGAGGCTGGAATGAAAAGGGGCGGTGCGCTCGCACAGCGCACCGCCCCTTTTGCTCACTTCTTCCGCCCTCGCGGCGGCGTCACGCTGGTGGTGGAGCGCCGCTTGCGGGCCGGTTTCTCTTTGGCAGTCGGGGTGGAGGACTTCGCGGATTTCTTCTTCCTCGAGGAGCGTTTGGAAGCCGACGCCCCTTTGGCCGCTTTCGTGGCCGCTCGTTTCTTCGGCGGTTTCGGTTCTTCTCCCTCGGCTTTGTCCGGCGGCGGTGGTGTGGCCGTGGCCGCGAGGGGACGAGTGCGCCACACGCTGGCTCCGGTGACTTTCTCTTCCGGGCGGAGAACGGCCAGCCCGGCCGCCGCGCGTCCCATCTGGGGCAGTTTCCGCGCGGCCAGGAGCAGGCTGCGGCGGGTGGCGTGCAGCACCATGGCGTCGTCCTCCGTAACGACGGCAGCCCAGGTGGGGGGGCCGCTTTTCCGGTTGGCCTTGAAGGCGACCACGCCCTTGCCGTAGCGACCCTGGGCGGGGAAGTCGGTCACAGGAGTTAATTTCGTGTAGCCACTCTGACTTACTACCACTACAAAGGGGCCTTCACTCTGCAGACCGGCCCCGATGACGTCGTCCTCTTTGCCTGCCAGTTTGATCCCCAGCACGCCCGTCGCGCCGGGGCCCATGGGGCGCACGTCGGCCAGGGGGAAGCGGATGGCCTGCCCGGCTCGCGTGAAGAGGAGCAGGAAGTCGTCGTTCCCGGGGCTGAACCCGGCCCACACCACGGCGTCACCTTTGTCGAGCGAGAAGAGGCGGGCCTCGTTTACGACGCCGGCCAGGTCGGGGGCCGCCACGCGCATCACGCGACCCTTGCGGCTGACCATTACGAGCGAAGCCTCTGCGCCCCTTGGCTCACGAATCAGTTCGGCCGGCACGTCCAGCAGGGCCACGGCGCGCCGCCGGCCAAAGGCCGTCAGCCACTGTCCCAGCGTCACCGTTGTGGAGCCGGTGCGCTGGGGCACCTGGTGAACCGGACGGCGCCATCCCAGGCCGTCCTCGGTTACAATGAGGAGTTCGTGCCGGTTGTGGGCCGTGCGCACCAGGTGCAGCCCCCTGGCCGAGCGGGGCTTGTGGGCTAAGTTGAGGATGCGCTCCACTTCGCCCTTCTGGCTCACCACCAGCACGGCTGGCGTGTCGGCAATCAGGTCCTCGGTGCTCACCTGGCCGGTGTACTTGGCCTCCACGATGGCCGTGCGGCGCTTGTCGGCGTAAGCGCGCTTGAGCGCCTGGAGTTCGTCGCGAATGACGGCCCGCAGCTTGGCCGGGTGGGCCAGCAGGTCCTGCAAGTGGACAATGCGCTTCAGGACCTCTTTGTACTCTTCTTCGATCTTGCGCCGCTCCAGGGCCGCCAGCCGACGTAACGGCATTTCCAGGATGGCGGTGGCCTGTTCGTCGCTGAGCTTGAAGCGGCGCTTCAGGTTCTTGTGGGCCGTCTCGGTGGTGCGGGAGCGCCGGATGAGCTGGATGACTTCGTCCAGGTGGTCGAGGGCAACGCGCAGCCCCTCCAGGATGTGGGCTCGCCGGCGCGCGCGGGCCAACTCGTGCTCGCTGCGCCGGCGCACCACGGTGATGCGGTGCTCCAGGTAGTGTTGCAGGGCACTCTTGAGGGTCAGCGTGCGGGGCTGGCCGTCCACCAGTGCCAGCATGATGACGCCGAAGGTCTGGCGCAGGGGCGTGAGCTTGAAGAGTTGTTCCAGCACTTGGCTGGGGTTGGCGTTGCGCGAGAGCTCGATGACCACCCTCATGCCCGTGCGGTCGCTCTCGTCGCGCAGGTCGGTAATGTTTTCCAGCCGGCCATCGCGCACGAGCTGGGCAATGCGCTCGATCAGGTTGGCCTTGTTGACCTGATAGGGCAGCTCCGTCACCACGATGCGGTGGCGCCCGCGGCTCATCTCTTCCACGTGGGTGCGGGCCTGGACCACGATGTGCCCCCGGCCCGTGGCGTAGGCGTTGAGGATGGTGTCGGCGCCGTCGTGGCGACCGTCGTCCCGGTAGCGGTACACAATGCCGCCGGTGGGAAAGTCTGGCCCCTTGATGAACGGCATCAGGTCCTCGACGGTCACCTCATCAATGTGGTCGTAGCGGTCAATCAGGTAGCAAAGGGCATCGCACACTTCACCCAGGTTGTGGGGCGGGATGTTCGTCGCCATGCCCACGGCAATGCCGCTGGCCCCGTTGACCAGCAGGTTGGGCAGGGCGGAGGGCAGCACTGTTGGTTCCTGAAGGGTGCCGTCGAAGTTGTCGGTGAAGTCCACCGTCTCCTTCTCGATGTCGGCCAGCATCTCCGTGGCAATGGGCGCCAGCCGGGCCTCGGTGTAGCGCATGGCCGCGGGCGCATCCCCGTCCACCGAGCCGAAGTTGCCCTGCCCGTCCACCAGCGGGTAGCGCATGGCGAAGTCCTGGGCCATGCGTACCATGGCGTCGTAGACGGCGCTGTCGCCGTGGGGGTGGTACTTGCCCAGCACCTCGCCCACGATGCGGGCGCTCTTCTTGTAGGGGCGGTCGGGCCGCAGGCCCATGTCGTACATGGCGTAGAGGATGCGGCGGTGGACGGGCTTCAGCCCGTCGCGCACGTCGGGCAGGGCGCGGCTCACGATCACGCTCATGGCGTAGTCCAGATAGGCGCCCCGGATTTCCTGGTCAATGTCCACTTGCAGAACGTTTCCGATGGCCCTCATTTCGCTCGTCCTTTCTGGTTCGAGGTGGATGCCCGTTTGCCAACTGTACCCGAAAAATGGTGAACTGTAAAACGGGCTCCTTTATGATAGCAGAACATCTGTTCTACCGCAAAGTTGGCCGCTCTCCCCGTGAACGCCGGGGCGGGGGCGTGGGGCAATGACCTCCAGGCCCATGAGACAAAAGACGCATTTTGTGGTATGCTTACCCGCGTACACCAACGGGAACGGGAGTGGGATGAACGCGCTCAAACATCTGTGCTTCCTGGGCGTCACGCTGTTCTTGCTGACCGGTTGTGTTCTGGCCGAGCCGGTGCCCCCTGTGGCCGAAGCGGGAGGCACCATCACGCTTCGGGCTGGTGACGATTTGCGGCTGGACGCCTCGGGTTCCTTCGACCCCGACGGTGGCACCATCGTGCGCTACCGGTGGACGATTGTGGGCACGCCAGCGGAGCGAGCCGCCCGCCTGGGCGAGGTGCTGGCCGACGGCGACCAGCCCGTGGTGGTCGTGAAGGCCCCCTTTGGCCCCCAGGACGTGGGGCGGTGGGAGTTGGAACTGGAGGTGACGGACGAAACCGGACGGCGAGCCACCGACACGGTTTTCTTGCAGGTGAAGCCGAGAAGCCCATAAAGGAGGGCGTGAGGAGTGGAGACCAACACCACAGGCGAAGTCCGCCGGACATCCTCGGGCAAGTGGGGCGTAGCCTTGCTCCTTCTCGTGGTGGTCGTGCTCTCCCTCGTGGCGGGCTTCTCCTTGGTCAGCCGGGTGGGACGCCAGAGCCGCGCGGTGCGCGGGGAATTGACACCTCTGGCCAACGAGGTCGTGCGTCTCGTGGCGGCGGGTGACACGGGCGGGCTGACGGCGCTCACCGACCCGGCCGCCGACCCCACCTGGCGGGAGACCTTTCTGCGTGCCCCCGACGTTTTCGTGCCTCCCTTCGACGGGCCGGTGGAGGTGCGCCAGGTGCGCTCTGTGGAGGGCACGGACATCGTGCAGGCGACCGTGGTGGGCCCGTGGGACTTCGAGGGTCTTTCGTTGACGGTCCATCAACTTCTCTACGTCCGCCGGGTTGCGGGACGATGGCGACTGACTTTTCCCCCGCTGGCGGAACACTTCGGCGAACCCCGCACGCTGGTGCTCGACCGGGTGGAGTTGACCCTCCACGAGAAGGAGAACCGCACCGTCACGCCAGCGCTGACCGACTTACCGCGCCTCATTGCCGATCTGGAGGCCGTGGCGCCCGGCGAGCGCGTGCCGCCCGTTCGCCTCACGGTGGAACTCTTCGGGCCGTCGGGTGGATGGGCCAGCACCGCTTCTTCGACTGGCTTGATGCTGCGGGTTCAGTCGCCCTCGGTCGCCTGGTGGACGATCGAGCCCACGATTGATCTCCGGGCCCGCGCGGCGTGGGCACTGCTCCAGGGGCTCCCCGCCACCTCGCCCCAGCGTCGGGCCGCACGGGTGGCTGTGGCGCGCGCGTGGGCGGGCGAAATTCACCAGGTTCATCCTCTCTTCGACGTGCCCATCGTGGGAGCAGTGGCTTCGCTGGTGGATGAGGGACGCTGGCCCACGCTGGAGGAGACGTTTGTCGGCCGGCTGGAGGGCTACAGCGAGGCAGAACAGCAGGCCGTGTGGACGACGGCTTACCTCTGGCTGCTGACCCGCGGGGTTCCACCAGACGAGTGGCCCGCGCTGGAAAGGGTGGGGGACAGGGAAGCGTTGGCTCGGCTGGTGGAGGGCTGGCTGGAGATGTCGCTGGAAGAGGCTGAGGGGGAGTGGAGGAACATAACGTTACTTACCTCCTCACCCTCTGAAACACAAACGTCGTCGAGCCCACCTGGATGAGGTCGCCGTCTTGCAGGGAAGCCACAGCGTTGACGGGGCGACCGTTGAGCAGTGTGCCGTTGCGGGAATAGTCAATTAAGGCGAAC
>WFWG01000329.1 GCA_015491235.1 Ardenticatenaceae bacterium
AGTACGTGACCTCATGCCATTTCCACGCCCGATTGGTATTATAAGCGGTATTGTGGGTCGTTAGGTGCTCCAAATTGAAGCCATTGTACAGCACTGCTCAAATCGGCGGGCCACAAGAGACAGCGTAATCCCGGCGCCCAGTTTTCGGCAGCCCGCTGAAGGTGACGCCGCAGCCGCCGCTCAGCCGAAACGATGCGCCAGTCGGCTTTGAACGCCGTCAGCACCAGATGGAGGTCTTTGGCCACAGCCTTTCGGACGTTTGGATCGGAAAACCCTTGGGTTATTGCCGGTCCCACTTGCGCTTGGCAGGGTCGAACGGATCCGACGTGGCGCACCCGCCTACGATTCTGAAGGCGCAACATCCACTCATATGCTAACCGAGATAGGTAATAGTTCCACCTGTTGGAGGAAGGCGGCGTTTGGCTCCTGGGCCTCAGCCATTCGTCTTTCAACTCGTCCGACAAGGCAATCCCGTAAGCCGGTCTGCCGCTGACCACATGGTTTTCAATTGTATCCAACACACGCCAGGCATCCGTGTCGGGTCCCGCTGCGCGGACGACACTCGTGTCAACAGTAATGTAGAGCATCTTCCTCTTGACGTGTCCACGCGGCTTCCAAATACGTTCGTATCACCCCATTTGCTACGGCGCTGAAGTCTTCGGGCACTTCTGGGTTCTCGAACGCCCCATCCGGCGTGAAACCGGTTGTGGAAATGCGTGTAGCGCCTTCCTCATCGCGCTCGAACCAATGCAAGATGACTGATTCTGCCGGGAGACGCCCCTGTGCAATTGCTCTTTGCAATGCCACCAGCATCAATTGGCTATGTGTCTCCAACACGACTTGGACCGGGCGCTCGGCAACCACTTCGGCCACAATGTCGGCCAATGCCACCTGCGCGTTGGGGTGCAGGTGGATCTCCGGTTGTTCGATGTAAACCACTTGACCGGGTTCAGCCGCCAGCAAACTCACCAGCACGGGCAAGACCTGAGAAACCCCAAAGCCCACATCGGCCATGTTGACCACATCTTTCGCGCCACCTTGCAGGGGTTTAGCCGTGCGTCCCACAAGCACTTCGAGTTGTGTGTCGGTGTAATGTCTGACTTGGATCTTCCAGGTAAGTCCCATCTTGCGCAGGAACGCCTGGAGTTTTTCGCGCCGATGACGTTCGTCCTCTTTTCGCTGCCACTCAGCCAGCACACTGGCAACGTAGTCGAGGAACGAGCCCACAGGTGCCCCCGGCGTGTACGCCCGCACCGGATAGGTGCGAGTCGGATTTCCTCGCAACGCCGGCACGTGCAGCACCCCCCGCACTGCCCGCTCGACCGGGGCAAAAATCTCTTCCTCGAACCGCTCCCCAGTCTCTGACCATTCTCCGGCCAAAACGGGAACGAGAAACGTGCGGCGGGGCTCCACGGGCACTTTCGCCTTGGCTGGCACTTCGCCAGCTATTCCAAGCCACCGGGTCACCTCCTGTACACGAACAGACTTTTGCGGCACGAGCTCAAGTTCCCTCCCATGCCGTTTCCAGGTACACCTTTGAATCATAAAGGGGGGTGCCCCTCGTGGCTTTTTGCGGAGCTTCAACTTTACCTCAACGGCTGTAGCCTCGTCAAGCACAAGACCCAGCAGAAGAGCAGCTTCTTTCTGTTTTTTCCACGTCAACTCCCACGAGCGTTCAAAGGTGACGTGAGGGCCGACCAAGTAGAGTGGGCCGGGATCCGAAGAGAGGTCGAAAGTCTGCTTCAGGAGGAGCAAACCTTGCATCAATGAGGACTTTCCAGAACTGTTGGCACCAGCCAACAAGGTCAACCGTCCCAGCGGAACCTCGTGACGGTCGCGGAACGATTTGTACCCCTCTACGATCACCTTTGAAAGCATGGGAATTACCCCCGATACCGTCCCTTCTCCCGCATCAGGGCACGGCGCTGGGCGCGCGGCAGGTGCTTGATCATCATCTCAGCCACCACCTCGCCCTCGGCCGGGGGGCGACGGTGGCGGTACCAGAGCAAACCGCCCGCGCCCAGAATCGAGGCCACGGCAATCCATTGGGCCGTGGGAACGCCCAAAATCGTCCACGCGTCGGGCCGTTGGAACTCCACCAAGAAGCGTCCCAACGGGTACCAGATAAAGTAGAGCAAGATCATGTCACCCCGGCGCAGCTTGTGAACGAAGCGCCTGGAAATCCAGAGGAAGAGCAGAAAACCGGCAAAATTCCAGAGCGACTCGTACAGGAAGGTGGGGTGGAAGCGGGTGTCGAGGGGCAGGTCGGCGAACTGGGGCAAGCGGTTTTGAGGCGCGATGGGGATGCCCCAGGGCAGGGTGGTGGGGTTGCCGTACAGTTCCTGGTTGAAGAAGTTGCCCCACCGGCCGATGGCTTGACCCAGCAACAGGCCAATAGCCCCCACGTCGAAGAGGGAGAGGACATCCAGGTTGTGGCGCCGGCCGTACCACCAGACGGCCAGCAACCCACCGGCTACGGCGCCGTAGATGCCCAACCCTCCCTGCCAGATGGCAAGGGCTGAAGGAAAGGGAATCTGCCACCCCAACACGGTTATCGTGATGAAGGGCTGTTCGATAAAATAGTACCGCCAGCCGGATTCCTGACCAGCAGGGCTGCTAATTACGTGGTACAAGCGGGCACCAATCACACCAGCGACCAGCGCCAGTGTCAACCCGTTCCAGACGTGGTCGGGGTGGATGCCCCGGCGTTCAGCCTCCTTCGAGGCCACCCACGCCCCGGCCAGCGCTCCCAGCACAATGAGCAAGCCGTACCAGCGGAAAACCAGCGGACCAATTTGAAATGCGATCGGGTCAGGTGTCATGAATCCGCTCCCCCAAGAAAAGTAGTGGATCTCTCGTGTAATGGTACCTCATTCCCCCAACCCCGTCAAAGCCCCCCGTGCGCTACGGAACAGCTAAAGAAAACGATCCACCCGGAAGGGCGTGGGGTCAATGTCGGGTTCGTGCCCCAAAACCAAGTCAGCTACCAGTTTGCCAGTGGCTGGCCCCTGAGAGATGCCCAGCATACAATGGCCGGCCGCTACAATCAGGTTGGGGAGGTGCGGTACGCGGCCAATAATGGGCAAGCCGTCGGGCGTGCAGGGGCGTAGGCCGCGCCACAGCTCCACCAGCGGTTCCTCTTCCGGGGAGAGGGCCAGGTACTGGCTCACGGCTCGCTGGATGGCCTTTACCCGCACGGGGTTCACGCTCAGGTCTAGCCCGGCCAACTCCAGCGTGCCAGCAAAGCGCAGCCACGGCCCCATCGGCGTGACGGCCACCTTGGCCTCGTCCAGAATGAGCGGCAATTCGGGGTATCCGTTCGGGCGCTGCACCGTGATGCTGTACCCCTTAGCTGCCTGGATGGGCAGGCGCAGGCCCACCTTGCGGGCCACCACCGGCGCCCACGCGCCAGCCGCCAGCACCACCTGGTCGGGAGCGCAGGTGCCCCGTGTGGTCACCACACGCCGCACGGCGTTCCCCTTCACCTCGAGGTCCAGCACCTCCGTGTGTTCTTGAAGTGTGACACCACGGGCGCGGGCGCGCTCGGCAAGCTGGCGCACGAAGTTGGCCGGTTCCATGTGAGCGTCCTCGCGGTAGTAGATGCCACCCACAATCTCGGGGCGAGCGCAGGACACCCGCTGGCGCACCTGTTCCGCCGACCAGACTTCTGGCTCGATTCCCAGCGCGCGCACGGCTTCGGCCCACTGCTGCCCCTCCTCGAGCCCTTGGGGCGTGCGGTAGACCATCAACAGGCCACGCTGCTCAAAGGGGGCTTCGATGCCTTCCTCCTCGACGAGGGCGCGGTAGAGGATCACACTCCGGGCGGAAAGCTTATGGAGGGGGCCCATTCCCCGCCGGAAGGCCACCTCTGTACACGCGCCGCGAAAGCGCCAGAGCCACTTCAACAACTCGGGGTCGGGGCGTGGCTTGATGTAGAGGGGGCTGGTGGGGTCGAAGAGCCAGCGCA
>WFWG01000330.1 GCA_015491235.1 Ardenticatenaceae bacterium
CTTCGTCACCGATGACCAGGGGCGTTTTACCGTGGAGACCGACATTCCGCCCCTGCTGGAGCAACAGGGGGGCGTGCACATGTTGGAAGCCGAGGTGAAGTGGGAGGCGGCGGCCTTGCGTCCCAGCGCCGCCCTGCGCACCACCGTTGACAAAATCATTGAGACCGTCTTCCTGGCCCTCATGGCCACCACGTTTGGCGGCATGGTGGCTGTGCCCCTCAGTTTCCTGGGAGCCCGCAACCTGATGCCCCCCACCTTCTGGGGTAACACGGTGTACGTCGTCGTGCGCTCCTTCTTCAACATCATGCGCTCCATCGAGCCACTGATCCTGGCGACCATCTTCGCCATCTGGGTGGGATTTGGCCCCTTTGCTGGCGTGCTGGCGTTGAGCGTGCACACCATTGCGTCTTTGGGCAAACTCTACTCCGAGGCAGCCGAGAGCATTGACCCCGGCCCCATTGAGGCCATCCGGGCCACCGGGGCGAACGAATTGCAAGTCATCTGGTACGGCGTGATTCCCCAGATTGTGCCGCCCTACGTCTCCTTCACCGTCTATCACTGGGACATCAACGTGCGCATGTCCACCATCATCGGCTTCGTGGGCGGCGGCGGCATCGGCCTGGAACTCCGGCGGTGGATCAACCAACTGGAGTGGAACTCGGCGGCCACGGCCGTGTGGGCCATCGTGATCGTGGTGTCGGCCATGGATTACGCAAGCGCTATCGTGCGGGAGCGGCTGGTGTGATGAACGACAGCGTGTGGGACGCCCTGGTCATCGGTGCCTCGGCTTTCGACATCAAGGTGAAGGCGGCTGATTTCCCTGGCCCGGAGGGGCCGGTCCACGGGCGCATCCGCCTCAGTGTGGGCGGCGTGGGGCGCAACATCGCGGAGAACCTGGCCCGTTTGGAACTCAAGGTGGCCCTCTTCTCGGCCGTTAGCGCCGACGAGTTCGGGGACCACCTGCTCGACGTTACGGCCAGCACGGGGGTGGACGTGAGCCAGGTGTTGCGCTCGCCGGAGTTCCGCGTGGGCTCCTACCTGGCCTTCCTCAACGACGACGGCGAGCCCCGCTGGACCATTGACGACATGGGCATCATGTACCTCCTTTCTCCCTCCTACATCGTGGACCGGCGCGGTTGGTTCCGGAAGGCGCGGGCCGTGGTGATGGATGCCAACCCCTCCCCCATGACCATCCAGGCCGTGGTCAGCCTGTGTCGCCGCTACGGGGTGCCCCTGTGTGTTGACCCGACGACCACCTTCCTGGCCGAGCGCATCCGCCCGCACCTGCCCCACATCTGGCTGATCACGCCCAACGCGGCCGAGGCGGCGGTGCTGTGCGGCCGGCCAGTGCGCACTGTTGACGAGGCATTGGAGGCGGCCCGTGCCCTGGTGGCCCGAGGCGTGCGCATTGCCGTCATTACGCTGGGCGAAGAAGGCGTGGTCTTCGCCACCAGCGAGGAATCCGGCCGCGTGCCCGCCATTGACGTGGAAGTGGTTGACTCGACTGGCGTGGGTGACGCCCTCACGGCCACCATCGTCTTCGGGCTGTTGAACGACTTTCCCGTGGACGAGGCCGTTCGCCTGGGGGTGAGCGCCGCCGCGTTGACCATCTCCTGCTCCGACACTGTCTGTCCCGACCTCAGCCTGGACCAACTCTACGACCGGTTGCTCTGAAGGATGAAGCCTCAAGTGCTGACGGTTCACCCACACGTCCAGCAGGCCCTTGTGGCTGGCGCCCCCGTCGTGGCGCTGGAAAGCACTGTCATTGCCCACGGCCTGCCCGCCCCTCACAACCTGGACGTGGCCCGCCGCATGGAAGCCGTGGTGCGGTCGGAGGGAGCTACGCCTGCCACGGTGGCCGTGCTGGACGGCCACGTGCGCGTGGGGCTGGAGCCGGCCGAACTGGAACGGCTAGCTGAGGGCGAGGTAGCTAAGGTTAGCCTTCACACGCTGGCGGTCACCTTGACCCGCCGGGCGATCGGCGCAACCACGGTTGCCGCCACCATGTGGGCCGCGGCCCAGGTGGGCATTCGCGTCTTCGCCACCGGCGGCATCGGCGGCGTCCACCGGGGTGAGGGTTGGGACATCAGCGCCGACCTTCCTGCCCTGGCGACACTGCCGGTGGCCGTGGTGTGCAGCGGCCCCAAGGCCATCCTGGACCTGCCGCGCACGCGGGAATGGCTGGAAACGTGGGGGGTGCCCGTCCTGGGCTATCAGACCGACGAGTTGCCCGCCTTTTTCAGCCGGTCCAGCGGGTTGCCGGTGGACTGCCGCGTGGAAGCGCCGGAGGAGGCAGCCGAGATTATCCGAACTCACTTGGCCTTGGGGCGAGGCGGTGTGCTGGTGACCGTGCCCGTTCCCGCCGCCCAAGAAGTGCCCGCTGAGCAGGTGCTCGCCTGGCTGGCCGAGGCCGAGGCAGAAGCCCACGCCCGTGGCTTGAGCGGTCCGACCCTCACCCCCTTCCTGCTGAACGCCCTGGCGCGCTTCAGCCGTGGGGCCACGTTGCAGGCCAACCTGGCCCTGCTGGTCAACAACGCGGCTGTGGCCGCCCGCATTGCCGGAGCGCTAAGCCATGCCTGAGCCGGTTAGCCTGGTGCTCACTGTCCTCAACGAGGAGGCCAGCATCCCCACCTTGATGGCGTCGGTGCTGGCCCAGACGCGCCCCCCGGACGAGGTCGTGGTGGTGGACGGTGGCTCCACGGACGGCACGGTGGCTGCCCTGCGCGCCTACGAGAGCCGCCTGCCGTTGCGCGTCCTCGTGGAGCCGGGCGCCAACATCAGCCGGGGGCGCAACCGTGCCATCGCCGTGGCCCAGCACGCCCTGATCGCCGTCACGGACGCGGGGGTGCGGCTGGATTCCCACTGGCTGGAGCGCCTGCTGCGCCACTTCGAGGGGCCCAACCCGCCCGATTTCGTGAGCGGCTTCTTCCTGCCCGACCCCCACGGCACCTTCGAGGCAGCTCTGGCGGCCACCACCCTGCCGGCCCGCGAGGAGATGGGGCGGGGTCGCTTCATGCCCAGCAGCCGCAGCGTGGCCTTTCGCCGCTACGTGTGGGAGCAAGTGGGCGGCTACCCCGAGTGGGCCGACTTCTCCGAGGATGTCCTCTTCGACCTGGCCGTGCGAGCGTGCGGGTTCCGGATCGCCTACGAGCCGGACGCCGTGGTCTACTTCCGCCCCCGCCCCACGCTGCGGGCCTTCGCCCGTCAGTACCGCCAATACGCCTTCGGCGACGGGCAGGGATTGCTCTGGCCCTGGCGCCACGCTGTGCGCTACGGCACCTACCTGGTGCTGGTTCCCCTGCTGCTGGTCCTGGGACGACGGCAGCCAGCGTGGGCTGCTAGCCTGTGGGCGGCCGGCAGCGCAGCCATGTTCTACACGCCCTACAAGCGGCTCTGGCGCATGAGGAGCCTTCTCCGCCTCCACGAGTGGGTGTTGGCCGCCCTTCTCGTGCCCCTCATCCGGGTGACCGGCGACCTGGCCAAAATGTGGGGCTATCCCCAGGGCCTGCCCCACGGCTGGCGCAACCGCGACCGCGTGCGCGCTTACGTGCAGGGAACCGGAGGACAAAGGGGGCGGCCAAGTGGTTGACAACCCCCGCGCTTTGTGTAAAATGAGTAGCGGCTGCTTCCGTCGCGGAGAGGTGCCGGAGTGGACGAACGGGCACGACTGGAAATCGTGTAGGGCGGTAGACCCGTCCTCGAGGGTTCGAATCCCTCCCTCTCCGCCTCAAGATGGGAACCGTGTGGGCGGGCCCCGTGCCCGCCCCTTCTCTATTCACCCGCCTGAACGTGTGAGGCGTTTCGGAAGGGCACCATTACCGAGTTGGAGGCATCCATGACACCCGACGTGCTGGTCATAGGGGGGGGCATCATTGGGGTGGCGACGGCCTATTACCTGGCACGGGAAGGCGCC
>WFWG01000331.1 GCA_015491235.1 Ardenticatenaceae bacterium
CAGCGTCAACTCCTCGGTGAAGGCTTTGGCTTCTTCATAAAAGGGCTGTCCCCGCTCGGGGGTGTTCACGCCCAGCAGGCGCACGATGGTGCCGTTGTCCAGCACAATGGTATCGCCGTCAACGACGCGCTCCACGCGCGGCCAGTCAGACGTGTCTGGTCCCCGTTTCAGCGGCCCACAGGCCGTGCTAACGAGCAGCACCAGGAACAGCAGAACAACCGGCCACCGGAGGCGCACGCGGGGTGTCACGTTGCGGCCATCTTGTCGGAAAGGGCGCCGGGTGTTCATGGTGTGCGCTCGGGATTGCGTGTGCCGGTTTTCAACAGACGGCGCCAGCCCTCAACGACAGCAGGCGCGGGCGGTTCGCCAAACCGCAGGCCCAGCACGTGGCCCAGGTCGCGCAAAGTGCGCTGGGCATCGCGCACGTCACACCCCTCGCCAGCCGCCTGTCGCACAGCCGCCGCCAGTTGTCGCAGGGCCTCGACAGCACGGGGGGCGTTCAGGTCGTCGGCCAGGGCCGCCTCGAAGGCCCGGCGGAAGGGAGCCGCGTCCAGGGGCGTGCCGGTGCCGCCCGCCACAGCCAGCGCGCCGGTCAGGTCGTCGGCCCACGCCTGAGCTTCCTCTTGTTCGTCCGCGTTCCACTCCCACGGCTGGCGGTAGTGGTGATGCAGCAGGTTCAGGCGAATGGCGTCGGGTGAGAAGCCAGCGTTCAGCAGGTCCCGCACGAGGACCAGGTTGCCCAGCGACTTGGACATCTTCTCGCCGTCCTTGCGCACCATGGCCACGTGGACCCACCAGCGCACGAAGGGGCGCTGGCCGGTGAACTTCTCGCTCTGGGCAATTTCACACTCGTGGTGGGGGAAGAGCAGGTCGGCGCCGCCGCCGTGGATGTCCAGCGTGGCGCCCAGGAACTGCAAACTCATGGCCGAACACTCGATGTGCCAGCCGGGGCGGCCCGGCCCCCAGGGGCTCTCCCAGGAGGGCTCGCCTGGCTGGGCCGCCTGCCAGAGCACGAAGTCCAGCGGGTCGTCCTTAAGCGGGTCGTCTGGGTTATTGCCCCGCTGGTTGGCGACGCGCAGCATTTCGGCGTAGTCCATGCGGCTCAGCTTGCCGAACTCGGGGTCGGCGTGCACGCGGTAGTAGACGTTGCCCTCCCGCACGTAGGCGAAGCCCCGCTCCACGAGCGCCTGGGTGATTTTGATGATGTAGGGAATGACCCAGGTGGCGCGGGGATAAAAGTCGGGCGGGCGCACGTTGAGGTCGGCCATGTCACGCACGAAGGCCTCGGTCTGCTCGCGGCCCAACTCGTCCCACGCCTTGCCCACTTCGCGGGCTTTGCGCAGGATGTCGTCGTCTATGTCGGTGACGTTCTGAGTGTAGCAGACGCGATACCCGCGGGCCTCCAGGTAGCGCACCAACACGTCGAACGTCACGTAGGTGAACGCGTGGCCCAAGTGGGTGGTGTCGTAGGGCGTGACGCCGCAGACGTAGAGCGTCACGAAGGGGCCGAAGGGGGAGAAGGGTTCCTTGCGCTTTGTGAGCGAGTTGTAAAGCTGCATTGGCGCTTCCCTCTACGGCTGAACAGGTTTCGCCCCGGCGTATTGGGCCTCCATCTGGCGAATGCGCTCGATCTGTTGTCGGTTCCACTCGTCGTCGGAGAAGGGGGTGCTGAACCAGGCGTCCAGAATTTCCTTGGCGACCGCTTCGGACGTGAGCCGCAGGCTCAAGGCCAGCACGTTGGCGTGGTTCCAGATACGCGCGCCCCGGGCCGTCTCGGCGTCGTGGCAGAGGGCCGCCCGCACGCCGGGCACCTTGTTGGCCGCAATCGAGGCGCCCGTTCCCGTCCAGCAAAAGACGATGCCCTCGTCAGCCTCACCCGAGGCGACGGCTTCGGCCACCTTGCGGCTCGTGAGGGGCCAGTCCACGTCCGGGTCGTTCTCGGCCAGGGGGCCGAAGAGGATGAGTTCATGTCCTCGCTTGCGCAGTTCCTCGACGACCACGTCGGTCAAATGTGTGCGTTCATCGCTCCCCACGGCAATGCGCATGGTTTCACCTCCCTACTCGTCAAAAACTTCGGACAGCCGGGCCTCCATGTGGGCGATGTGGGTGCCGCGCCAGAAGACGCGGCGACACTTGGGGCACTCGTGAAAGGCCTCCTGTGTCTGCCACACGTACTCGGGCACCCGTCCGGCTGCCTTCTCCTTGTCCAGCGGGACGAGCGCCAGGTTGCAGCGCGGGCACCGGCTCCCCTCCGGCCGGCGAGCAAGCGAGAAAGTCTGCACCACCTGGCGCAACTGCTCCCACACGTTGTTGCTCTCGACGAGCAGCGTCCGCACCCCGCGCCGCTTGGTCAACTGCACATCCCGGGTCAGGATGATGCGCCCCTCGGCCTGGGCGCGCTCGACGAGCACCTGGTCGTCAATGTGGGGCTCGTAGAAGGTGTCGTACCCCAGCAAGCGCAGCCACGTCGCCAGCCGGCCCAACATGGCATCGGCAGCAAAGCGATACTGGCCCGTGGAAAACGACTGATCGTGCTTCATTTGCCTTCGGCTTCTGTTTTGCCGCACGCTCCCAATTATACCAGTTTTCTCAAAAGAACAGGAATTCCACCAACTCGCTTCCAACTCTTCTTCGTTATACCAATTGCTTTCTCAAACAACATGTTTCAATCCTGGTGCCCCCTGAAAATGTGGGGCGGCGGGCCATTCCGAAGGCTTGAGCAGAGATGCGGCTCGGCGCCGCCGTATAGAGAAGAAGAATTATGGAGAACTGGGGCGGCTTCACCGCCCCAGTTCTCCACAATTTTTTCCTCTTTGGGTGGGTGGGACGGCGGCGCCGAGCCATTTCGGTGAACGAAAAGCTCAGCGGCCCGCCGGAGTGCCAGCGGAGGAAGGTCGGCTGCGGCGGATGTCAGGCGGTGGCTTCTGGACTTAGGAGGATGAGATTGGCGGAGCCGGCCCGCTGCACGCGGAGTTAGGCATGGCCCTCTTCCGCCTCCTTAAACACGCCTTTGCTTACGACTTTGGAGCCACTTTTGTAAGGAGCGCTGTGTCTCTTGAGAAGGTATCCCTAACAGAAGGTGGCGCACCTCAATATCCTCGTCCAGATCGGGCCAATGAATGCCCTCCCCATCTCCAATAAGACGCCAATGGGCCCGTTCTTCCGGCGTTCCGTGCAGAAGTCGGGGAAACCAGGCTAAGGGCACGATAATTGTACGCCCATCATCCAGTTCCACAATGAGCTCCTCATCTGTGACCTTTACGTTTTCTGCCCGGGCCTGACGTTCAATCACCAAAGTACTCATACCACGCCTCCAAAAATTCTTGTTCGTGTTCCTCGACGAGGCCTTGGATACGCCGTATTTCGTGCGCGCGAAACCTTCCGCTTGACTGCAATCGCACAGGGGCCAACCAGAACTTCGCGACTTTGTTTTCCCGCTCCACATGCACATGTGGCGGCTCGGAACGATCGCCGGCATAGAAGAAAAACCGATACGGTCCTATGCGCTTGACGGTGGGCATTGGGCGAGCATCCTGCACGAAATAACAGCACGTTTTCCTTTAGTTTAGCATACCTTGGGGAAAATCGCCTGTCTAACGTGTGGCTCAGCGGCTGGTGAGGGAGGGAGCAAAGCGACCAAGCACAGAGAGTTCACCACAAATGAAATTAGGCCGCGCCTTGGCCGTTCGCTCATCCGCCGTTGCAAAGCACACATCCCATATTGTGAAGATAGACGTGATGTTCGGTACACAGGCGGAAACTTTCCGGTTTACCGCCAAACGGCCATATCCGCTCTTCTTCTACCAGCGCGTGCTCAACGGAAAACGCGCGGACCATCTCGGCGAAGTGGTCCAAACAATCAAAAAGCCACGCTTCGTTCGGGGAGTAATCGAGATGTTCCCATCCCACCTTCGCTTTGGCGGCTTCGATCACTCTTAAGAGGAACGCCTGATCTTCTGCAAACTTGCTCTTACTCCAAGGCAAGTCGGCAAGATCAAATCCTACCAAGCCAAGGCCGTACACGGCTTGATCGCGGGACGCGATCCAGACAGCCAACTCCCGTTGGTGATCGGTCTCCGCCAGCGCCGAGGCAGCTAACGAAAGCACAGACACAAAGACCGAGGTCAGGCCGTTGCTCATTTGCAGGGGAGGGACATTGACACCTTCGCGATAGGTGATCAAGTTTGCCATCTCAATTCCGATCGTGGCAACCTAACGGTCCGGCTCAGCCGCTCACCGGAGCGCCAGCGGAAGCGGCGTCAGGTGCAGCGGGGGTGGGCGTACCTATCCCAACTCCTTCAAGGCCTCATTTGCGACTACCACCTCAGTTCCCGCTAACCCCACAGAGCAAAAAAGAGTTACGCCGCTGTCCGACAAGCGGCCTGCTTGTCTGCCAGCAACCACATCGGATAACCCTATCATTCGCTCACGTTCAAGTGTATCCGCCAAGAAGAACGGTCTTGAGTAGGCGTCAACCTGAGCCAACGAGTCGGTCACAATCACCTCACTTTTCCGAGCGACTTCCCGTGAAATCTCATGGGCATCCTTGAATTTCGGCCCAATGGTGTTGATATGCGTGCCGGGTTTCAGCCACTTCGCATCGAAAACCGGCGTTCGACTGGTGGTAGCGCAGATCAACACATCGGCATTCCGAACTACGTCCTCCGGCGACTGTTCTACCCGAATGGGGACGCGGACCTCGGCCTCCATTTCCGCGACAAAGGCTTCACGATGCTCAGGAGTTGGGCTATAAACCGCGATCTGCTCAAATGGCCTGACAGCGAGGGCCGCTCGCAAGTGGAAGCGCGCCTGAAAGCCACTTCCGAGGATGCCCAAGAATTTCGCGTCAGGACGGGCCATGTACTTCAAGGCCACCGCGTTAATGGCCGCCGTTCGGATGGCCCCAAGCATGTTGCCAATGACAAGACCCTTGAAGCGCCCTGTTCGGCTGTCAAAGACGGCGACCAGTTGGACGTGCCCTGGGGAGCTGTCTTGAAAAGTATCGTAAACACGAAAGCCAATGGTTTGGGAATGGAGTGTCTCCGCGCCCGCCGTAAACACCAAAGCTCCGTGGTCAACACTCACAGAGAAGCGAGGAGGGGCCATGAGTTCACCCGATGCGTGGGCAAGAATCGCCCGTTCCACCGCGTCAATGGCCTTTTCCACAGAGAGAACTCGCTTGAGATCGGCATCCGTCAGGATCCGATATTTCATTGCTTGCTCCAGTGAGCCCAACGGTTTGCGCTTCACCTGCGCCGCGTAGCTCAGCGGAGCGGCGTCAGGTGCAAGCGCGTGTTGGGCGTACAACTCGCCTTGATTTTCAAATATCCCCCCGTTCTCGCAAAAAGGCAATCAAGTCCAGGTCCCCTGGTGAATGACCGTACTCCGCCAATAGAATACCAGCTTCGCCGCGAAATTGCGTTCCATGATTCACCACATGAAGTAACAAATGCCAGAGGACATTCTCATGTGGCACGCCGCGCGTCGTGGTGTACTGCACAGTACCTGCTAACTCTTCATCAGAGAGGCCCATCAGAAATGAGCGCATAGCTTGTTCCTCTGCTTGCCAGCGACTGCACAATATTTCCAGGGTGGGCAACTCTTTCTCGGACAACAAGGTAGAGGGAGAAACCCTTTCCTGACAACGCATTCGCCATACCCACTCAG
>WFWG01000332.1 GCA_015491235.1 Ardenticatenaceae bacterium
GAATAAGGGGTAACCACGGATTGCACGGATTTTTAACCGAATCCGTGCAATCTGTGAAATCCGTGGTTAGAGGTCATCACTTACACCCCCCACATGCCCTCGAAGAGCAATTTTTCGCGGTCTTCGGCGAAGAGCCAGTCGGGGACTTCGACCGGATACTGACCGGAGAAGCAAGCCGTGCAGTGACTTCCTTCCGGCAGGTTCAGGGCCTCGCCCACGGCCTGGAGCAGGCCCGGCAGGCTCAGGTAGGCCAGGCTGTCGGCGCCGATGCGCTGGCGGATCGCTTCAACGTCCAGGTTGGCCGCAATCAGCTCGCGGTAGGTGGCCATGTCCACCCCCATGAAGCAGGGGTGGCGAACCGGCGGAGAGGCCACCCGCACGTGAACCTCGCGGGCACCTCCCTCCCGCAGGAGTTGCACCAGCGGGCCGGCCGTGTTGCCGCGCACGATGGAGTCGTCCACCAGCACGACGCGGCGCCCCTCCAGGTTGGCGGGCAGCGGGTTGTACTTCAGGCGCACTCCCTCGCGGCGCAACTTGTCGTCCGGCTGGATGAAGGTGCGGCCAATGTAGCGGTTCTTGGTCAACCCCTCAGTGAAGGGAATGCCAGACTCCAGGCTGTAGCCGATGGCGTGGGGCGTGGCCGAGTCGGGCACGCCAACCACGATGTCGGCGTCGGCGGGAGCTTCGCGGGCAAGTTGGCGGCCCATGCGCTGGCGCACCTCGTGCACGATCTGGCCCTCGAAGCGCGAGTCGGGGCGGGCGAAGTAGACGTATTCGAAAATGCAGAGCGCCCGCCGCTCCGAGGGCTTGCCCTCGAACGAGGTGATGCCGTTGTAGTCCAGGCGCACGATTTCGCCCGGCTCCACCTCGCGCAGGAACGTGGCCCCCACGGTGAGCAGCGCGCAGGACTCCGAGGCCACCACGTGGCCCTCGTCGAGTGCCCCCAGGCAGAGGGGGCGCAGCCCCAGCGGGTCACGCACGGCGTAGATGGCGTCTCGGGTGAGAATCACCAGCGAGTAGGCCCCTTGCGCCAGGTGCATGAAGGCCCGAATCCGCTCCACCCACCGGTCGCCGGAAGGGGTGTCGGGGGTGTGGCCGTTCAGCCAGACCTCCGGCGGGGCGGCCAGCATCTGGGTGATGACTTCGCTGTCGCTGGTGGAGGAAAGTCCCACCCCCCGCTCCAACAGGAGTCGGCGCAATTG
Organism: Ardenticatenaceae bacterium; assembly: GCA_015491235.1. Taxonomy (GTDB): domain Bacteria; phylum Chloroflexota; class Anaerolineae; order Ardenticatenales; family Ardenticatenaceae; genus WFWG01. The sequence goes on from WFWG01000332.1 coordinate 1,203, forward strand.
GGCCGCGTTGGTCAGGTTGCCGTTGTGTCCCACACCCAGGGGGCCATGTATGGTCTCAATGAGGTAAGGCTGGGCGTTGCGGATGTGGGAGGAGCCGGTGGTGGAATAGCGGTTGTGGCCAATGGCCATGTGGCCCCGCAGGGGGCGCAGGTTCTCCTCGTTGAACACTTGCGACACCAGCCCCATGCCCTTGTGGATGTAGGCCGTGCGGCCGTCGCAGGTGGCGATGCCGGCGCTCTCCTGTCCCCGGTGCTGAAGGGCGTAGAGCCCGAAAAAGGTGATGCGGGCCACGTCACGACCGGGCGCGAAGACGCCGAAGACGCCACATGCTTCCTGTAGGACCGAAGCGTGCCAGACAGTGCGCATACTTCCCCCTGTTTCAGTGGTCAGTGGCCAGTAATCAGTAGTCAGTGAGGACACACCGGCACGGCGTCCTCACCGACTCAAAGCCTGTACTTCCTCGTCGTCCTGGACGAGCTTGTCGGCCATGCTGCGCTGGTAGGCGGCCACCCGCTCACGCACCTGCTCGTCGTACACTCCCAGGATCTTGGCGGCCAGCAGGGCGGCTCCTTCCGGCTCCAGCACCACGGCCGGCGCCACGCCGCTGGGCATTCGCAGCGAGGAAAAAATGTCGGCGCCGGCAAAGGTGCTGGAGATGGGCGGGCAGGCGATCACCGGCGCGGTGACCTGGGCGTCCACCAGGCCGCTCAGGGCGTTGGAGCGGCCCGCAATCGTGATGTAGACCTTGGGGCGCGGGTCGGCCTCGTAGGCGCGCAGGATTTCCAGCACGCGGGCCGGCACCTTGTGGGCCGAGGCCACGCGCAGTTCGTAGGCCAGGCCGAACTCGTCCAGCGCGCGGGCAATGGCCTGGGCGTGCTTCAAGTCCGACTTCGACCCCATGATGATGGGCACAAATGGCATCAGGGTTGTCATCGCGCATTCCTCCTCTTCCCTGCCCAGTGCTCAACAATTTTTCCCTTTGGGTGGGCGAGTGGGGCGGCGGCGCCGAGCCATTTCGGTGAATACATGGCATTTGTAGACCCAATTGGTGTTACACGGCGTGCTCGCGGACCCACGCCGCCACGGCGCGGGCGATGCGCTCGCGGGCGGGTTGTTCGCCCGGCTGGAAGGTCTGGCCGGTCAGCTTCTCATAGGCGGCGATGTAGCGCTGGGCCACCTGGGCCACGAACTCAGGCGGCATGGCCGGGGGCTCGCCTTCGCCCCGGTAGCCCTGGGCGGCAAACCACTTGCGCAGGTATTCCTTGTCGAAGTTCTCGGGCTCCTGGTCGCTGCCGGGCTTGTACGTTTCGGCCACCCAGTAGCGGCTGGAGTCGGGCGTGTGGATTTCGTCAATGAGCACCAGCTCGCCGTCCACCAGGCCGAACTCGTACTTGGTGTCCACCAGGATCAGCCCGGCCCGGCGGGCCACCTCCTGCCCGCGGGCGAAAAGGGCCATGGCCACCTCCTCGACGCGCTCCCAGAGGGGGGCGGGCACCAGGCCCCGCTCGATGATTTCGTCGCGGGTGAGCCGCTCGTCGTGGGCGCCACCCGTGGCCTTGGTCGTGGGCGTGATGACCGGGTGGGGCAGCGGGTCGTTCTTGCGCAGCCCCTCGGGCAGGGGAATGCCGTAAGGCCGGCGTTCGCCCTGGGAGTAGAGATACCACAGGGAAGTTTTGGTTACGCCGGTGATGTACCCCCGCACGATGACCTCCACGGGCAGCGGCTGAGCCTCCCGCGCCACCGTGACGTTGGGGTCGGGCACGGCCACCATGTGGTTGCCCACGATGTCCTCAGTCTGGGCGAACCACCAGGCGCTCAACTGGTTGAGCACCTGCCCCTTGTAGGGAATCAAGCCCAGCACGCGGTCGAAGGCCGAGACGCGGTCGGTGGTGATGAGCACCCGCAGGCCGTCGAGGCGGTACATGTCGCGCACCTTGCCCTGGTGCTTCTCGCCCAGGCCGGGCACGTCCACGGTGTCCACCGCGTGGGGAATGGCTTGGGTCAGCTCTTCAATACTCAGCACCTGTCCCTCCTCAAAGGCGTTTAGGCGAATTTCAGGCCGTTTTGGAAGAGGCGCAACCCGTCCAAACCCCGCTCACCCCGCCGCCAGCGAGGGTGTTGCCAGGGGAAGATGTGGTCCTCCGGGTGGGGCATCAGCCCCAACACGTTGCCGGCCGGGTTGCAAATGCCGGCCACGTGCAGGTCCGAGCCGTTCGGGTTGTACGGATATTCCACAGGCGAGCCGTCGGGCGTGGTGTAGGTGAGGGCGATCAAGCCGTCGGCTTGCAACGCCTCCCGCACGTCGGGCCGCACCACGAAGCGTCCCTCGCCGTGGGCCACCGGGCAGTAGATGGGTTCCTCCAGGCCCTCCAGGAAGGGGGAGGGGCAGCGCGGGTTGGGCGCCAGCCAGACCCAGCGGCACTCGAAGCGCCCGGAGGCGTTGGGGGCCAACGTCACCGCGCGCTCGCCACCTGCCGGTGCCCACGCCTCGCCGGGCAGCAGGCCCGCCTTGACCAGCACCTGGAAGCCGTTGCAGATGCCCAACACGGGCCGGCCGCTTTCCACGAAGCGGCGCACCTGGTCGCCCAGCCGGTGGCGCAACTCCAGCGCCCAGAGGGTGCCGGCGCCCAGGTCGTCGCCGTAGGAGAAGCCGCCCGGCAGCACCAGCATGTGGTAGTCGCGCAAGCGGCGCTCGCCCCGGATGAGCTGGTTCACGTGCACGACTTCGGGCCGGCCGCCGGCCAACTCACAGGCCAGCGCGGCCTCGCGCTCCCGGTTGGTGCCGCTGGCGAAGAGAATCAGCACGCGCGGGGCGCGGCCCACGGCGGGCGCGCCGGTAGCCCGCTGCCCCGCCGCGCGGATTCGCCGGCCGTCGGGCGGCTGTCCGCGCCAGGCGCGCTCCAGTTCAGTCACGGGCAGGTCGAGCACCACGTCGCCGCCCGTTCCGCGCACGCGCAGGCGCCCGTGGGCCGCCACGCTGCCCACGCGGGCGGTCGGCACGCCAGCCTCTGCCATGAGCGCCTCGAAGTCCTTGGCCCTCTCGGGCGTGACTTCGACCACGAAGCGGGTCAACGACTCGGAGAAGAGCAGGGCCCGGTCGTCGTCCAGGCCGGCCGCGCGGGGCACGGCGCCCAGGTCCACCTCGGCCCCCAGGCGGCCGGCCAGGCACATCTCGGCCAGGGCGACGGCCAGCCCACCCTCCGAGCAGTCGTGGCAGGCGCGCACCAGCCCGCGCCGAATGGCGGCGTGCAGCGCCCGCAGCCGCTCAAGCGCGTTGGGCACCGGCGCCGGCAGGGCCTCGGCTCCCGGCACCTCACCGCCGGCGACTTCCAGGAAGTGGCTGGCGGCCAGTTCGGCCCGGGTGTCGCCCACCACGTAGAGGGCGTTGCCGGCCTCCTTCAAGTCCATTGTCACCGTGGCACGAGCGTCGGAAATCACGCTGAGGGCCGAGATGAGCAGCGTGCCCGGAATGGCGTGGCGCGTGCCGTCGGCGTCGGCATACTCGTTGTTGAGGCTGTCCTTGCCGGAGATGAAGGGCACGCCGTAGGCCACGGCCGCGTCGTAGCATCCCTGGGCGCAGCGCACCAGAGCTCCCAAGCGGTCGGGCAGGTTGGGGTTGCCCCAGCAGAAGTTGTCCAGCACAGCCGTGTGGTCGGGGTCCCCACCCACGGCCACCACGTTGCGCAGGGCTTCGTCGAGGGCTGCCCAGGCCATCACGTAGGGGTCCAGCTCACCGTACTGGGGACAAAGCCCCACGCCCAGGGCCAGGGCGGGCACCGGCCCATCCCCTTGCGCCCCCTCGGCCACCTCGAGGGGCACCACCACGGCGGCGTCGCTCGGCCCGTGGTCGGCGGCTCCCACCAGCGGCTTGACGACTGTGCCGCCCTGCACCTCGTGGTCGTAGCGGCGCACCACCTCCTCGCGCGAGCGGATGTTGGGGTGCGCCAGCAGGGCCAGCAGCGCTTCGGCCGGGGAGAGGGAGCGGCGCGATGTGCGGCTCCGGCGCGGCAACTCCGGCGGGGGCCAGACGGCCTTCAGTTCACGGCGGGGCAACCCCTCGTGGAGGAAGCGCATGGAGAGGTCACCCACCTGGCGCTGACCGTAGAAGAGGCGCAGGCGGCCCGTGGGCTCGAACTCGCCGATGCAGACGGCCTCCACGTCGTGGAGGGCGCAAATCTCCTGAAGGCGCGGCCACCTGTCGGGCGGCACGGCCAGCACCATGCGCTCCTGGGCCTCGCTGAGCCAGATTTCCCAGGGGCGCAGGCCAGCGTACTTGAGCAGCACCCGCTCGAGGTGTACGCGGGCCCCGATGCGGCGTCCCATCTCGCCCACCGCCGAGGAGAGGCCCCCGGCGCCGCAGTCGGTGATGGCGTGATAGAGGCGCTCATCCCGCGCCTGGAGAATCACGTCCAGCACCTGTTTCTCCTGAATGGGGTGACCGATTTGCACAGCACTCCCGGCCACCTCGCCGGTGGTCTGGTCCATTTCCATGCTAGAAAAGGTGGCCCCGCGCAACCCGTCGCGCCCCGTGCGCCCCCCGACGACCACAATGAGGTCGCCGGGCTGGGGTTGGGTCGGGTGGGAACCGCGCGGCAACATCCCCACGCAGCCGCAGAAGACCAGCGGGTTGGCCGTGTAGCCGGGGTGGTAGAAGATGGCCCCATTGACCGTGGGGATGCCCATCTTGTTGCCGTAGTCCTCGATGCCGTGGACTACGCCGGCGGCCACACGGCGCGGGTGCAGGGCGCCGGCCGGCAGCCGCTCGTCGGGCAGGTCCTGGGGGCCGAAGCAGAGCACGTCGGTGTTGGCGATGGGCCGGGCGCTGACGCCCAGGATGTCGCGAATGACGCCGCCCACGCCGGTGTTGGCTCCACCAAAAGGCTCCAGGGCCGAAGGGTGGTTGTGGGTCTCGACCTTGAAGGCCACGTCCAATTCGTCGGTGAAGGCCACAATGCCGGCGTTGTCCACGAAGGCCGAGCGCACCCAGGGCTTGGCCACTCGCTCGGTGGCGGCCCGGATGTAAGAGCGCAGCAGGCCGTCCACCGTCTGGTGGACGGGCGGCGCGTCGCGGGGCGCGCCCGGAGCTGGTCCGGTGTACCGAATGCGGGCTTTGAAGGTCTTGTGGACGCAGTGCTCGCTCCAGGTCTGAGCCAGCATTTCCAGCTCAGCGTCGGTGGGGTCGCGCCCCTCGCGGCGGTAGTAGGCCCGGATGGCGCGCATCTCCTCCAGGTTGAGGGCCAGGCGACGCTCCCGGCTGATGGCCTCCAGCATGGCGTCGTCGGCGTCCCGCAACGGGATGACCTCCACCGTATCGTCGGCCTCCTGGGCTGCCACGAAGGCGGGGTCCACGGGACGGTCTACCGCGTGGTGCTCGATCAGGGGGTTGCACAGGACATCTACAGCCAGGTGCTCTAACTCTTCAGGGGTCAGGTTTCCCTCAAGCACGTAGCGCCGGCCGGTGGCCGCCTGGACGACGCCGTCCACCCCCACCAGGCGAGCGGCGCGCACCAGGTTTTCGGCCACGGGGTCGGTGACGCCGGGCCGCAGGGCCACGTCCACGATGTGCTCTTCGGAATGGGCGGGCTGGCAAGGAACTGTACCGGCCCAGCAGGAGAAAGTTTCAATGACCGGGTCGGCGAGAAGCGTTCGGGCAAGGCGGGTAACGTCGTCGAGCGAGAGGTGACCTTTAAGGAAGTACAGGCGGCGCACTTCACAGGCGCGCACGCGGCGCAAGCCGTGGGCAGCAGCCGTCTCCACCACGCGGCTGCCTGCCGGGTCGGGCTTGAGCCTGGAGCGCACTTCCACACAGTAGCGGGCGAGCTCATGCCCGGCAGACAGCCGTGGTGCGTGTGTGAGGGGTTCTGCCTCCATCGTTCCTCCTGAAGTCGGATGGTTTTGGGGGCTCGATCCAGCATATGAAGTTTCGGGTGGGCCAGAGCCCTGCAACCAAAACGCCCCCGCGCGATGCGGGGGCGTCCTCGCCCTCGGCGCTTTATCTCCTCTGCTGCGTGACCCGCTCGCCACAGGCAAGTACATTATACCGGTGTTGAACCAGAAGGCCAAACTGATACCAAACGGCGCACTGTTCACTTCGTCAAAATGCCGGTATACTGTTGGTAAAATCGAAGCAGCGACAACATCTTGCTGGCCGTGGCGTTCTTCCGATCGTCCATCGGATAGTGAGGTAGCATGGGGTTCGGCGAAAATGTGGCGACGGGATTTTCTTAAAGTGCTCGGCCTTGCTCCTTTATCGTTGAGCCTTCCCCCACGCGCAGGTGCGGATTCCTGGCAACACTACGAAGGCCCTAACTTCACCGGCTGGGAAGTGGTCGTAGGTGACGGGGTTTACGCGGCCCCCGGTGAACCGCCAGTGGGCCCAAGTGACATAGAGACGGTCCACTACACAACCTACAGCGAACTGCGGGCCAACATTCGCCGGCGCCGAATCATGGCGCACAACATTACCTTCAAGCGAATCGTGGACGAGAACGCCTTCGAGTACATCCACACGTGCGGGTTTGCCTTCCGCCTCCCTTACTTGCCCACAACCGACAACTTTGACCTGAACGCTCAGACTTTGGAAGGCGGCCTCTTCGTGTGGGACGGAAGTACGACCCGACTGGACTACGGGGTGGGCTTCCAGTGGGTCTTGAACCCCTGGATGGACATCTTCGGCGAAATCCGTACCTGGAAGGCAGATGGAAACGAGGGGCAATGGGAAGGTGTGGGGTACTTGACTCCGGATACACGGTGGCACGAGATCAAGATAGTGGTTGATTTTAAGCGCGGGACTACCTCGGTGGAGATTGACGGTACACCCTACCCTGCTTGCCTGAGTAGAACGCCCAGGGCAGAAACATGGGGGCCGGAGACCGCCGCTCGGCTTCAGGCCGAGATCGTCAGCCTCTACCCGGAGCCGAGCGGTATTCGCGCCATGCACCGGGCCGAGTTCAAGGACTGGTTTTGGGTATGGGAACCGCAACCGGCGTGTCGGGTCTTCTTGCCCTTCGTCCGTGCGGGGGCGTGACATGGCAGCCTGGGCGCGCAAATTTTACGCCAAACAGACCATTCATTCCGCGCCAAGTTGCCGGCCGACATCGTAGGGCAATACGTTGATCGTGGCACCGCTATCCACTAGACCGATGACATCGAGTTGGCGCTCGTTGTAATGGAGCGTGAGAGGGAGACGTGACAACTTTCCGCCTTCGTCCCTTTGCTTCCCTCTTTCTCTCGCGGCGGCCCGTAGCCCCCGCCGCCCGGCGTGCGAACGCTGAGCACGTCACCCGGCTGGAGCACGAGGCTGCCCTTGCCCGGCAACGGGTGCTCTTGCCCGTTGCGGATGAGCACGTTTTCGCCGCGCGCCCCCGGCTCGCCGCCTGCCAGTCCGTAGGGCGGGAAGCGCCGCCGCTCAGTCAGCAGGCTCACGTGCGCCTCGGTCAGCACTTCGATGTCCCGGCGAATGCCGTCCCCGCCCCGGTAGCGCCCCCGTCCGCCCGATTCCCGCCGCACTTCGTAGCGCACCACGCGGAGGGGATAGGCGTACTCCAGCGCTTCCACCGGCGTGTTGAGGGTGTTGGTCATGTGGGTGTGGACGGCCGAGGCGCCGTCCTTGGTGGGGCGGGCGCCCATGCCGCCGCCGATGGTCTCATAG
>WFWG01000333.1 GCA_015491235.1 Ardenticatenaceae bacterium
GTTCTGCGTTCACAATTTGGAAAGAACGCTGTTGGCGTGCGCGCCGGACGAACTTTGACGGAAGGCAGAACAAGACACATGCCCGAAGAACGACTTCAGAAAGTGCTGGCGCGGGCTGGTGTGGCTTCGCGCCGCAAAGCCGAAGAACTCATCCGCCAGGGACGTGTGGAGGTCAACCGCCGGGTGGTAACCGAGTTGGGCGTGAAGGTGGACCCTGAGCGGGACGAAATCCGCGTGGACGGCGAGCGCATCCGCCCCGACCGGCTCAAACGGCGCTACGTGGTGCTCAACAAGCCGCGTGGCGTGATTACCACCGTGCGTGACCCCTTTGGGCGGCCCACGGTGATGGACCTGGTGCCCAAGGCACGGGAGCACGCCCTGGTGCCCGTGGGCCGGCTCGACGAGGAGAGCGAGGGCCTCTTGATCCTCACCAACGACGGCGACCTGGTGAACCGCCTCACCCACCCCCGTTACGGACACGAGAAGGAGTATCGCGTGGAGGTCTACGGCACGCCCGACGAGCGAGACTTGAAGGCCATCCGGCGCGGCATCGTGCTGGAGGATGGCCGCACGGCCCCGGCCAAAGCCTGGGTCGAGCGCCGGGGCGAGCACACCTCCACCCTGCGCATTGTGCTGCGCGAGGGGCGCAAGCGCCAGATTCGGCGCATGATGAAGGCGCTGGGCCACCCGGTCAAGCGCCTGGTGCGCCTGCGGGTGGGCAACCTCACGCTGAGCGGCCTGTCCCCCGGCGCCTGGCGCGAGTTGACGCCCGAGGAGGTGGAGCGGCTCAAGGCTGAGTCCGCCCCTGTTTCCACCAGAACCAAAAGACGGCGCAGGCGTCGTCCATGAAGCAGCGGTTGGCCGCGTTGCTCGGGGCAGACCACCTTGGCCTGTGGCCGGTGCTCCTGGTGGCCGTCGGACTGCGCCTCTACGGCTTGGCCTGGGACGGCGGTTACCTGTTCCACCCGGACGAGCGCTTTGTGCTCTCGGTGGCCGAGCAGGTGGCCGCCTGGCGACCTGCGGGGGTGGTGCTGGGGCGCACGTCCCCCCTCAACCCCTTTTGGAATGTGGATGAGGCCATCCCCCGCCACTTTCCCTACGGCCACGTGACCGTCTACCTGGCGGCTTTGGCGAAGCCTCTGGCGGGTTCCCTGGCCGCGTGGACGGGGCTGGATCCCCTGGTGGCGGGAGCACGCCTGCTGGCAGCCCTGGCCGACACTCTGGCCGTTGGGCTGGCCTTCTTGCTGGGGCGCGCGGTAGGCGGTCCGAAGGTTGGGTGGCTGGCGGCGGCCCTGCTGGCCGGAACGGTGCTCCACGTGCAGTACGCCCACTTCTACACGGCCGACACCCTCTTGACGCCTTTCGTGCTGGCGGCCCTCCTGGCGATGGTTCGGCTGGCATCCGACAGGTCGCCTGTTATTTCGGCTCGATGGCCCCTGATGGCGGGAGGTCTGGTGGGCCTGGCGGCGGGCGTCAAGGTTACTGGGGGGCTGCTGCTCCTTCCCCTGCTGGCGGCCCACCTGCTGGCCGGACCAACGGCACCGCCGGGGGCGTGGCGGCGGTGGCCGCGGCCTGCCTGGGGCTGGTTCGGCGTGAGCGCGCTGGCGGCCGGGGCTACCTTTGCCCTGACCAACCCCTATGCTCTGCTCGACTGGCCCCGCTTCCTCAGCAGCCTGGCGGCGGAGGCCGGCATGGTGCGGGGTGTGTGGGTGGCCCCCTTCACGGAGCAGTACGTGGGCACACGGCCCTACCTGTATCCGTTCGCCCAGCAAGCGCGCTGGTTTCTGGGCTTCCTGCCAGCCCTGGTAGCCTGGGGCGGCCTGCTGGTGGCGCTGGCGCGGGCTGCGCGGGGGCAGGCCACCCGACCAGAGTTGGTGGTGCTGGCGTGGTGTGTGCCTTTCGTTCTGCTGGTGGGCGGCCTCTTCGCCAAATTCCCCCGCTACTGGCTGGCCGCTGTTCCGGCCATGTATGTCCTAGGGAGCCGGGTGCTGGTGGAACTGGGAAAGCGCACTCCCCGGCTGGCGGGCGCCGTGGCGGGGCTGACCCTCGCGAATGCGCTGGGCTGGGCTTTCGCTTTCAGCCAAATCTACGCTCAGCCCCACCCCTGGCTTCAAGCGTCGGCCTGGCTCCACGAACAGGTGCCGCCCGGCGCCGTGGTGGCTCTCGAGCGCTGGGACTATCCCTTGCCCGTTCCGCTTCCCGGCCAGCGGGCGGCCAATTTTCGACAAATTGAGCTTGACGGATATGATACCACAGTGGAACCTGGGGAACGGCGGCGGGCGCTGGAGCGGGCCGATTACGTGGTGCTGGCCAGCCCGCGCGTCTGGCTTCCTCTCCTGCGCCGCCCGGAGGGGCGCGAAGGGCAGGCGGCCGTGTACCGGCACCTTCTGGCTGAGGAGGCCGGTTTCCGCGTGGTGCGCATCTGGCGGGTGGAGCCGCGCCTGGGGCCGGTCTCGTTTCGCGACAACCCCTTCGCCCGCGCCGGATTGCCCACTCCAGCCGCCTGGTTCGAGGCGCCCCCTGCACCCGTGACCGTCACGCTGGGGCCGGCTGACGAGGGGTTCGAGGTCTACGACCATCCGCTGGTGGTTGTGCTGGCGCGGCAGGCACTCAAGTAACGGTGACCTCGATCTGTGTTTGAGAGCGTGTGAGGGAAATGCGACGATACGCGCTGGGCTTTGTGATCAGTGGCCTCCTGCTGGTGCTGGTCTTCTGGAACACGGACTGGCGGGAGGTGTGGGCGGCCTTTCAACAGGCCAACCGGGGCCTGTTGGGGCTGTCGGTGGTGGTGACGGCGCTGGGCCTGTGGTTGCGGGCGCGCCGGTGGTCGGTGCTCTTCTGGCCGGCTCGTGACCTCGACCCCAGCGCGCTTCTGGACGGTGTGAACATCGGGTACCTGGCCAACAACCTGCTCCCGGCCCGCGCGGGGGATGTGGTGCGCAGCTATCTCATCTCGGAGTGGGAGCGTGTCAGCCTGCCCCACGCCCTCTCGACCACCGTCTTCGAGCGCCTGCTGGACAGCGTGCTCGTCCTGTTGCTCTTTTTCGGCCTCTTTCCTTTTCTGCCCATCTCGCCGGGTGCGGCCCGCCTGGGCGTGGCGGCGGGCCTCGTGCTGGCCGTGGTCCTGCTGGGGTTGGGGCTGGTGGCACGTCGGCAGGCCCAGGCCGAGGCGCTGCTGGAGCGGGGCCTGGCCCTTGTGCCCCGGCTGGACAACCGTCGTTGGGCTGCCCGCCTGACCGAGTTGTTGACGGCCTTTTCCATCGTGCGCACGCCACGGGTGCTGGTGGCCGTGTTGGCCTGGTCGGTGCTGGTGTGGGGTGATGCCATCCTGGTCTACTGGCTGGTGTTGCGGGCCTTTTCGCTGGACGTTTCCCTCGCGGTAGCCGTGCTGGCCATTGTGGCCGCTGCCCTTGGGCTGGCAGCCCCGTCTGCGCCGGCTGGCGTGGGCACCTACGAGGGGGCTGTGCTGGGTGCCCTGCTGCTTGCTGGCGTCGAGGGCAACGTGGCCCGCAGCGTGGTCATTGCCTTGCACACCGTGAATTTCGTGACGCTCAACTTGGCCGGGATCTGGTCGTTGGCCCGCCGGGGAATGGGATACCGCGAGCTGGCGCGACGCGCCGAGCAAGTCGCTGAATAACCAATCTGGGGTCGAGGGAAAGCTCATGCGGGTTCTGTTTGCGCTCACCTACTACCGTCCTCACGTTTCCGGCCTGACAATTTACGTCCAGCGCTTGGCCGAGGCGTTGGCCGCGCGAGGACACCACGTGACCGTGCTGACCTCGCGCTACAACGCCACGTTGCCGCGCTATCAGGTGCTGAACGGCGTCCACGTGGTTCGCGTGCCGGTGGCCTTCTGGGTGAGCAAGGGGGCCATCATGCCCGGCTACGTCCGGGAGGCGCTCCCCCTGCTCAGGGAGCACGACGTGGTTGCCATCAACCTGCCCAACACGCCCATCGAGGCCATGCTGCTGCCCTTCCTGGCGCGCTTCGTGGTTCGCCGTCCCATCACGGCCACCTATCACTGCGACGTGCAGTTGCCCGACGGCCTTTTCAACCGCTTGGTGGACGAGGCGGTCTTCACGAGCAACCTGGTGGCCGGCCTCATGGTGGACCGCGTTGTGGCCTACACCGACGACTACGCCAACCACAGCCGCTTCCTGCGCCGCTTCCCCCACAAGCGGGTGGTCATTCCGCCGCCGGTGGTCGTGGCCGAGACCACGCCCGAGGCGGTGGCGGCCTTTCGCCAGCGCCACGCCCCCAACGGCGAGAAGCTTATCGGCTTCGCGGCCCGCTTTGCCACCGAGAAGGGAGTGGAATACATGCTGGCGGCCCTGCCCCTCATCCAGGCCGAAATCCCCCACGTGCGGGTGCTCTTCGCGGGCGAGTACCAGAACGTCATCGGCGAGGAGAAGTACTGGCAGCGGCTCCAGCCGCTCCTGCGCCAGGCGGGCGACCGCTGGCGTTTCCTCGGCGTGCTCGACCCGGCCCAAATGGCCACCTTCTACACGGCCTGCGACGTGACCGTGCTTCCCAGCATCAACAGCACCGAGAGCTTCGGGCTGGTGCAGGTGGAGAGCATGTTGTGTGGCACGCCCGTGGTGGCCAGCGACCTCCCTGGCGTGCGCGTGCCCGTGCAGACCACCGGCATGGGGCGCATCGTGCCCCCCCGCAACGCGGAGGCCCTGGCCGAGGCAGTCGTGGACGTGATTCGCCGCCGCGCGGAGTACGTGCGCTTGCGCGAGGAGATCGAGCAGTTCTTCTCCTTGCAAACCACGGTGGAGCGCTACGAAGAACTGTTCGCCCGGCTGATTGAGGAAATCGGCGGGCGTGAGGCGCGCTCGTATCCGCAACCCGTTTCCTTCTTGCCGGACGGGCGCGTCTCGAAGCGCGACTACCTGCGGGCACACTTGCGGGAAGTGCCTCCCTTCCGGGCGCTGTTGCGCGGCATCGAGTGTCGCCTCTTCGAGGAGGCGGGTGATCTGGAGCCGCCCGTGCTCGACCTGGGGTGTGGCGACGGCCACTTCGCCTCGATGGCCTTCGAGGAGCCGGTGCTGGTGGGGCTCGACCCTCAGGAGGAGTTGGTGCGGGAGGCCCAACAGCGGGGCGTGTACCGCTATCCCCTGGTGGGGAGCGCCACGTCTCTCCCCTTCCCCGACAACTTCTTCGGCGCGGTGGTGGCCAACTGCGTGGTCGAGCACATCCCCGACATCGAGGCCGTGCTGCGCGAGGTGGCCCGCGTGTTGCGGCCGGGTGGGCGCTTTCTCTTCGGCGTGCCCAGCCACCGCTTCGCCGACATGTTGCTGGGCAGCACCCTTTTGCGCCGCCTGGGGTTCGAGGGCCTGGCTCGTGCCTACGGCGACTGGTTCAACCGCCACTCCCTCCACTACCACACTGACCCGCCCGAAACGTGGCTGGAGCGGCTGGAGCGTTACGGCTTTGTGGTGGAGGAGTGGACCTACTACATGACGCCGGCCGGGCACCGCGCCTTCGACTTGGCCCACTACCTGAGCCTGCCCCGCCTGGTAAGCCGCAAGCTGACCGGCAAGTGGGTGGCCTTCCCCAACCCGCTGACCAACTGGCTCTTCGAGCGCTGGCTGCGCCCCCACTACGAAGCTCGCCCAACTGGCGAAGGGCCCTATATCTTCTTCCAGGCACGCAAGCGACCGGCGTAGTGTGTGGTCCTTTTGGGCCGGATTGACTGGCCCGGCAAGCCGTGCTACCCTTTGGAGAAAAGAGGCGACGGTTGGAAAAGATGGGCGCGAACACGGAAGGGCAGGAGCGCGAAGCCAGGCCCATCCGCGTGGTGCTGGCCGACGATCACATTCTGGTTCTGGAGGGATTGCGGGCACTGCTCCAGGACGAGCCCGACATCGAAGTCGTGGACGCCGTGACCGACGGGGAGGCGCTGATGCGCAGCGTGCGCCGCCTGAAGCCCGACATGGTGGTCCTCGACTTGCGCATGCCCCGCATGGACGGACTGGCCTGCCTGCGCCTCCTCCGCCAGGAGTTTCCAAACACGCGGGTGCTTGTTCTCACGGCCTTTGACGACCGAGAATCCGTCCGGGAGGCTTTCGAGTTGGGCGCCGACGGCTTCGCGCTGAAGGCCGAACACCCCGAATTGACCGTGGCCGCCATTCGGGAAGTCTACTACGGGCGCATGGTCTTCCCCCGTTTGGCGGCCCGCTGGCTCATGGAGCGGCGGCATACCTCCCGCGAGGAGGTGGCCCTCTCCCCGCGCGAGCGGGAGGTGCTGGCCCTGGTGGCCGAGGGGCTCTCCAACGCCGAGATTGCCCGCCGGCTGGTCGTCAGCGTCCAGACGGTGAAGTTCCACCTGCGCAACATCTACCAGAAGCTGGGCGTCTCCTCCCGCACCGAGGCCGTCGCCTTCTACTACCGCCACCTCGCAGAGAAGTAGTGCTCCTTTGATGAGCGGCGCCGAGGCGCTGCTTTATACCAATTGCGTTTGGTAACGTCGCCTACTCACAGAAGTGGTGCGGCGCCGCTCATCAAAGGAGCACTACTTCTCTGCGAGGTGGCGGTAGTAGAA